>USQL01000007.1 GCA_900556935.1 uncultured Eubacteriales bacterium | reverse complement strand
CCGTCCGGGGGTATACGAATTCGCCCGGGTTTTTTAATTCCGTCGGTGCCTGCCGCACCTCATCCACAAATTATGGTATAGCTGCCACCGGCAGCTATCATGATTTGAATTCGCTGCGCGGAGCACCACGCTGCGCGGTCCCCCTTCCCCAAGGGGAAGGTTTAAGAATAAAGAAGGAGTTGTTATTATGCGCAAAGCCGGTATTCTCATGCACATCACATCCCTGCCTGGGCCCTATGGAGTGGGCACTATGGGGAAAAACGCCTATGCTTTTTTGGACTTTCTGCACAAGTCCGGCCAGCAGTCCTGGCAGCTGCTGCCTCTGGGCCCTACGGGCTATGGGGACAGCCCCTATCAGTCCTGCTCCGCCTACGCCGGAAACCCCTATTTAATCGACCTGGACACCCTGGTCCGGCAGCATCTGCTGACCAAGGAGGAGGTTATGAATGTTGACTGGGGCAGCGACGAAACCAAGGTGGACTTCGGCAAGCTCTACAATGGCCGCGCCCCCATTTTGAAACTGGCCTACAGCCGCTTCCGCAATGAGCGGGCGCTGAACGCCTTCCGCAAGCGAAACGAAAAGTGGCTGCCGGACTTTGCCCTGTACATGGCCCTGAAGGAAAGCCATCATTTCGCCCCCTGGTTTTCCTGGGAGGAGGACGTAAAGCTTCGCAAGCCCGAGGCCCTGGAGAAGGCCGCCCGGGAGCTTTCCCAGGAGATTGGCTTCTACTGCTTTGTCCAGTACCTGTTCTACAAGCAGTGGGACGCGCTGAAAAGACGAGCGGGGGAGCTGGGCATTGAGCTCATTGGCGACGTGCCCATTTACGTCCCCTATGACTCCGTGGAGGTCTGGAAGAATCCGGAGCTGTTTGAGCTGGATGAAACCCTTGCCCCCACCGCCGTGGCCGGGTGCCCCCCGGATGCCTTTACCGCCGACGGCCAGCTCTGGGGCAACCCCCTGTACCGCTGGGACAAAATGGAGCAGACGGGCTACAAGTGGTGGCTGGACCGGCTGGGTGCCGCGGGGAAGCTCTTCGACGTGGTGCGGCTGGACCATTTCCGGGGCTTTGAGGCCTACTGGTCCGTGCCCTACGGGGACGAGACCGCCCGGAACGGCCACTGGGTCAAGGGCCCGGGCATGTCCTTTGTAAACGCGCTGAAAAAGGGACTGCCGAAGCTGGACTTTATTGCCGAGGACCTGGGCTTTTTGACCCAGGAGGTGCTGGACCTGCGGGACGAATCCGGCTATCCCGGTATGAAGGTGCTGGAATTTGCCTTTGACTCCAAGGAGCCCTCCGAGTACCGGCCCCACACCTACACCGCCAACACCGTCTGCTACACCGGCACCCATGACAACATGACCATGCGCCAGTGGTTTGAGACCGCCTCCCCGGAGGCTGTGAAGGTTGCCGTGGACTACATGACATTGACCAAAAAAGAGGGCTATGTCTGGGGTACTATCCGCACGGCCATGAGTTCCGTTTCGGATCGGGCCATTGTCCAGCTCCAGGACTACCTGAACCTGGGCGGCGAGGCCCGGATGAACTTCCCCGGCACCATGGGCTCCAACTGGACCTGGCGGGTGAAGAAGGGCTGCGCCACCAACGCCCTGGCCGCCAAAATCCGGGAGCTCACCCAGCGCTACGACCGGGGACCCAAGGAGAGTCAGAACTGAAACCCTTCCCCATCGGGGAAGGGGGACCGCCGCAGCGTGGTGCTCCGCGCAGCGAATTCCAATAAACGATTGCCTGTGGCAATCGCACCATAAAAACATCGGTACGCAGAACCGGTGCGGAGAACCCCCGGGCGAATACGTATACCCCCGGACAGAAGCCGAAAAGCCTTCTCCTGCTGGAGAAGGTCCCCGCCGCAGCGGGGGAATGTGGAGGGGACACCTATAACGAGTGCCAGAGCGAGTAAGAAAATATCGCCAAAACACGGAATCTAAGGCTTTCAGCGCCTTTTTTAGCTCGGCACTCCCGCAAGGTGTCCCCTCCACATCCGGCCTGCGGGCCACCTTCTCCAAGCAGGAGAAGGCTAGGGGTTTCAGCTTTCAGATTATACGAATTCGCCCAAGCTTTCTTATCCCGCCCGTCTCTACTGCCCCTCATCAGTCTCGGCTGCGCCGAGCCAGCTTCCCCGGAGGGGAAGCCTCTTAACCTTCCCCGCTGGGGAAGGTTAAAAAAAGCCGCCCCGGAAAACTTCCGGGGCGGCTAGCGCACAACTCAAGAGGGATATTAATAGAACTTTCTCTTGTTCTTACGGGCAGCTTCAGACTTCTGCTTACGCTTCAGGCTGGGGCTGACGTAATGCTCGCGCTTCTTAACTTCGGCGATAACGCCCTCCTTGGCACAGCTGCGCTTAAACCGACGCAGAGCGCTCTCCAGAGATTCGTTTTCCTTTACGCGAATTTCAGACATTGTTTTCCCTCCCTCCGATGCATCCGGCTCGATCCAGGATGCGTTCAGGGCCGTTAGGCTAGATTATTATATTGTCTCTTTCCCGAAATGTCAAGAAATAATTCCGATTTTTTCAAAAAAATTCAAAATTATTTCACGATCAGGTTGACCAGCTTGTTCTTGACCACAATGGTCTTCACAATGCTGCCCCCCTGCTTTTCCAGGAACCGGGCAATCTTCTCGTCGGCCAGGACATTTTTCACCACGGTATCGTTGTCCAAGTCCGCGTCCATCAGGACGGTACCCCGCATCTTGCCGTTGACCTGGACGGCAAAGGTGACCTCGTGGTCCTTGCACTTTTCTTCGTCATACTTTGGCCAGCTCTCGTAGGCAATGGTCTTGTCATGGCCCAGCAGCTGCCACAGCTCCTCACCGACATGAGGGATGATGCAGGAGATCATCTTGACAAAGCCCTCGGCGTATTCCCTGGGGCAGGTGCCGTTCTTATAAACCTCGTTGACGAAGACCATCATCTGGGCAATGGCGGTATTGAATGCCAGGTCCTCAAAATCAGAGGAAACCTTCTTCACAGTCTGGTGGTAAATCTTGGTGAGCTTGCCGTCGTCGGTATCGGTGATATTGGCGCTCTCGGAGAAGAAGTTCCAAACACGGTTGATAAACTTCTTGGCACCGGCCACACCCTGGGAGCTCCAGGGCTTGGACACCTCCAGGGGGCCCATGAACATTTCATACAGCCGCAGGGTATCCGCGCCGTAGTCCCGGACAATGTCGCTGGGATTGACCACAAACTCCGGGAAGCGCTTGCCCATCTTGATGCCGTTTTCGCCCAGAATCATGCCCTGGTGCACCAGCTTCTGGAAGGGCTCCTTTACGGGAGACAGGCCCTTGTCATACAGGAAGCGGTTCCAGATCCGAGAGTACATCAGGTGACCTACCGCGTGCTCCGGGCCGCCCACATACAGGTCAACGGGCATCCAGTGCTTCAAAAGCTCCTGGTTGCAGAACTCCTTGTCGTTCTTGGGGTCGATATAGCGCATATAGTACCAGGAGGAACCGGCGGAGCCGGGCATGGTAGAGGTCTCCCGGGTGCCCTTGATGCCGTTATGGTCATACTGCTTCCACTCGGTGGCGTTTTCCAGCGGTGCCTGGCCGCCCCGGCCCTTGTAGTCCTCCAGCTCCGGCAGAATCACCGGCAGCTCCTCGTCGGGCACGAAATAAATCTTGCCGTCCTGGGTATACACACAGGGCACGGGCTCGCCCCAGTAGCGCTGGCGGGCGAAAATCCACTCCCGGAAATGGTAGTTGATTTTTCTTCTGGCAACGCCCATGTTTTCCAGCTTCTGGGTAATGGCCTCTTTGGCCTCCTCCACGGTCAGGCCGGTGAACTCCTCGGAGTTTACCAGGCGGCAGCCCTTGCCCAGGTAATCCTGCTTTTCAAAGGCGCACTGGCTGACATCCCGGCCCTCAATGACCTGAATCATGGGAATGTTGTGGGCCACGGCGTACTCAAAGTCACGCTGGTCGTGGCTGGGCACGGCCATGACGGCACCGGTGCCGTAGTTTGCCAGGACGAAGTCACCGATGAACACCGGCACCTGCTTTCCGTTGACCGGATTGATGGCATACACGCCCTGCAGGCGGCAGCCGGTCTTGCCCTTGTTGAGCTCGATGCGGTCCATGTCGCTCTTTTTGACGGTCTCGTCGATGTAGACCCGGACCTCTTCCTTATTTTCAATCCGTTCCATCAGGTCCTGAACAATCTTGCCGTCGGGGGCCAGGACCATAAAGGTGATGCCGTAAATGGTTTCGATACAGGTGGTATAGATGGAGAAATCTCCGCCGCCCACCAGCTTGAAATCCACCTCAACACCGGTGGACTTGCCAATCCAGTTGCGCTGGATTTCCTTGGTGGATTCCGGCCAGTCAATCTCATTGAGGCCCTCCAGCAGCTTCTCGGCAAAGGCCGGCTGGTCAATAACCCACTGCATCATATTCTTCTTGACAACGGGATAGCCGCCCCGCTCGGACTTGCCGTCGATGACCTCATCGTTGCTCAGCACGGTGCCCAGCTCCTCGCACCAGTTGACGGGCATCTCAATCCGCTTGGCGTAGCCCGCCTCGTAGAGCTGCTTGAAAATCCACTGGGTCCACTTATAGAAGCTGGGGTCCGAGGTGGCAATCATCTTGGACCAGTCGTAGTCAAAGCCCAGCTCCTTGAGCTGCTTGGAGAAGGTTTCAATGTTCTTCTTGGTAAAGCCCTCGGGGTGGTTGCCGGTATTGATGGCATACTGCTCGGCGGGCAGGCCGAAGGAGTCATAGCCCATGGGGTGCAAAACGTTATAGCCCTGCATCCGCTTCATGCGGGACATGATGTCCGTCGCGGTATAGCCCTCAGGATGGCCCGCGTGCAGGCCTACACCGGAAGGGTACGGGAACATGTCCAGGACATAGTACTTTGGCTTGGAAAAATCCCACACATCGGTATGGAAGGTATTGTTCTCCTCCCAGTACTTGTGCCATTTGGCTTCGATTTTCGCAAAATCGTAATTCATCTTTTCTGACATCTCCTGTTACTTTGTGGGTTCTTCCACAATAATATCCTTCAAATCAATTCTCTCCGCGTCTGCCCACAGGCGCTCCAGGGCGTAGAATTCCCGGGCCTCCTCGGTAAAGACATGGACAACGATGGTGCCGTAGTCCAATAGCTCCCAGGAGTTCCCCCGGTGGCCCTCCCGGCTGAGCATGGTCTCCCCCAGCTGCTCCAGGGTGTACTCGGCGTAATCGCAGAGGGTTTTGACGTGGGTATTGGAGGTGCCGGTGCAAATCAGGAAATAGTCCGCAAGGGAGCTAATTTTGTCAATCTTCAAAAGCTGGATATCCATGCCCTTCTTGGCATCCAGGGCTTTGGTCACCTCGTAGGCGATTTCTTTGGGTGTAAGCATGTATTCGTTCCTTTCTGGAATAAAAATGTTATTGCTCGTTCAAAAAGGCCAGTGCCTCCCGGGAGGCCGGGGAAACCTCTCCCCCCTGCTCCGCCAGATGCTCCAGGGTCATTTCCAGCCCCAGCTTCAGCGCCGCCCGGATATCCGAGAAGGCCAGCTCCCGGAGTTTTTCCACCCCCGGGAAATCCCGGTTGGGTTCCATGTAATCGGCAACATAGATAATGGTCTCCAAAAGATTCATATTGGCCTTTCCGGTGGTGTGGGATTCAATGGCGGAGACCACAGCCTCATTTTCCCCAAAAATCTCCCGCGCAACCAGGCTTCCTGTGAGCGCATGGAGGGTTTTGGGGTATTTTCTGGAGAAATCATCCAACATTCTACCATAGGCCGCGCACAATGTCAATTGCAGGGGGCCGTCCAGAGCCTTGGTAATATCGTGCAGCAGCCCTGCCCTGCCCGCGTCGGTTTCGTTGGCCCCCCAGCGCCTTGCCAGCTCCACCGCCGTATCCCGGCAGCCCAGAACATGGTTGACCCGGTTGGGATTTAAGAGCCTGACAACCACCTTTTGCAGCTCCTCCATGGGAAGATTCCGGAAATCCGCCCCGGAATCGTAGAGCTTTTCGTTTTGAATATAGGAAAAAACCGCCGGGTCCAAAAATTTCCCTCCCGCCCGGAAGGCAATCAGCCGCCGCAGCTGGGTAGAGGAAATGGCCGTCACCGGATTGGAAAGGAGCTCCACAGAGCCGCCCATTTCTTCCAGCAGCGCCTTGGTCTGCTCCAGTATCTGGGCTTCCTTTTTATCCCCCCTGCGCAGGACCGCAATCACCGTGTTTTTGCAAATGTCCTCCGCGTTTTTCCACTGGGGAAATTTCTGGAACATGTCCGTGCCCAGAAGCAGATAGAGCTTCGCGCCCGGGTGCGCCTGGGATACCCGCTGAATCGTCTCCCAGGTAAAGCCGTCTTCCCGAAGCTCCAGGTCGGAAACCTCCAGCCGCGGCTCCCGGGCGGCTGTCAAACGCAGCATTTCCAGCCGCTGGGCATCGCCGGCACCGGTCTCGGGAACGGGCTTTCCCGGCGTGTGCCGGGTGGGGATCAGCAAAAGCTTCGTAAGCCCCAGGGCCTCCAGGGCATACTCCGCGCCGCGGATATGCCCCAGGTGGGGCGGATTGAAAGAGCCTCCGAAAATACCGATTTTTTCCATTTTCTCTCTCCCCTTCTAAGCGTTTTTATCCTGAAAGGCTTACCGCTCTTTCTGCCGCAGCTGCTTTTCCCGGTCCCGCTCGATGGCGCGCTCCACCGCCTTTTCCTTAAAGAAGGCGTTGCGCTGCTCCCGCACAAGCTTGGCCGCGTGGCGGCGGGCACGGATGCCCTTGCGGACAGGGTCGGACTTACTGACGGGGGTCTCCTTGCGCTTGGCCCGGCCGGTCATATTCCGCTCGGCCTGCTTCTTTTCGCTGAAACGATAGATGACGAACTTGGAGCCCACACAGGCGATGCCGTCGGCACCGGTGGCCTCACAAATTGCGTCGCTGACCTCCCGGGGGGACATCAGCGCCCCTTCCAGCACCTTTCCCTTCACCAGCTCTCTTGCGGTGAGCTGGCTCTCGGCCTCGGCAATCACCGCCTCGGTCACACCGCCCTTACCCACCATCAGGGTAGTATCCAAATTATTCGACTGGGCTCTCAATTCCGCCCGCTGCTTACTGTTCAGCATAGCCTGCCTCCTTTAATTTCTGATAAAAAATCTTCAAAGCCTCTCCCCGGTGGGACACCTGGTTTTTCTCCTCCTGGTGAACCTCCGCCAGGGTCTTTCCGAAGGGCGGATAGTAAAAAATGGGATCATAGCCGAAGCCGCCCTCCCCCACGGGGGCATGGGTGACAAAGCCTTGAACCTCGCCCCGGGCCTGGAGCTTCTGCCCGTCCGGGGTCACCAGGGTAATGACGCATACAAACTTCGCCTGCCGCTTGTCATCCGGCACCGACTCCATATTTTTAAGCAATAGCCGCACCCGGCCCGCGTCGTCCAGGGTCTCGTCAAAGCCGTAGCGGGCGGAGTAAATCCCCGGCTCGCCGTTTAAGGCATCCACCGCAATGCCCGAGTCGTCCGCCAGAGCGGGCAGCCCTGTGGCGCGCATAACGGCATCGGCCTTCAAAAAGGAATTCTCCTCAAAGGTAGAGCCGGTTTCCTCCACATCAATGTCCACCCCCAGCTCCGATTCCAGCACCAGCTGGATATCGAATTTCTGGGTAATCTGGCTGATTTCCTTTAATTTATGGGGATTCTTGCTTGCTAAAACAACTTTCATGTTCTTTTCCTCTTACAAAAGGGCGTTGACAAAATCCTCGGCAACGAATGGCATCAGGTCCTCCGCCTTTTCGCCCACGCCGATGAACTTGACAGGAATCTGTAGGGTATCCGCCACGGCAATGACGATGCCGCCCTTGGCGGTGCCGTCCAGCTTGGTCACGGCCAGCGCCGTGACCCCGGCGATTTCCTTAAACTGCTTGGCCTGAATCAGGCCGTTCTGGCCGGTGGTGCCGTCCAGTACCAGCAGCACCTCCCGGGAGGCGTTGGGCAGCTCCCGCTCCACAATGCGGCTGATTTTGTTCAGTTCGTTCATCAGGTTCTGCTTGTTGTGGAGTCTTCCGGCGGTATCGATGATGATCACATCCACATCCCGTGTCTTGGCGGATTGGATGCCGTCATAGACAACGGAGGCAGGGTCCGCGCCCTCGTGCTGGCGGACAATGTCCGCCCCGCTTCTCTGGGCCCAGATTTCCAGCTGGTCCGCCGCCGCGGCCCGGAAGGTGTCCCCGGCGACCAGAAGGACCTTTTTCCCCTGGTCACACAGCTGCTTGGCAATTTTGCCGATGGTGGTGGTCTTGCCCACACCGTTGACCCCAATCACCAGAATCACACTGGGGTGGGTGGAGAGGTTCAGCTCCGCGTCCCCCACGCTGACCATCCCAGCAAGGATTTCCCGCAGCGCCGCCTTGGCATCCTCCGCCTTGGTAATGTGCCGCTCCCGAACGGCCTTCCGCAGAGCACCGGTGGCTTTTCCCGCGGTCTCCACGCCCAGGTCCGCCAGGATGAGACTCTCCTCCAGCTCGTCGTAAAAGTCGTCATCCAGCTCGGTGCCGCCGGAAAACAGGTCGTTCCAGCTGTCACTGAGGGCATCCCTGGTCTTGGCCAGGCCTGCCTTGATTTTGTCAAAAAATCCCATAGTTTTCTCCTTATTCTCCGATTCCCAGATATTCTTCCATTTGGTTCAGGTCCAGCCGCAGGAGCTTGGAAACGCCCTGCTCCTGCATGGTCACACCGTAGAGCACGTCCGCCGCTTCCATGGTGCCGCGCCGGTGGGTGATGACGATGAACTGGGTCTTTTTCAGATTGTGCAGGTAGCCCGCGAACCGGTCTACGTTCCGGTCGTCCAGGGCCGCGTCAATTTCGTCCAGCAGGCAGAAGGGCGTGGGCCGTACCTTTAGAATCGCAAAGTACAGGGCCGTTGCCACAAAGGCCTTTTCGCCGCCGGACAGAAGGGTGATGGTCTTTACCTGCTTTCCGGGTGGCTGCACCCGGATTTCAATGCCGCAGGTCAGGGGATTCTCCGGGTCCTCCAGAATCAGCTGGCCCTTGCCGCCGCCGAACATCTCCTCAAAGACCTGGCCAAAATAGTGGTCGATTCTTCCGAACTGCTCCACAAAAATCGTGGTCATTTCCTTGGTGATGTCCCGGATGATGCTCTCCAGCTCCCGCTTGGAGGTCAAAACATCGTCCCGCTGCTCGGCAAGATAGCTGTAGCGCTCGTTGACCCGGGCGTATTCGTCGATGGCACCTAAGTTAGGGGTGCCAAGGGCGGCAATTTTCCGCTTTAGCTCTCCAATCCGGCGATTGCCCGCGGTGACGGATTCAATCTCCCCCCGGGCCTCTCCGGCGGTGCCGGGGGTCAGGCCGTAGGAATCCCACAGCTTGTCCACAATCTGGCGCTCTTCCATGGAGGAGGTAACCTTTTTCTGCTCCAAAAGGGCACAGGCCCTCTCCATATTCAGAATTTCCTTGTTCTTTTCCTGGGCATCGTGCTCGGATTTGGTCTTGGCCGCCTCCGTCTGTGCCCGGTCTGTGAGCATACTCTGCAGAGTCTCGTTCATGGCGGCGGCTTCCTTGTCGTTGTCCGCCTGCCGCTGCTCCAGGGCCTGCAGCTCCTTGGCCAGCCGCTCATTTTCCTGGCGGATGGCCTCCATCAGCGTCTGCTTTTTCTCCCGGTCCCCTTCCATGTCGGACCGCAGCTTTTTCAGGTCCTCTCCGTGGGAGATGGCCGTGGAGCGCTCGGCATCCAGGGCCGCTTCCCGGGTTCTCAGCTCTGTCATATGGTCGGAGATGGCATCGGCGGCCTGGGCGGCCTCGGACTGGCTGCCCTCCAGCTCGGATAGCTTCTGCCGGGTCTCGGACAGTTCCCGCTCGTAGACCTGAATCTTCGCCTTCTGGGCGGCCAAGCGTTCCGCGTCGCCCCGGTCCCGGTCCCGGAGGCTGTCCCGCTCCCGGCGGGCGGCGTTTTCCGCCTCCAAAATGGCATTGCGCAGCACCTCGTACTGCTTTTCCTGTCCCTGGAGCCGCAGGACCTGGTCCTCCGCCGCTCTCAGCTGGTCCCGGGCCGTGCTCAGCTGGTATTCCACCTGGTCAAACTGCCGCTGATATTCCTGGAGCCGGGCTTCCTCCTCCTGCCGCTGGGATGCCAGCAGCTTTTCCTGGGCCGTCAGCTTTTCCAGCTCGTTGGCCCGCGACAACAGCCCCGCGTCCCGGTTGACGGAGCCGCCGGTCATGGAGCCGCCGGAGTTCATCACCTGGCCGTCCAGGGTCACAATCCGGAAGCGATTCTTAAACTGCCTGGCCATGGCAATGGCCCCGTCCAGGTCCTCCACAATCACCGTCCGGCCCAGAAGGTTCAGCACAATGTTTCTGTATTTGGGGTCGTATTTTACAAGCTCCGCCGCGATGCCCACAAAGCCCCGGCACTTTTCCACCCCGGGCTCCTGCAGGCTCTTGCCCCAGATGCTGCTCAGGGGCAGGAAGGTGGCCCGGCCACCGCCGGTGCGCTTTAGGTAGCCGATGGCCGCCTTGCCGTCGGCCTCGCTGTCTACCACAATCTGCTGCATGGCAGCGCCCAGGGCGATTTCGATGGCTACGGCGCAGCTGTCTTCCGTGCGGATGAGCCTGGATACCGGGCCGTGGATGTTTTTCAGGCCGCCTCTCTGGGCCTCCTGCATCACCATCCGGACGGACTTCTGGTAGCTTTCATAGTCCCGCTCCATGGCCCGGAACACCCTGGTCTTGGCGGAAATCCCGTCCAGCTGGGCGGATAGCTGCCGCAGCTTTTCGGCGGAGGCATCCCGGTTTTTCCGGCGGCTTTCCTGCCGCAGGGCGAAGCCGGAGATCACGTTGTTGGAGGCCGTCACCTGGTCCTGGGCCTCCTTCAGCGCCTTTTTGCTGTCTGCCAGGTTCTTTTCCGCCTCGGCAAGCCTTGCCTTGCCCGCGTTCAAATCCCCGTCCAGTTCTCCGAGACGCTTTTCCGCCCCGGCGCGGTTTTCCGCAATGCCCCGGACATCCGCCTCGCATCCGGCGATGTCCGCCTGGAGGGTGGTCTCTTTCCCCCGCAGCTCCAAAAACTGGCGGCTCAGGCCCTGGGAAGAGGCGGTCATCTCCTGAAGCTTCTGCTGGGACTGGGCGATGGCCTGGCGGACATCCTTCAAGTCCCCGTCAATCTGGGAAACCCGCTGCTGGGTCTGGGCAATCTGGCTGTCGAGCCCCCCGGACCGGTCCTGCTGCCCCCGCAGCTCCTCCTCGATGCGGGCAATGTTCCCGTCGTTGTTTTCCATGTTGCCCTGGAGCACCGCCATCTGGCCATCCAGCTGCTGGTGGGTACTCTGGAACATATTGGTCCTCACCCGAACGGACTCCAGAAGCCCGTCCTTTTCCCGCAGGGACTCCCCCAGCTCCTCCGCCTGGCGGTAGAGGCCGTCCAGGTCGTCGTGGGCCTGCTGCAGGACAAAGGAAGCGGACGCGTAGTCCTCCTCCGCCTTTTTGGCGGCGGCGGAGAGCTTTTCCAGGCTATCCAGCCACACCGCCACCTCAACGCCCTTGAGCTCCTGCTTCATTTCCAGATATTTCTGGGCCTTTTCCGATTGGACCTTCAGGGGCTCCAGCTGCAGTTCCAGCTCGGAAACCTTGTCCCCGATGCGCAAAAGATTATCTTCCGTCCGCTCCAGCTGGCGCTCGGTCTCCTCTTTTCTGTGCCGGTATTTGGAGATACCGGCGGCCTCCTCAAAAATCTCCCGCCTGTCCCCGCTTTTGAGAGACAGGATTTCATCAATACGGCCCTGACCGATGTTGGAGTAGCCCTCCCGGCCCAGGCCCGTGTCCATCAAAAGCTCGTTGATGTCCTTCAACCGGGCGGACTGGCGGTTAATATAGTATTCGCCGTCCCCGGAGCGGTAATACCGCCGGGTGACCACCACCTCGTCGGCATCGTAGGCAAGGGCCCTGTCAGAGTTGTCCAGCGTCAGCGTGGCCTCCGCGAAGCCCAGCTGGGGACGCTTGGCCGTACCGCCGAAGATAACGTCCTCCATTTTGGCACCCCGGAGGGTTTTGGAGCTCTGCTCGCCCATAACCCAGAGGATGGCATCGGAAATGTTGGATTTTCCGGAGCCGTTGGGGCCTACAATAGCGGTAATATCGTCGCCAAAGCGGATGACCGTCTTATCCGGGAAGGACTTAAAGCCCTGCAATTCCAATGATTTTAAGTACACAGCATAACCTCATTCAATAGGAATTCGGATACAAAGCCTCATTTTGAGGCTCTCATCAAATTCAAGATAATAGGAATCAGCTTATTATACTGAAAATCCGGCGCAATTGCAATGGTTTCTTTTCAAAACTCACGACAATTGCACGAAAGCTCCCTCTCACGCCCTTTTCCCAGTGCTTCATTTAAGCACTGGGAACTACTTCAAGGAGCATATTGACATGACACGAGTACGTGAGTATACTGTAAAACCGTGTGGGGGTTTTGCGTATGTCAGCAACAAATCTGAACATCCGAACAGATAAGGAAATCAAAAATCAGGCTAATGTTGTCTGACCTTTCAGAATGTAAATCCCCGAATGAGGAAACAATATATTTCTATGAAATAAAAGTGGAGTCAAATTGAATGAAAACACAAGCAGACATGAAGTCAGTCAAAGACATTCAGGAGTTAAAGCAGAGATTTACTAAGTTTTCCGTAGTTTTATTTGCAATTTTGACGCTTTCAATCACATTGTTGGCATCAGCATATACATATATTCTGCAAAAATCGTATACAGATATCGCCCTTGAAACGGAACTCAAACGTGATATGGAAAATGCGGATGAAATCCATAAATTGGTAAATAATAAAATTGGAAGAGAAGAATTTGCCGCGCTCCGCCATCAATCTGATGAAAATACAGAAATGTATCACGAGGTTTCCGCGTTTCTAAATGAAATTCGAACGCTGAATTCAACCAGATATTTATACACCGCCACCAGAAATGAAGAAAACAGGCTGATCTATGTGGTGGACGGTCTGGATCCCAACGCAGGAGATGTCAGACATCCGGGAGACTATATTGAGGATGAAATGATTCCGTATATTAGCAAGGCTCTTTCAGGAGAAACGGTGTATTCGCAGAACATTGTTGATACGACATGGGGTCCTATTTTCACAGCCTGTTATCCTATAACGGGCGATTTAACGGGCGATTCGGATGAAATAGTCGGTGCTTTATGCATTGAAATGGATATGCAGTCTGTGAATGGGCTGGTAACGCAAACAAGAAGAGCATCCGTTTATGTTGGAACTATGGCAGGATGTATGCTGTTTTTGCTTTGTGCCGTCTGCTTTATCGGCTACAAAAGAAAAAGAGAAGATGAAATTGAACAGACGCTTTTGTTGCGCGAGGCTGCGGAAAAAGCAGAGACCGCAAACAGAGCCAAATCATCCTTCTTACTTAACATGTCACATGATATTCGATCACCTATGAACGCTATTATCGGATTTACGGACATTGCACTGAACCAGACAAATGTATCTGAAATCCACGATAGTCTGCAAAAGGTAAAAATAAGTTCAGAGCATCTGCTGTTGTTATTGAATAATGTACTGGATCTTAGCCGTATCGAGAACGGAAAGGTAAGCTTCTCACCTGAGCCGGAGAATTTGCCTGTCCTAATAGATAATGTGATTGCTATCGTGGATGGACTCCTGCTGAATCGGGATTTAACATTTGAGATACATCGCAGCATCCCCAAAGAACTTTATGTTCTGACGGATGCAACAAAAATTCGTGAGATATTGACGAATCTTCTGAGTAATTCGGTCAAGTTTACAAAAGATGGCGGAACGATTACTTTTGAAATTAGTATCAAACCGGGCATAGACGAACGGCATATTGTAGTCAGTTATGCGGTAAAAGACAATGGCATTGGTATGAGTGAAGAATTTCAGGAAAGGCTGTTTGAACCCTTTTCACAGGAGGATAACGGCGCACGAACACATTATGCCGGAACGGGGCTTGGAATGGCAATTTCCAAGCAATATGTAGAACTGATGGGCGGTACAATTACGGTTCACAGCAAGAAAGAGTGTGGTTCGTCTTTTACAGTAGAAATTCCTATGGAACTTGCAGACCCAAAACAGATACCTGAGCGGAATCTGATACAGGATGTCAGCCTTAACGGAGTAAAGGTTCTTCTCGCAGAGGATAATGAGCTGAATGCGGAATTGGCAATCACGCTGCTCGAAGAAGCAGGTATGCATGTAACTCGTGCGGTAGACGGACAGGACGCAGTTGCTTGTTTTGCCAACAATCCAGCAGACACATATGATGTGATTCTAATGGATGTCCTGATGCCTAAAATGAATGGGCATCAGGCGGCAAGGGCAATTCGTGCAATGAGCAAGGAGCGCCCAGACGCTGCGAAAATTCCAATCATCGCACTATCTGCAAATGCTTTCAAGGAAGATGTACAGGCATCCTTGGATTCTGGAATGAACGGACACATTTCAAAGCCATTCAATATAGATGCAGTGGCCACTGCACTAAAACAAAATATAAAGAGATAGAAGATTGAGCAACAATCCGATAACTATCAGAGCACCGTTCAAGGTTTATTTGGACGGTGCTTTTTCGATACCCATTTTTCAGAGAGGAGGTGTGCTATGGCGGGAAGTAGAATCAAGGGTATCACGGTCGAAATCGGTGGCGATACCACCAAACTGGCATTCCGGTGTGAAACCGTCGCCTTGTGAAATATGCCGGAAAAAGTGAGTCTACTTTCCGGAGAATGTCCGTTATCCTTGTGATAATCGCCAAAGAGGTGATTTTCATTTGACTTTTCCTGCTCCATACGCTAGAATAGGCCGGTATGCGGCGGCGTCAGGCAGCTGTCCGCCGCCGTTCCCGCTTCCCTTGGGAAGCCCCGATTCCAGTTTGAAAGGTCGTCGAAGACTGTGGACTTAAACGAAAAATTGGAGCAGGTGTGCCGGGCCTTCCGGATTGAGGACACCTATCTCGGCTACGAGACCATCCAGATGGGCAACGTCAACCACACCTACAAAGTGAATTTCCGTCTGGCCGACGGCAGGCCAAAATCCTTCCTGGTACAAAACGTCAATACTTACGCCTTCCGGGACCCGGTGGGCCTTATGGAGAATATCGATAAGGTCACCGAGCATATCCGGGCCAAGTGCCCCGGTCGGACCTGCCTGCACTTTCACCACACGGCGGACCGGAAGACCTACGTCATCGACGGCAGCAACTTCTGGCGGATGACCAACTACATTCCCTCCGTCACCTTCAATACCGTCAAGGATACGGAGATTATTCGCAACGCGGGCCGTGTGTTCGGTGAGTTCCAGAATCAGCTTTCGGATTTTGAAATTGCATCCCTTCGCGAGACCATCCCCGGCTTCCACGATACCCGGAAGCGCTACGCCGCCTTCAAGGCCGCCGTGGACGAGGACAAGGCCGGGCGGGCAAGCTCTGTTCAGGAGGAGATTCGCTTCCTGCTGGACCACGAGGACCTGGCCTGCACCCTGACGGACCTGTATAACGAGGGGAAACTCCCCCTGCGGGTAACCCACAACGATACCAAAATCAACAACGTCCTGTTCAGCAGTGAGGACCATCAGGCCCTGGTGGTCATTGACCTGGACACCGTCATGCCCGGCCTCATGGGCCACGATTTTGGCGATGCTATCCGCTTTGCCGCCAACTTCTGCGAGGAGGACTGCGCGGACCCCGCCCAGGCCGGTGTGGATATGGCCGTCTTCCGGGCCTTTGCCGAAGGGTTCCTGGAAAAGACCGCCCCGTCCATGACCCAGACAGAGGCCGACACCCTGGCCTTAAGCTGCTTCTGCCTGACCGCCGAACTGTGCACCCGCTTCCTGGGGGACTATTTACAGGGCGACCCCTATTTTAAGACCCTGTACCCCGAACACAACCTGGTGCGGACCCGCTGCCAGATTGCCCTTTGCAAGGATATGCTGGCAAGGCGCGGGGAAATGGAGCAGATCATCCGGGACTGCCTGAAAAAGGCGGACTGATCAAAATTCAAAACCGGCACACCGCGAAAAAAGCGGTGTGCTTTTGTGTTTGAAACTTTTCCTTGCTGTCTGTGCCGGTATGTGGTATACTAACCCATAAGAAAAGTAGAATTTTGCGCTTTTAGGAACAGCAGCAGCAGCGCGTCAGAAAGAAGGAATCCTCCTTGTATCGAAAATTCGGAAAACGGGCACTGGATATCATCCTGTCCGGCTGCGGAATTGTGATTCTCTCCCCTGTCTATCTTCTTGTGACACTGGCCATTCTCGTGGACGACCCCGGCCCTGTCTTTTTCCGTCAGAAGCGGGTGGGCATTCACAAATCCTATTTTCGGATTCTGAAATTCCGCACCATGCGGATGTGCACCCCCCATGATGTCCCCACCCATCTGCTGGAAAACCCCCAGCAGTATATCACCCGGGTAGGCGGCATCCTGCGCAAAACCTCTCTGGACGAGCTGCCCCAGAT
The DNA here is from genome assembly GCA_900556935.1 of uncultured Eubacteriales bacterium. Lineage (GTDB taxonomy): Bacteria > Bacillota > Clostridia > Oscillospirales > Oscillospiraceae > Faecousia. The sequence continues at coordinate 22,352 of USQL01000007.1, read as the reverse complement.
TTTCCAGATTTTTACCGGAAAAATGTCCGTCATCGGCCCCCGGCCCGCCCTTTGGAATCAGGAGGACCTGATTGCCCAGCGGGACAAATACGGTGCCAACGATGTCCGCCCGGGCCTCACCGGCTGGGCCCAGATCAACGGCCGGGACGAGCTGCCCATCGATGTCAAGGCCAGGCTGGACGGTGAGTACGTCCAAAAGCTCAGCTTTTCCTTCGACTGCAAGTGCTTCTTCGGCACCATCGCCGCCGTTTTGAAGCACGATGGCGTGGTAGAGGGCGGTACCGGAGCCATGGAAAAGGAGCAAAAGCAATGAAGCAGGTTCTGATTGTGGGCCCCAACAGTTACCTGGGCTCCTCGCTGGGCGCGTACCTTGCCCGGTTTCCGGAACGCTACCGGGTGCGCACCCTCAGTGTCCGGGACGGGGGCTGGAAGGAAACGCCCCTGGGCGGTTTCGATGCCATCTATTATACCGCCGCCCTGGTGCACCGGGAGCAGGCGAAAAACGACCCGTCCCAGGCAGAACGCTATAACGAAATCAATGCGGTACTTCCCGCAGCGGTTGCCAAAAAGGCCAAGGCCGAGGGAGTCCGGCAGTTTGTATTTCTTTCCACCATGGCCGTTTACGGGCTCACCGCCCCCTATGGAAAAACCGTCACCATCACCGCCCAGACCCCCCTGTGCCCGACGGATTACTACGGGCAGAGCAAGGCCAAGGCGGAACAGGCGCTTCTCGCGCTGGAAGACGACAGCTTTCGCGTCGCCATTCTCCGTCCCCCTATGATTTACGGGAAAGGCTGCAAGGGAAACTACCAGGCGCTGCGCGCCTTCGCCCAGAAAATGCCCTGTTTTCCCAAAATCGGGAACGGGCGCTCCATGCTCTATGTTGGGAATCTGAACCGGCTTGTGCAGCTTCTGCTGGACAGCGGCGAGGGCGGCATTTTCTGCCCCCAGGACGGGGAATATGTGGATACCGGCCGCATGGTCCAGGCCATCGCCCGGGCCCAGGGCAGGTCCCTTCCCCTGATTCCCGGCTTCGGCTGGGCTCTTTCTTTGCTGCGCCACGCAAGCCCAAAGATTGACAAGGCCTTCGGAAGCCTGCGCTACGACCAGACCCTCAGCAGCTTCTCTCAGGACTACCGGGTGTTTTCCTGGGAGCAGGCCGTCCGGGAATCCGAAGCCTAACTTACCACTTCCCAGGAAGGAGCCATTTCCTTGAAAGAAAAAAGAGATATCCTTTTTCTCTGCCAGTTTTTCCACCCGGAATACATTTCCTCCGCCCAGCTGCCCTTCGATACCGCCAGGGCCCTGGCCCAGGCGGGCTTTACCGTGGATGTGCTCTGCGGGGAGCCCAAGGAATATTACAGTGGGCCAAAGGTTTCCAAAAAGGAAACCGTCGATGGCATTTCCATCCGTCGGCTTTCCTATCTGCAGCCGGACCGGAGCCATATTCTGGGGCGGCTTGTGAATTATTTTTCCTTTACCGCCGCGGTATTTGCCCACCTGGGCAGTCTTCGGAATTACCGCTGTGCCCTGGTCTATTCCAATCCGCCGGTGCTCCCCTGGATTGTGTCCTGGGCAAAGAAGCTCTTCGGCTGCCGACTGGTGTTTGTCTCCTATGACCTCTACCCGGAACTTGCCCTGCGGACCGGGGCACTGAAGCCCCAGGGAGCCGTAGACCGCCTTATGAAGCATATCAACCGGGTGGTCTACCCGCGGCTTGACCGGGTGGTGGCCCTCTCCTCGGAGATGAAGGCGTTTCTGGAGGCCAACCGGGACGTATCCCCGAAGAAAATAGCCGTCATTCCCAACTGGTATCCGGACGCGGGAGCCCAAACCCGGGACAAAAGCGGCAACCGGTTTGCCCAAGAGCTGGGGGACAAGTTCGTCGTCTCCTATTTCGGCAACATGGGTACCATCCAGGATATGCAGACCATTTTGGATGCCATCCGGGCGCTGAAAGAGGAAAAAGACATTTTCTTCCTCTTCGCGGGCCACGGCAACAAGCTGGAGGCTTTGAAGGAGGCCATCGCAAAGGAGCGGCTTTCCAACGCCCGAGTCCTTGACTATCTGCACGGCAAGGACTACCAGGATGCCCTGGATATCAGCGGTGCGGCCCTGATCTCCCTGGAGCAGGGCACCACCGGGCTGTGCGTCCCCAGCAAAACCTATAGCTATATGATGGAGGGCATCCCTCTTCTGGCCATTATGGACGAGTGTGACATTGTTTCGGATATCCGCGCCGGTGCCGGAATGGCCCTGCAAAACGGCCAGTCCGAGGCCCTGGCCCAGAAGATTCGCTTCCTCCGGGACCATCCGGAAGCGGTGGAAGCCATGCGCTCCTGCTGCCGTCAGCTCTATCTGGAAAAATACACGCCGGAAATCTGTCTTGCAAAATACCAGGCGCTCTTCCGGGAGCTTCTGGGCACCCCGGAATAAAAAGGAGGGACCGTCGGTCATGAAATATCTGTTTATCAATACCGTGGCCGACTTTGGCAGCACGGGGAAGCTGATTGTCTCCGCCTGCGAGGCGCTGCAGCGGCAGGGGCACACCTGCTGTATCGCCTATGGGCGCAAAGGGGCCGCCTGCCAAATCCCCACCGTGGCCATTGGCAGCACCCGGGACTATCTAATCCATGCCCTGGGGCACCGGCTGTTCGGCACCGGGGGCTTTGGCTCCAAATCCGCCACCCGGGCTTTTCTGCAGTGGGTCCGCGGCTATGACCCGGATGTCATCTGGCTGCACAACCTCCACGGCTACTATATCCATATTGGCCTTCTGTTTGACTATCTGCGGCAAAGCGGCAAGGAAATTCGCTGGACTCTTCACGACTGCTGGGCCTTTACGGGGAACTGCCCCTATTTTTCCATGGCCCAGTGCGGAAAATGGAAGCATGGCTGCGGCGGCTGCCCCCAGAAGGGAGTCTACCCCAAGGCGCTGCTGGATGCCACCGCCGAAAATTACCGAAAAAAAAAGGCCCTCTTTACCGGCATTCCCAATCTGACGCTGCAGGTGCCCTCCCAGTGGTTGGCAGAGCTGGTGCGGGAGAGCTTTTTGAAGGACTATCCCATCGAAGTGGTGCCCAATACCGTTGACCGCGCTGTTTTCAAGCCCACCCCCGGCTTTTTCCGGGAAAGCCACCACCTGGAGGGGAAATTCCTGGTTCTGGGGGCTGCCAGTGTATGGGAGCCCCGGAAGGGCCTTGCCGATTTTGTGGCACTTCGGGCGCTTCTTCCGGAACATTTCGCCATTGTCCTCATCGGCCTGACGGACCGGCAGCGTGCCCAGCTGCCCCCGGGCATTCTGGGCCTTCCCCGGACAAAGAATCAGCAGGAGCTGGCCATGGCCTATACGGCGGCGGATGTGTATGTCTGCCCCAGCGCCGAGGAGACCTTCGGCATGACCGTTCTGGAGGCCGCCTGCTGCGGCACCACCCCCATTGTCTATGAACACACCGCCTGCCAGGAGGTCGCGGAGGACTGCGGCGGCATCTGCGTCCCAAAAGGGGCGGAAAACCTGGCCCAGGCCATTGCCCGGCTTCAAGCAAAGGAGGCCCTATGAACAAGCGTTATCCCTTTCCCAATACCAGGCTTTGGCAGGCGCTCTTTGCCGTCTACCTTTTCCTGCTGCTCTATCTGACCCGGGTCAGCCAGGTCTCCCACTATCTTCTGGGTTTCTATAAGGCCCAGGCTCTGACCTTTGCCATCACCGGTGCCGCCGTGGTGTGCTTTCTCATTCGGCAGCGCAAGGAGCTTCTGTCCGTCCTTCTGAACTACCGGGTGCTTGTCGCCCTGCTCATAGGCATTGCGGTGCTTGCCCCCATGTGTCTGAAACGGGACTGGACCATGATGTATTTCAGCGTCCTGTTCAGCGCCCTGCTTGGCGTTTTTATCTCCTATTTTCTCTCCTGCCGCCGGGCGGCAAAGTACTATTGCCTGCTCCTGACGGCCCTGGCCCTGTATTCCCTGGTCGCCTTTTTCCTGCTGCGGCCCCTGGCGGATGTGGGCATCCTGCCCGTCCCCACCTTTCATAACGAATACGGGGCGGAATTTTACAATTTTCTTTTTTCCTTTGTATCCATCACCTTTGCCCGGGAGCGGAATTTCGGCTTTTTCCGGGAGCCCGGTGTTTATCAGTTTTTCCTGTTTCTGGCCCTTTACCTCTGCTTTTACCAGGTGGATTGGCGGAAAGAGGCCCATATGTGGATTGCCGGGGGCATTCTGAGCGTCACCCTGCTAAGCACCTTCGCAACCGGCGGCGTGGCCGCCACGGCGCTGTTTCTGCTGGCCGTGTTCTTTGACAAAAAGGTGTACAGCACCCCCCTGGGCCGAAAGCTGACCCTGGCGTTTTTGGTGCTGCTGGTTCTGGGCGGGGCAATTGCCCTTTGGAAATCGCCCCGGCTGCTGAGCTATGTCCAGATGATGCTCCAAAAAATTCAGCCTGGAAATCCCTCCTCGGATGACCGGCTGGAGAGCATCCGTTTTAACCTCTATGTCATTCAGTGGACCCCCTTTGTGGGCCGGACCGTTTCCTACATTCTGGAATCCGTCACCCACAATACCAGCTCCACCACCATTCTCATCGGCATTCTGGGCGTTCTGGGGGGCAGCATCAACCTGCTTGCCTGGATTGTCCTGGTGTGCCGGGGCAAGGGAACGTGGTACGCAAAGCTTGTCAGCCTTCTGGCCCTTGCCATCACCTTTAACACCCAAAATCTGATTTCCGACCCCTTTCTCTGGATTTTCCCCATGATGGCCACGGTAGAGGCTCTCGGCAGTCTTTGGGGACGCAGCCTAAATAAGCGGAATTCCGTTCACGGTTCCTGAGCCCATAGGAGGCAATATGCACGTTATCTATGCCGTAAGCACCTGTTCCGACGAAACCTATCGGAAGCTGTTTGAGTCAGCGGCCCACAAGCCCGCTTTTCAGTCCCAGAAGTACCACCGGCTGCTCATTGAGGGGCTGGCCGCCCACACCCCGGTGGATGTGGCCGCGGCCCTGCCCGTCAACCGGGATGTGCTGCACCAAAAGGTTCTGCGCCTTCCGCAGGAAAAAGCCGGAGGGGCAGACTATCACTATGCCACCGCCTACCGGAATCCGCTTTCCAAATATCTTTTGGGCGGTATGGACATCTACCGGACGGTCTCAAAGCTGGCACGGCCTGATAGTGTGGTCTTTGTGGACTGCTTAAACTGCACCACCGCCCTGTTCGCCCAATTGGCCGCCCGGCGGAAGGGGCTTCGGTGCGTGGGAATCATCACGGACCTGCCCGACATGCTGGGCTTCAACAGCCTCTACCGGAAGCTGTGCAACCGGGTCATCGCCGGATGCACAGACTATGTGCTGTTGACCGAGGCCATGAACGGGCGGGTAAACCCCAAGGGAAAGCCCTATGTGGTTTTGGAGGGCCATGCCGATATTGCCATGGCCAAGCGCAGGCCCCTTCCCAAGCGCAGCCCCCGGACCTGCCTGTATGCCGGAAGCGTCCGGAAAATCTACGGCCTGGACCGGCTGGTGGAGGGCTTTCTTTTGGCGGACCTGCCAGATACCCAGCTGCTCATCTACGGCCCCGGGGACTATGTGCCGGAGCTGCAGGCCCTGGCGCAAAAGGACAGCCGCATCGTCTATGGCGGAATGCTGTTAAGCGGCCAGGTGGTGGAGGAGGAGATGAAGGCCTCCCTGCTTGTAAACCCCCGGCCCACGGATGAGGAGTACGTTCAGTACTCCTTCCCCTCCAAAACCATGGAATACATGGCCTCCGGCACCCCGGTGCTCACCACCGACCTGCCGGGGATGCCCCGGGAATATCTGCCCCATGTAAACCTCATCCGGGAGGAGACCCCCCAGGGCATCGCCAAGGCCCTGACCGAGGTATTCGCCCAGCCGGAGGAGGCCCTCCGCGCCCAGGGGCAGCGAGCCCGGGCCTTCGTCCTGGAGCAGCGGAACAACATCATCCAGGCCAAAAAGATTTTAACCATGCTGGAAGACACAGGAAGGAAGTAACCCATGCGAATTTTGTGGCTTTGCAATCTCACCCCCGGTCCCGTACAGCAGGCCCTGACCGGGCAGCCCGGAAGCGGGCTGTGGGTGGACCATGTGCTGTCGGACCTTATCCGGCAGCCGGACACCAGCGTGTATATTCTCTGCCGCGGTGCCCGGGATGCCCGGGGGGCGCTGGGGGAAGAAATCGCCTATCAGGTGTTTTCCGAGCCTGTGATGCACCGGTATAAGCAGGATTTGGAAGCCCTGTTTTCCGGGGTGCTGGATGCCTTCCGCCCGGACGTTGTCCACATCTGGGGGACGGAATACGGCCACACCCTGGCCATGCTGCGGGCCATTGTGGGCCACGGCCTTTTGGACCGGACCGCCGTCAGCATTCAGGGCCTGTGCGGCATCTACGCCAGGCATTTTTCCGAGGGGCTTCCCCCGTGCGCCGCTTTTGGCTTTACCCCCCGGGACCTTTTGCGGCTTGATAATGTCTTCTTCCAGCGCAGGCGCTTTGCCCAGCGCGGCCGGATGGAGGCCCAGGCATTAGCGCTTACCCGGCACGTCATCGGCCGCACCTCCTGGGACAGGGCCTGCACCCGGGCGCTGGCCCCAAGCGCCCAATATCATTTCTGCAACGAGACCCTGAGAAGTGAGTTTTACACCGATTCCTGGCAATACGCCGCCTGTGCCCGGCACAGCATTTTCGCCTCCAGCGCCGCGTCCCCTGTCAAGGGCTTTCACTATCTTCTGGAGGCCCTGCCCACGGTTCTAAGCGCCTATCCGGATGCCCGGGTCCTGGTCCCCGGGCCGGACCTGTTCCACCCCGCGGGCAAAAGCCGCCTTTTGGAGCAGACCTACCACTATTATCTGCGCACCTTTGCGGAAAAGCACGGCCTTACCGACAGGGTCCGGTTCCTGGGCCATTTGAGCCCGGAGGAGATGAAGCGGCAGTATTTAAGCGCCAATGTGTTCGCCCTGCCCTCCACCATCGAAAACTCCCCCAATTCCCTGGGCGAGGCCATGCTGTTGGGGGTGCCCTGTGTGGCGGCGGATGTGGGCGGCGTGGCCGACATGCTGGAGGACCGGCGGGAGGGGCTTGTCTACCAGTCCACCGCCCCCTACATGCTTGCCCAGAAAATTCTGGATATTTTTGACCTTGCCGAACAGGCGGAGACCCTGGGGCAGGCCGCGCGGGCCCATGCCCGCCGGACCCACGACCCGGAGGGGAACTTAAGCCAGCTGCTCTCCATCTATCAAGAACTATGCCGGGAGGAAGCCCATGGATAAACCGGATATCAGCGTGATTATCCCCGTATACAATGTGAAAAACTATCTGCGCCGGTGCGTCAGCTCCGTGCTCTCCCAGCAGGGCCCCAGCCTGGAGGTGCTGCTGGTGGACGACGGCTCCACCGACGGCTCCGGTGCCCTGTGCGATGCCATCGCCGGGGAGGATACCAGGGTCAGCGTCATCCACAAGCCCAACGGCGGCCTGAGCAGCGCCCGAAACACGGGGCTGGACCGGGCCGTGGGAAGCTATATCAGCTTTGTGGACAGCGATGATTTTCTGGAGCCGGATGCCTACCGGGACATGCTGCACCTGGCCCAAAAATTCGGCACCAAGCTGGTCTGTGGGGGCAGGTACGACGTAGACAGCGAAAGCGGCGAAAAGGTCATCGGCCTGTGCCCGGAGCGGGAGGCCATTCTGTCCGGCGAAAACCTGGTCCGGCGGATTTTCACCTGGAACCGGGTGGATACCTCCGCCTGTGACAAGCTGTTTCAAAGGGAGCTGTTTGACGGGCTCCGGTTTCCCGATGGGGTCGTCTGCGAGGATGTGCCGGTTGTTTACCGGGCCTGCCTCCGTTCCGGTTCCGCCGGGATGCTGCCGAGGCCTGTCTATAATTACAGCCATCGACCCGACTCCATCACCACCACCGCCGTCAGCGAAAAGACCTTCCATTTTGCCGCCCACACCCGGCGCATTCTGGAGGACATTCAAAAAAGCACCCCCCAGCTGCTGCCGGAGGCCCGGTACTACTATGTCCGCTCCCTGGCCCACCCCATGCAGATGTGCATTGTCACAGGGACCCGGCGGGAATTTCGTGCCCTGTACGACCAGTGCAGGCAGGAGCTTACAGGGCAGCTGTCCTTCCTGCGAACCAGTCCCCTGTTCCCCCAAAAAGAGCGCAGGCTGTATACGCTTCTGGCCCTGGGCCTTTACGAGCCCGCCTGGCGTTTCCACTGCCTGCTTAAAAATCGCAAATAGGTAATCTCCATGAAAAATCGCAACCGTGTCAGCGTCTTTAATATGCTCAGCACATGCCTGCTGTATGGCATTTCCCTGTTTACGGCCCCCCTGTTTTCCCGCCTTTTGGGCACCGACGGCTACGGTGCCGTGGCAAACTACACCGTGTGGGTCAGCATTCTCTCCACCGCCGCCACCCTGCAGACCTATGGCACCCTGGCCCCCGCCCGGGTAGAATATCCGGAGGAGCAGCAGAGCGCCTATCATTCCAGCGTCATGGCCCTGTCCCTGGTGTGCTTCGCCTGCGTGACGGCGCTGACGCTTCTGTTCCTGGGGCCCATTTCCAGGGCGCTGGATATGCAGCCGCTGTTCCTGTTCCTGGTCCTCTTCCAGTCCATCGGCACCTTTGGCATCAACTTTATGAATACCAAGCTGACCTACGAGATGAAGGCGGGACGGAACATGCTCCTGTCCGTAGGAACCAGTCTTGCAACCCTGGCGCTGTCCCTGGTTCTGGTGCTGCTGCTTCCGGGGGAGCTCAAATACTATGGCCGGATTGTGGCCATTGCGGCGGTGTATGGCTTCTTAGGCCTTGGCATGTGCCTTGCCGTTCTGCGCAACGGGCGCACCTTTTACAGCGCCGCCTACTGGAAATTCTGCATTCCCCTGGCCATTCCACAGGTTTTCTACAGCCTGGCGGACCTGCTTCTGGGCCACAGCGACGTGGTCATGCTGCGGCAGATGGTCAGCCAGAGCACCAGCGGCATCTATAATATGGGCTACCAGCTGGGGGCCATTCTGTTTACCCTCTTCGGCGCGCTGAACAATTCCTGGGTGGCCTTTTTCTTCGAGGACAACAAATGTGGCCGCCGGGAGGAGGTTCACCGGCAAAGCCGGAACTTTTTGGAGCTCTTCACCGTGCTCGGTGCCGGATTCGTGCTGCTGTGCCGGGAGGTCTACCGGCTCTATGCCCGGCAGGACTACTGGGAGGCCACTGGCCTGATTCCCCTCTTTGCCGCCAGCCATTACCTGACCTTTTTGTGTACTTTCCCGGTAAACTACGAATACTACCATAAAAAAATGCGGCTCAGCGCCGCGGCAACCATCGTCTCTTCCCTGGTAAACATCCTGCTCAACTATCTTTTGATTTCCAGAATCGGCATGGCCGGTGCGGCCATTGCCACGGTGCTTTCCCACTGCCTGCAGTTTACCATGCACACGCTCTATGCCCGGTTCTTCCTTGGCAAGCAGGACTACCCCTTCGGCATCCGCCTTTGGGGGCCCTATGCCCTGGGCTTTGTGCTGGTCCTGGGGCTGAGCTATGGACTCCGGGGACTTCCCCTCCTGCGCTGGGGACTGGGTGCGGCCCTGGGGCTTTGGGAACTGCTTCGCATCCGCAGAAGAAAAGCGCTGATTTGATTTTTCCTCTTATGGAAAGGGGGCTCTGTCCATGCCGAAAATTCTCTTTGTAGCCACCGTGGTCAAAACCCACATTGCCCAGTTTCACCTGCCGTACCTGAAAATGCTGAAGGATATGGGCTGGGATACCGCCGTGGCCGCCAAAAACGACTATGAAAATCCGGAAGACTGCCGCATTCCCAACTGCGACAGGTTCTACCCCATCGATTTTGCCCGGAATCCCCTGGACTTTGGCAATCTCACCGCCTACCGGGAGCTGAAACAGGTTATCGACCAAGGGGATTTTGATGTCATCCACTGCCACACCCCCGTTGCCGCCATCCTCGCCCGGCTGGCCGCCCGGGGGGCCCGGAAGAAGGGCTGCAAGGTACTCTATACCGCCCACGGCTTCCACTTTTACAAGGGTGCCCCCCTTCTGAACTGGCTGGCCTATTTCCCTCCGGAGTGGCTGTGCGCATTCTTTACCGATGTGCTCATCACCATCAATCAGGAGGACTACCGGTTTGCCCGGAAGCACCTCCATGCCAAGTCCATCCGCTATGTCCGGGGTGTGGGCGTGGACCTGGGCAGGTTCCGGGACCACACCGGGGAACGGGAGGCCCTCCGCCGCGCTCTTGGAGTGAAGGACGACGAATTTATGCTCCTGTCCGTGGCGGAGATGACCAAGAACAAAAACCACAGGATGATGCTGCAAGCCCTTGCCCAGCTTCCGGACCCCAAGGTAAAGCTCTTCTGCGCGGGCCGTGGCCAGGAGCTGGAGAACAACAAGCGGCTGTGCAAGGCTCTGGGGCTGGAGGACCGGGTCTTCTTCCTGGGCTACCGACAGGATGTACCGGCGCTGTATGCCGCGGCGGACGCGTTTTTGTTTATCTCCTTCCGGGAGGGGCTGTCCCTTTCCCTGATGGAGGCCATGAGCAGCGCCCTGCCCGCCATCGTCAGCCCCATCCGTGGCAACACCGACCTGATTGAGAACGGAAAAGAGGGCCTTTACACCCCGCTGAACCCCGCCTCTGTTGCCAAAGCCATCCGCGCCTTGGCAGGAGACACAGCCCTGTGCCGCCGCCTGGGGGATGCCGCCCGGCAAAAGGTCCAGTCCTTTGGTCTGGAAGAGGTCTCCGAAGAAATGCGGGAGATTTATCTGTCTGTTGCGGACCGTGAATAAACTTTTCATACCCAGTAGGGGCGGCTATTAGCCGCCCGAAAGCCAATCGGCCTGAACGTTTTGTTTCAACCGCTCAGGTTCGATACGTTTCGGGCGGCTGGTAGCCGCCCCTACTGTTTTTGTTCGTGTTTTTCAGTCTTTCCCTTCCTTTGGAATGGTAATGGTCAAAACGATTTGCTTGTCCGTCTCCCGGCGTTCGGAGACGGCGGGGACACCGGAGCGCTGGATTCTTTGCAGGGATTCCGTCAGGCTGTTTAAGAACGCCCCCACGCTTGCCTGGCGTTTTCGGGGAGCGCGGGTGGACAAGAGGCTATCGATGTATTTTTCCGCCGCCGCAACCGTCATCCCCTGCTTTTGGATGACCTGGATGGCATCCAGCTTTTCCTGCTCGCCGGTAAGCTTCAATAGCGCCCGCCCGTGGCGTTCCGTCAGTCCCGCCTCCCGCAGGGCATAGAGGACGGTTTTGCCGTGCTTTAAAAGCCGCAGCTTGTTGGCAACGGCGCTCTGGCTCTTGCCTAAGAGCCTTGCCGTCTGCTCCTGGCTGAGCTGCTGGGACTCCATCAGCCTGGCGATGCCCTGGGCCTCCTCCACAAAGTCCAGGTCCTGCCGCTGGAGGTTTTCCACCATGGCAGCCAGAGCGCTTTCCCTGTCGTCCATCTGCAAAATCAGGCAGGGTACCTCACCCAGGCCCGCCAGTTGGGCGGCCCGCAGCCGCCGTTCCCCGGCAATCAGCTCGTAGCCATTGGCTGCCCTGCGGACGGAGAGGGGCTGCAGCACCCCGTGGAGCCGGATGGAATCGGCCAGCTCTGCCAGGGCATCCTGGGAAAACACAGTTCTCGGCTGCATGGGACTGGGCCGAATGGACCGGGTTGGCAGAAAAATCACCCTTCCGGTCTCCATATAGGTCTTTAGCTTCTGGCACTGCATTGCCCTTCCTCCTCCGGTATAGGATAAGCCCATTGTAGCCCCCCGGAAGGCGGAAAACTAGGGAAAGAGATTCCCGGAAAGATTTTTTCAAAAATCCAAAAATATATCTTTACTTTTATATCGATATGGTGTATATTGATGGCGAACAGAGTAGAGAATCCCGCGTGAAGTGCTGTCAAGATGGGGAGTTGTGTGGCAGACGAAGGGCAGGTTGCCCGCGATGGGATTTTCGCACCCGCTGCGCCATAAATGTGGGCTTACAGCCTCCTTTATGTAGCAACGAAACTCGGTTGAGCGATGAAAGGCCGGAGCCGTTCTTCCTCACGGGTATGCTGACATACAAAAAATCACTCCCCGGTGGCATTGCGCCATTGGGGCTTTTTGTTTGTCATCACCGCTGGCTTTCGCCTTGGTCGCTCCTACAAAAAAAGGAGGATTTTTTCATGTCCAAAAAAACCAACAATCTCTACCCCCATCCCTTTTCCAAGGCCTATTGGCGCGACGCAGTGGCCGAGCTGAAGGACATCCACATGCTGGTGTTCGCCGCGCTGCTCATCGCCCTGAAGCTGGTGATGAAGCAGTTCGCCATCCCCATCACCCCCTTCCTGAAAATCAACGTCTCCTTCTTCGTCACCGCCCTGGGTGCCATGGTCTACGGGCCGGTGATGGCCTGCCTGTGCGGCTTCATTACAGATGTCCTGGGCTACCTCATCCGCCCGGACGGCATCTTCTTCCCGCCCTATATGATTACGGAGGCCGCGGGCGGCGTGGTCTTCGCCCTGTACCTGTACCGGGCCAGAACCACCACCCTGCGGGTGATGCTCAGCCGATTTACCATCAGCCTGGGTGTCAACGTGATTTTGCAGACCCCCATCCACATGTGGTACTATGCCCTGTTCATGGATGGCAAGCAGTATACCCTGGCCATGGCGGTGCCGGGGATGATTAAAAACATCCTCATGTTCCCCATTGAGGCCGTGCTTCTGGCCCTGTTCCTGTCTGTGATGCTGCCCATCACCAGCCGCCTGGGGCTTACCTACACCGGACGGGATGCCAAGCAGGATTTGCAGTTTACCAAGCGTCAGGCCGCCTCTCTGGTGGTCCTCTTGGTGGTGGGCGTTGCCGGTGTTATGGGATATCTGAGCTACTACTATAAAACCACTTCCCTATCCTCCAAGTATACGGCGGAGCAGCGCTACGAGGAAAACACCCGCATGACCCAGGTGCTTGCCCAGGAGGACCCCACGCTGGTGCCCGATACCACCGTCACCACCGTCGAAAGCGCCTATAAAAAGTTCCTGTCCGATGAAACCACCTATACGGTGGCCGTCTACACCGTAGACGAAAACGCCCTTTCCGGCTACGACCAGGACCTGGAAACCATCCGGGGCCTCTCCAAATCCAAGGCCAAAGCCGTAGCCAACGACGGAGTCATGGAAAAGCAATACACCGCCACCGTGGTTTTAAACACAAAAACCGGCGAGGTACTCAGCTGGGAGCGGAAATAAAGCAGGAGCGTACAATGTGGCGCACTTGACAAAACGGAAGCGTTGAACGATCATAAAAACAAAAGGAGATGCCTGCTGGTAACAAGCACCTCCCCGTTGTTGGAAACCCGGACGGTTGCCACAACACACATACTTACAGAGTTGAGACCTTCGTCCTCAAAGCGTGAGTCGTCTGTCGCTGGCAGACGGCTCACTTCTTTTTATCGTACAGATACAGTACGACAGACACAATACTGGCAATGGAGCCCAAAGCCCCAAGGACAGTTAAAAATGTCGAAGTAATATGTATCGCCTCCCCGGAGATAAATTTCCCGCGAGGCTTATCACACCCCTCCATTTTTCAAACCGCAGACTGGGGACAAAAGATTCGCCGCTCAGCCGCAGACGATTTATTCAGAGTTTTCCAAATAATCCAAAAGGAATTTTCCGCTGTCTGTGAAGTCTTCCCCCGTCCAGCCGTGCAGCTTGTGGCTGTCTGGCAGGAGTATGGAATAGCCCTCGTCTTTGTTGCACAGGGACCAGTTGATCCATCCGATTTGTTCCTGTTCCAAATAATCCAGAAACACCCTGGTCTCATTCCAATGCTCCTCCGAAGCATCCTGGCTGTCCAGCCCCCATTCACTGACGAAGACCGGCAAACCAGCTGAAAGCCCCCGGGCGATTTTTTTCATGGCAGACTTGCAGTCCGAGATACCGGCATAATAGTGATAGGTGTACATCACGTTGGGATATTCCAGGGGGTTTTGGATCGCTTCTGAAAGGGAGGTGCAGAAGTTTGGTGTTCCCACCAGGATCAAGGCGTTGGGGGCGTGCTGCCGGATCACCGGTATGATTTGATCCGCATAGCGCACAATGTCCTCATAGGTGGTGTCCCCGTTGGGTTCGTTGCAGATTTCATAGAGGATGCCCGGTTCGTCTCCATACCGCTGGGCCACTTCTTCCAGTACCGCCAGGGCTTTTTCTACATTCCGGTTTGGATTTTCATCCCGCAGCACATGCCAGTCCACAACGGTGTACAAGTCCGCTGCCAGGGAATTTTCGATTGCGGAGAACAGGAGCTTTTTGCCCAGTTCCGGTTCTTCCAGATAGCCGTCATTCTGCTCCACGTATAGGGCAATGCGAAATACATTCGCCCCATAGTCTTTCAGGGTTTTTAAGGCGGCATAGTTTGTGTATTCCGGGTACCAGGTAATGCCGTGGCTGCTCACCCCCCGCAGTTGGAGGGGCGCGCCGGTTTGGTCTACCAATTGGGTGCCGTTGACACGGAGCCGCCCATGCTCTTCGATTCCGCCTTTTTGGGTCATCAGGTCCTCCAGTTCTTGCCGGAGGGCCTGATTTTCCGTTTCCAGGCGATTTTGAAGCTGTTTTTGCTGCCAGAATACCAAGGCCGCGGCGGCTACCCCAATACAGGCCAGGGTCTTGACGGTTCTTTTCTTAAACATGGACTGCCTGCTGCTCCTCTTGTTTTTCCAGGAGTAGTGCCATTAAGGCTTCGTGCAGCTCCGGGGAACAGGATCGGGTTTCCCAGTTTTCGACTTCGAACAATGTGTCCTTGCCCCCCACGGAAGAGGGCGTTTTTTTCAGGTGCAGCACCGTGTTTCCCATGTACACATCAAAGGCCGGACCAGGGACGGTGCCGGTGATCATCATGTATTGATAATTGTAATTGGAAACATGGACGGTTTCTCCGCTGTCCGTCTTCAAAGACGCGTCCAGCAGAATTCTGGGCAGTTTCCGCTGAGACAGTACGGAAGAGACAGTTTTTCTCTTGAAAAATACCATCAAGTCCTTTGCCGCGGTGGTTTTGATCTCCGTAGCCAGGGTGGGCAGACGGTCAAAGACGATCTGGGTGTAGTTTTCCTTTTCCTCTAAGGGAAGCTCCGTCAGCTTGACACCGTATTTCCATTGATTCCCCATTTGCCACACCTGGACGACCTCGCCGGACACCCGGGCAGCCCACTTTCCGTCCCGCAATTCAAAATCCACAACGCCGTGGAGGAATTCCGGGAAATCCGTCACAAAGGACAGGCCGTTTTCGGAAATATCGCAGGTGGTGCCATGGACGCACCGTGTACCCACAGAAAAGGTGACGGGGATCTCTGCCCGGAACCGCTCGGAGCTTCTGTAGTTGATTCTTCCAAGGAGGAAAAACACGGCCATGGTCAGGAAGTATGTATTCATACACAGCCAGAACAGAACCACCAGCCCCAGGATGTTCTTGTAGAGCGTCATCCGCACAATGCTGAAATAAATGCCCACAATGGACGCTGCCAGCAAAATGATGTGGGGGATGGCATAGATGAGTTTCGCACTTTTGGCACCTTTTTTTTCCTTGCTTGTAACGACAAAGGTTCTCATGCGGATGCCAAAGGTTTCCGCCAGAATGGGGAGGATCATGTAAGGACACAAAATCGTATCTACAATGTTGCTCCATTTCTGGTCCCGAATCTTGCCGGACAGCAGACGCAGGGAGTGGTTATAAATCAGATAGGAGGGCAGCCAGATCAGCAGAATGCCCCAAAGCGACGTCCGTACCACCAGCACCCCAAACACGGTAAACAGGATGGGAGAAAGGATGTAGACGATTCTCCGCAGGAACGTCCACCAGTAGAGCAAACAGGAAAGATAGCTCAGTTTGGACAGGAAGGGCAATTTTCCAAAGAGGAAACGGCTGCTTCGTATGGTCTGGACACAGCCACGGCCCCAACGCTGCCGCTGTTTCAGCAGATTGGGAAAATCATCCGGGGCCAGGCCGGAGGCCAGAACTTCGTCAATGGCAAAGCAGGTGTATCCTTTGGCCTGGATGTCAATACCGGTGGCAAAGTCCTCAGTAATGGTCTTGGTGCGAATGCCTCCCACCTCTTCCAACGCCCGGCGGGAAATAAGGGTATTGGAACCGGCATAGATGGCGGAGTTGCTGCTGTTTCGTCCCACGTTGACCTCTTTGAAGAAGTAGTCCTGCTCGTTGGGAATATTGCTCTCCGCAAAGAAATTAAACTGGAACAAATCCGGGTTGTAAAAACTCTGAGGGGTCTGCACGAAACCGATTTTATAATCCGGATCCAGTTCTTCCTCTGTCCGCTTTCTCCAAACGCCATCCTCCAAAATCATTTCCGGCAGGAAGAAGTAAGGAACGGTTTTCATTAGAAAGCTGCTTCTGGGAATCATGTCTGCGTCAAAGGTCACGACCAGGGGGGAATCCGTTTTGGATAGGGCGTTATTGAGGTTTCCGGCTTTCGCAAACTTGTTTCCTGAAAGGCCAAAATACCCCACCCCCATTTTCTGGGCAAGCTTCGCCATTTCCGGCCGGTCATTGTCGTCACAAAGATAGATGTGTACTTTGGCAGGGTCCGGATACTCCATATGCTTGCAGCCGTTGATGGTCTTAAACAGCAGCTCCGGTTCTTCGCTGTGGGTGGCGATCAATACGTCTACATGGGGATACTCCGACTCCGGGATCACCGGAAATTCCGGAGCCTTGTCTTTGCTCATGCAGATATAGTGGATCACCGCTTCCAACATGCTGATGAACTCCGCTGCAAACAACGCAATACCGGCAATCAGCGATACGATCCCGGCATGAAGCGGCAGCGTAAAGAACAGTCTCCACAGAATGTAAATGACGGATGTAACGGTCATAAGCCAGAACCATAATTTTTTACGCTTCATCTCGACTCCTCCTTGCTCTTATTCACATGCTCTCGTATTTCAGTACCAACTTCACAGAAATCAAAAACGTGGCCACAAAAACCACAGCCAGGGCCGAACCGTAATCGGGTTTGTCCGCCAAATCAATATTTGCTTTCTCCAAAGAGATGCTTTTAAACTGATACAGGCTGTCCAGACGCTCATCCAACCAGGAGCCATGGACGGAAAGAACATGGAGAATTTTGTCCACTTCCTCCTGATAGGTCTTGGTATTTCTGTCTGTGGGGTCAGAGTCCTCTGACTTCAAATAATTTCCCGCAGTGTAGAAATACCCCCATCTGGCCCAATCCCGGTCAATGGCCGGCCCCAGATAGTCGATGGTCTCGTTCAAAAAGGTGCTGATGGCTTCGTCCGACAAAATCGATGCTCTCAATTCTTTGTACCGCTGGATGATGGCCTCCGTAAACACCGGGTCTCTGAGAATGCGGTCAAACCAGGGTGCGGCATGAAAGGCTGTTGTATACAAATCGGCCACATCTGTCGCATTCGGGCCATTGTCCATGGCCTGGTCAAAGTCCCAAACCGGACCCATGATCAGTTTGCCGCTGTAATTCATATACATATAGGTGGAATTGTAACCTGCGTCATAGTTCAGGAAAAACTCATTGAGAATAAAGTAATCTACAAAAGACTGCATATCGATGTAGTCTCTGTATTTTACAAATTCATTCCAGGAATCCGCATACAATGCCTGCTCCAGCCGATCCACCTGTTCTGTGATTTTCTGAATGCCTTTTTCCGTGATGTTTTCCTGATTCGGGTATTCAATGCCCAGGTATCCATAGGTCAGCTGGTTTCTGGTACCGTAGTTATCCAGCATGATTTTCTTGTCGTTATACCGGTCTCTGCGGAGCAGGGCCGGGATGAACTGGCTGTTTTCTGAATATTTGGGAAGATCCACTCTGTTTTTTCCCACCTTGATGCTCTCCATCATCAGATACACGCCCTCGTACCGATACCCCTCCTGGTCTTTCCACACAACTTCACAAAAGCGCGTGTCCGGTGTGCAGGGCATCAGTTCTCCCGCAGTTGTATAGGCCAGATAATTCCGGAGCAGGGATTTATCCACAAAGGAGACGTTCAGAATCCATTCGCTGTCTTTGCCCATGCCCAGGACGTTCTTTTTATCCAGTTTTCCGTTCTCATCCAGCAGCTTTATAAGATACTGATGTTTATCATACTTGCCGGAAGAATTTCCCCGGATTTTGAGTTTGCACTGGGATTTAAAGGTCGGTTGATCCGCAAGCTGATTGATGCCCTTGGACTTGTCTATAATATAGATTTCCCCATAGGCATAGGGGTCTTCCCCTGTTGAAACATAGTATTTTTTTTCATCGTCCCATACCGCCCCATGCGTTAGTTCCTGGTCGCCGGTGTCAATGACCACCAAAGGGAGATTGCTGGTAAATGAATCATCTATCCGCAATTCCTTGGAGCGATAATTGGTTCTTCCCCCCATACCATGGCCGCCATCCGGGATGAAATCACTCCCGGCTACAATGCTTTTTGAGGACAAATCGGTGGTCTGCGCCTTGGTCGGTGCGGGAACCTTCGGGAAAAAATAGCGGTTTTCCTGTACGCAGAATACAATCAAGCCGCCAAGCACTAACAGTACAATGAGAATAACGGAAATCTGTTTTTCGTTCCATCTCACTATCTGCTCATCTCCTCGTTCTGACACACCAGATTCACCCGGTATACCCCCTCAATTCCTCTTAAAAGCTCCACAGGATCCGTGTTCCCTTGCTTTTTGTCACGGAGCATCCGGGATGTCAGCTCATAGATGTACTCCAATTGGCCCGTTGTACGGTTTGCCACCCGCAAAACGGCCTGGCCTTTGTACTGCTGAAAAATGGTGTTTTCGATTTCTTTGGCGCAGTCCTCCTGGTTTGCGTGGATGATCAGCAGGTATCGGTCATTGGCCTTGATGCAGCCCATCACCAGCATGACCAGGAAAATCATGCCTGTGCTGATGGCCGCCAGGGCATAGTAGGAAACGCCGCAGCAGATACCCACCGCAATGCACCAGAAAATATAGGCCGTATCCCGGGTGTCTTTAATGGCGGTGCGGAATCTTACAATGGAAAGGGCACCCACCATACCAAGGGACAGGGAAATGTTATTGCCGATAACGTTCATGATCATGGTGGTGATCAGGGTCATCATCAGCAGGGATACATTGAATCTGGCACTGTATACCGCGCCGGAGTGGGAAAACCGGTAGGACAAGTAGATCACCAGCCCCAACACCAGGGCCACCACCATGTTCAGCACAATGCGCTCTACCGTAAGCTGCTGCACCACTTCCTGGGAATACTGCATAATAAACTCTTTCACATTCTATACCTCCGTAAATTTTTTTACATCCCCAGAACCTGCCGGGACATGGCATATTTACTGATGGCCAGTTCTGTGGAATCCGCAAAGTCTAAAACCCGCTTGACGCTGCTCAATAAAAATCGGTTGTATTTCACCTCTAATACCGGTTCTTTTCTGACTGGAAGATAGCTGACCTCCCGGTCAAAGAATCGCTCACAAAAAGGACTCATGCCGATGTCTGAATCCACCGTGATCCGGATGTCGTTGCTTTCCTCCGCAAAGGCGATGCGGTTGTACTCGATGATACATTGGGGCCGGTACAGCCCCGTTTCCAAAATCCGGTAAAACATCATGGCCGTATCGGAGCCAAGCTCCACCAACCCGCTGTACTGCCCACCCATCATTTCTTCTGCCAAATCTCTTGAAATGGAAAGGCTGATTTTTTTCTGCGCACTGCCCTGCTTTTGCTTCAGCTCCAATTTAACGGTCTGTTGCTCCGGGGCATAGACGCGCAGCCGCACCTTCTTCCGCATTTCCAACCCGCTTACCTTGTCAAAGTAATCGTTGTCATAAATGCTGTCAAAGTAAAGTGACCGCACCATATAGCCCTCCAGCCCGCTGTGCTGGTCCAGCCTTATGATCGGCTCCAGCCGATAGAGAAGCGTGCTGCGCTGGCACGGTGAGATGCTGTATTTTTTCTCTGTGCGTACTACGGATAATTCTGACAATTCTACCCTCTCCTTTCGCTAAAACTTTTTTACACGCAAAAAGGAAGCGGTCATCCATCCGGCTGGAATGGACAACTGCTTCCTCTGTTATAGCGATATGCGGACAGCACAAAAACAGGCAGATTTAACTCTGTCTGTCTGTCTGTCTGTCTGTCTGTCTGTCTGTCTGTCTGTCTGTCTGTCTGTCGTAAGTATACTGTTCAACGGCATAGTTTGTCAACCTCTTTTCTCGCAAAAAAGCGCACAATTTTCCCTTTCCCTGTATTTTACGGCGCGGCGTTTTGCGTGTCAACAGATTTGGTAAGTCAACTATATTGATATGTGATATGTTTATATTAGCATATACACAAGAATTTATCAATAACGTCCAAAAAATTTATGCAATATGACAACAGGCCACTTGCAAGCGGCCGAGCCACGAGGGCATGATCGCATCCAAAATGCCCAACTCCAACATGATTATGGATAGGCGTCTCATAATATGCTTCAATGCCCTTTGGCAGATTGCGCAATTTTTGAACCGCCCGCCATATCCCCCTCTCACGCCATGGTGGCCATTGCCAAAGAAAAGGCAGCTGGCTTCTCCAATATCACCTTTTTGGTTTGCGTCCGGGGGTATACGGATTCGCCTGGGCTTCCTCATTCCGTCAGTCGTACCGCCCCTCATCAGTCAGGGCTTCGCCCTGCCAGCTTCCCCGGAGGGGAAGCCTCGCTTCGCTCGATTTCAGAACGTCACCGTCACCTTTGTGCCCTTCCCCAGCTCGCTTTCTAAGGCTGCCTGGGCGCCGTGGAGCTGGGCGATGTGCTTGACGATGGCAAGGCCCAATCCGGTGCCGCCTGTTTCCCGGGAGCGGCTCTTGTCCACCCGGTAGAAGCGCTCGAAGACCCGGTCCAGGGACTCCTCCGGGATGCCGATGCCGCTGTCCTCTACGGTCAGGCTGGGGTGGCCTCCGGTTTCTTTCACCGTCACCTGGACAAAGCCGCCCTCCTTGTTGTAGCGGATGGCGTTCTGCACCAGATTTTCCAGCAGCTCCTTTAGAAGCTCCCGGTCCCCGGAGACCTTCGCCTCCCGGCCGAAGGTTTGCAGCCGCACCTGCCGCTGCCGGGCCGCCACCTCCAGGCCGTCGCAGACCTCCTGGGCCAGGCCCAGCAGCTCCACACTTTGCAGCTGCATGGGAGCCGTGGCGGTGTCTAGCTCGGACAGGGCGATGATGTCGTTGATCAGGCTCAGAAGCCGCGCCGCGTTCTTGCGGATTTCCCCGGCGAAGCGAATCTGCTGGTCCCCGTCCACCATTTTGTTCTCAATGAGCTCCGCGTAGCCGGAGATGGCGGTCAGGGGAGTTTTCAGCTCATGGGAGACGTTGGCCGTAAAATCCTGGCGGCTCTGGGCCGCGGAGAGAATTTTCTCGTGCTGGCTGCGGATTTTCCGGGCGAAAGGCTCCAGCTCCCGATAGATGGGCTCCCGGGCTGGCTCGTCCAGGTGTTCCGCCATGTCCTCAATGGGGGCAATGAGCTGGGCCGTCAGCAGGTGCCCCAGCAGCACGCAGACCACCAGAATCACCGCCGCCACCGCCAGCAGCACCGGCACCGCCGCCAGGAACACGCTGGTCAGGGACCGGGCATCCACCGCCAGCCGCAGCACTGTGCCGTTGTCCAGCCGCAGAGCGTAATAGAAGGTGTTCATATTGAAGGTGCTGGAGGTGCGGACGATCTCCCCCTCGCCAGTTTCCATGGCGGCCCGGATTTCCGGCCGGTCCGCGTGGTTGGGCAGGCTCCCAGCATCCGCCTCATCGTCATAGAGCACATTGCCGTCGGCATCCACCCAGGTGACGCGGACTTCGCTGCTCCGGAAGCCGGGCATCTGCCCCGCCTGCCGGAATTCCTGGCTCTGGCCCAGCAGCTGGGCGGTCTGCCGCAGATCCCGGCCCACCTGCTGGCGGAACAGATCGTAGTAGACCATGGTCACCGCCGCGGCGGTGAGCACCAGGGCTACCAGGGCGATGAGGCCCAGACGCAGATTGATCTTCTGCTTCATACCGTCCCCTCCGGGGCGCTGCGCAGCACATAGCCCACGTTGCGCACAGTGCCGATCTGGCTGCCGGGGGCCCCCAGCTTCTGCCGTAGGGTTTTGACGTGCATATCCACGGTGCGGGTCTCGCCCTCAAACTCCGTGCCCCAGACGTAGCGCATGATGGCTTCCCGGGACAGGACCATGCCGGCGTTCATCATGAAGTAGCGCAGGAGCTCATATTCCTTGTAAGTAAGCTCCACGCTCTTTCCATCGGAGAGCACAATCCGCCGGTTGTTGTCCAGCTGAATGCGGCCCACCTGCAGCTGCTGGGCCCCCTCCTCC
>USQL01000006.1 GCA_900556935.1 uncultured Eubacteriales bacterium | reverse complement strand
GTGGAATTCCACTGCCACGGCTCCCCCGCCGTGCTGTCGGAGCTGCTGCAAAGCCTGTATGCCGCCGGGGCCAGACCCGCCGGGCGGGGAGAATTTACCAAGCGGGCCTTTTTAAACGGCAAGCTGGGCCTGACCCAGGCGGAGGCCGTCATCGACCTGATTGAGGCGGAGACCGCCGATGCCGCCGCCAACGCCGCGGGGCAGGTGGAGGGCCGTCTGCAGCGGGCCATGGCCCCCATCTATGACCGGCTGACGGACCTTTGCAGCCATTTTCACGCCGTGCTGGACTACCCCGACGAGGATATTGAGGACTTTGGCCTCTCCAATTACCTGGGCTCCCTGCGGCAGGATGCCAAGGCCCTGTATGCCCTTTTGCAGACCTACGGCCAGGGCCGGATTCTCCGGCAGGGGGTCAAAACCGCCATTGTCGGGCGGCCCAATGTGGGCAAATCCAGCCTTTTGAACGCCCTGGCAGGCTACGACCGGGCCATTGTCACCGCCATCCCCGGCACCACCCGGGACACGGTGGAGGAGGCCGTCTTGGTGGGTTCCACCCGTCTGCGGCTCATCGACACCGCCGGAATCCGGGACACCCAGGACACCGTAGAGGCCCTGGGCGTGGAGCGTTCCAGAAAGGCTCTGGCAGAATCGGATCTGGCGCTATTCGTCTGTGACGGCAGCCAGCCCCTGACCCAGGAGGATCAGGAAATCATAGAGCTGTGCCTGGATGCCCCGGCAGCCATTGCCCTGATCAACAAGGGGGATCTGCCCCAGGTGGTGGAACCGGCCCAGCTTCCTTTCATGCACATCATCCCCATTTGCGCCGCCACCGGCGAGGGGCTGGATCTTCTTAAAAACTGCATCGATGACCTGTTCGCCGGAGAAGCCCCCTGCGACGGCTCCATCCTCACCAATCCCAGGCAGTATGATGCCTGCCGCCGGAGCTACGAGGCTCTTCTGCGGGCCCTGCAGGGCCTGAAGCTGGGCCAGACCCCGGATGCGGTGCTCATCGACATTGAGGAGGCCATGGAGGCCATTGGCGAGGTCACCGGTGCCACTGTCCGGGAGGACATCACCGCCAGGATATTTGAACGCTTCTGCGTTGGAAAGTAAGGAAACAGCATGATTTATTTGGACAATTCCGCCACCACCAGGCCCTGCACCCAGGCCGTGGAGGCTATGAACCGGGCGCTTACCCAGGACTGGGCCAACCCCTCTGCCCTGTATGACTTCGGCATCAGCGCCGCCCGGGAGCTCCGCGCCGCCAGGCACAGCGTGGCCGCCGCCATGGGGGCAGAGCCGGACCGGGTGTTTTTCACCTCCTGCGGCACCGAAGCCGACAACTGGGCCATTTACGGCACGGTCAAGCGTCTGGGCAAACGGGGCAAGCACATCATCACCACCGCCATGGAACACCACGCCATTTTGAACTGCATGAAAGATCTGGAGGCCCAGGGCTATGAAGTGACCTATTTGCAGCCGGACACCCTTGGAAACATCTCCCTGGAGGACTTGAAAGCCGCCCTGCGGAAAGACACCATTCTGGTCTCTATCATGATGGTCAACAATGAGGTAGGCTCCGTGCAGCCCATTGGCCAGATGGCCCGGCTCACCCACCGGCTCTGCCCCGATGCCCTGTTCCACACCGATGCGGTGCAGGGCTTCCTGAAAATCCCCTTTCAGGCCAAAACCCTGGGGGCAGACCTGATTTCCGTTTCCAGCCACAAAATCCACGGGCCCAAGGGGGCCGGGGCGCTGTACATCAGCCCCAGGCTCAAATCCTTCCCCGCCTTGATTCAGGGCGGAGGGCAGGAGGGCGGCTACCGCAGCGGCACCGAGGCCACCCCGGCCATCTTTGGCTTTGCCGCCGCGGCCGAGGCGGGCAGCAAAACCTTCCGGGAGGACAGGCAGCAGGAACAGGCACTTTTAAACACCCTCTGTGAAGAGCTTCGCGCCTTGCCCGGCGTAACCGTCAACGGGGCCCACGATGCCCCCCACATTCTCTCCGTGGCCATCCCCGGGCTTCCCACCCAGAATTCCATCAACCTTCTGCAGGATGAGGGCATCTGCGTCTCGGCGGGCTCCGCCTGTGCCAAGGGCCACCGCAGCCATGTGCTCACCGCCATGGGCATCGACGGCGACACCATCGACTCCGCCTTCCGCATCTCCCTCAGCCGGGAAACCACCCCCGAGGAGATTGGGCTCCTGGTCAAGGCCGTCCGAGAGAAGCTGCTGCCCCGGGCTTGACAGATTTCAATACACAAATTCCATAATAAAACGCCACATCCCGGGTTCATCCCTGTGCGATGTGGCGTTTTTGCAAGATAAAATAAAAAAATTGCAAAAAGTGGTTGCAAACGGCCACGCAATCTGCTACAATAGGCCCCAGTTAAACCGTGAGAGGAGCACACTTGTCTATGAGCTATGTAAATGAAGTTCTGGAGCGGGTCGCCGCTCAAAACCCCGGGCAGCCTGAATTTTTGCAGGCCGTTACGGAGGTTCTGGAATCTCTGCGCGTTGTCATTGAGAAAAATGAGGAAGTTTACCGGAAGAACGCCTTCCTGGAGCGTCTGGTCACCCCCGAGCGGATTATTATGTTCCGCGTTCCCTGGGTGGATGACAAGGGCCAGGTTCAGGTCAACAACGGCTACCGGGTGCAGTTCAACTCCGCCATCGGCCCCTATAAGGGCGGCCTGCGGTTCCATCCCAGCGTCAACCAGGGCATTTTGAAGTTCCTGGGCTTTGAGCAGACCTTCAAAAACTCCCTGACAGGCCTGCCCATCGGCGGCGGCAAGGGCGGCGCGGACTTTGACCCCAAGGGCAAGTCCGACCGGGAGATCATGGCCTTCTGCCAGAGCTTTATGACGGAGCTGTATAAGTACATCGGCGCGGACGAGGATGTGCCCGCCGGTGACATCGGCGTGGGCGGCCGGGAAATCGGCTACCTGTTCGGCCAGTACAAGCGGCTCACCGGCCTGTACGAAGGCGTGCTCACCGGCAAGGGCCTTTCCTTCGGCGGCAGCCTGGCCCGGACCCAGGCCACCGGCTACGGTCTGCTGTACATCACCCAGGAAATGCTCGAAAGCAACGGCAAGAGCCTGGAGGGCAAGACCGTTGCCGTCTCCGGTGCCGGCAACGTGGCGACCTACGCCATTGAGAAGGCCTGGCAGTTGGGGGCCAAGCCCGTCACCTGCTCCGACTCCACCGGCTGGATTTACGACCCCGACGGCATCGACGTGGCCACCCTGATTGAGGTCAAGCAGGTCAAGCGCGCCCGCCTGACCGAGTACGCCAAGCTCCGTCCCAACGCCGTATACCACGAGGGCAAGGGCGTTTGGACCACCAAGTGTGACATTGCCCTGCCCTGCGCCACCCAGAATGAGCTCCTGCTGGAGGATGCCAAGGCTCTGGTTGCCAACGGCTGCTTTGCCGTGTGCGAGGGTGCCAACATGCCCACCTCCCTGGATGCTACCCGTTATCTACAGGAGAGCGGCATCTACTTCCTGCCCGGAAAGGCCGCCAACGCCGGCGGCGTGGCCACCTCCGCCCTGGAGATGACCCAGAACTCCCAGCGCCTGAGCTGGACCTTTGAGGAAGTGGACGCAAAGCTCAAGGACATCATGGTCAATATCTTCCACAACCTGGATGCCGCCGCCAAGAAATACGGCATGGAGGGCAACTATGTGGCCGGTGCCAACATCGCCGGGTTCCTGAAGGTTGCCGATGCCATGAACGCCCAGGGCATTGTATAATCTCTTCTTCCCAAAGCCGAAAGCCTTTTGCGGGCTTTCGGCTCTTTTCTTGCAAATACGTGAAAAACCGCCCACCCGGGCCTTCGTGGGACCCGGATGGGCGGAAAGAAAGGAATCGTAAGAAATAATCAGGCCTTACTGCCCCGGTAGTAGTTGATCAGGCACCCGTCGGCGATAATCTGCCGCTCGGGCTCGGTCAGGAAGCCGGTGGACACGGGGAACTTGGTCACGGTACCGTCGGGCTTCACCGCGTAGGCATCAAAGGAAGCGTCGTTGGCCAGCACATGGGCCCGGACACCCGGCACAAAGATGTAGTCGCCCAGGCCGAACACCTCCGGGTTTTCCACCAGGAATGGGGTCATGCCCCAGTTGATGCAGTTGGAGCGGTAGCGCTTGGTGGCGTACTGTTTGGCAAAGTTGGCGGAAGCACCCATGACGCGCTGGCAGGAGGCTGCCTGCTCCCGGGCAGAGCCGTCGCCGGGCATGTTGGCGAAGATGGTGGAGCCCAGATCGGTATTTTCAGGGTCGACAGTCAGACCGGCCTTTTGTAGGGCTTCATACACGGCCTTGACTTCGTCCGTGAGGCCCTTGCCTGCCTGACGGTCACGCTCCATCTGCCGCATCTCCTTGCTGCGGGAGACGTACTGGGGGTCCCGGCGGGACAGGGCAAACTCAGAGAGACGCTCGGGGTTGGAGCGGTAGGAGGAGGTCTCGCCGGAGGGGATCAGCTCGTCGGTGGTGGTGACGGGGTCCGTGATGTAGGAGCAGACCTTTACCAGCAGGTCCTCGGTCAGTGCGGGCATTTCGGGCCAATCCTTGATGTTGGGACCGAACTTCAGTTCGTGCTGGGGCTCGGGCTTCGTCCAGCCGTTGTAGACCCGCTTTTCGTAGATGCCGCCGTCGAAGTGGTACTCGGGGTTGGTGTATTCCACATTCAGGTCCGTGGCCGCGGTGAGCTTACCCCCATTGGCGGCGGTGGCGGCGATGGAACGGGCATCCATCAGGGCCACGGCAGCCATCTGGCCCTCGCCGGGCTTGGAGCCCTCCCGGTTGGGGAAGTTCCGGGTGGTGTGGCGGATGGAGAATTCGCCGTTGGCGGGGGTGTCGCCTGCGCCGAAGCAGGGGCCGCAGAAGCACTCCCGGAGAATGGCACCGGCGGCAATCAGGTCGTGAGCCCGGCCGTTTTTCATGAGCTCTGCCAGAGCGGGCATGGAGCCGGGGTAGACGCTGAGGGTGAAGGCCCCGTTGCCGCAGCTGCGGCCTCTCAGGATATCCGCAGCGGCGCAGATATTGTCGAAGGTGCCGCCGGAGCATCCGGCGATCTCGCCCTGCTCTACCCAGATAGCGCCGTCATGGAACTTGGAGACGATGTCCATCTGGGCGCCCTTGATCTGCTTGTTGGCGTTGTCCTGAATCAGGTGCAGGATGTCTTCGGCGTTCTCCTGGAGCTCATGGATGGTATAGGTGTTGCTGGGATGCATGGGCATGGCAATGGTGCATTCCACGGTGGACAGGTCTACGTACACGCAGCCGTCGTAGTAGGCCACGTCGGCGGGGCGCATTTCCTTGTAAGCCTCGGGTCTGCCGTGGATCGTGAAGTAATTCTTCGTCTTCTCATCGGTGACCCAGATGGAGGACCAGCAGGTGGTCTCGGTGGTCATGACATCGATGGCGTTCCGGTATTCCATGGGGAGATTCGCAATGCCGGGGCCCACAAACTCCATAGCCTTGTTCTTCACATAGCCGTTTTTGTACACGGCACCGATGATGGACAGGGCCACGTCCTGGGGGCCCACGCCGGACTTGGGGGTGCCGGTCAGGTAGATGGCGATGACACCGGGGCGGGTAAAATCATAGGTTCTGCCCACCAGCTGCTTTGCCAGCTCGCCGCCGCCCTCGCCGATGGCCATGGTGCCCAGGGCACCGTAGCGGGTATGGGAATCAGAGCCTAAAATCATCCGGCCGCAGCCCGCCATCATCTCCCGGTTGTAGCTATGGATATTGGCAAGGTTCGTGGGCACGTAGATGCCGCCGTACCTGTGGGCAGCGGACAGGGCGAACTTGTGGTCATCCTCGTTGATGGTGCCGCCAACGGCGCAGAGGGAATTGTGGCAGTTGGTCAGCACGTAGGGCAGGGGAAACTCGGTCATGCCGGAGGCCCGGGCGGTCTGGATGATGCCCACGTAGGTGATGTCGTGAGAGGTCATGGAGTCGAATTTCAGCCGGAGGTTGTCCATATCCTCGCTCTGGTTGTGGCTTTTCAGAATGCCATAGGCCATGGTGCCCTGCCGGGCTGCCTCTTTCGTGACCTTTTTGCCGGTTTTGGCGGCGACCTCGGCGGGGTCGGCAACAAGGTCCGTGTTGCCAATCAGATAAACGCCGGTTTCATACAGCTTCAGCATAATGTATTCTCCTTTATCAATTTATCAATTACAGCTTTTCCAGAGTTTCCAGCAGGTAATCCGTAAATTCCTTGGCGGTGGCGCCGTCTACGTCGGTGGTGACCACCAGCTTCTTTTCCGTGTTGCAGCAGATGTCCAGAGCGGCTTCCAAGCTTTTGTTCCGGTCGCCGTAGCCGATGTGGGCCATCAGCTGACCGGCTGCCCGGATCAGGGAGCAGGGGTTGGCGTACTGGCCTCTGCCGTGGCTCATCAGGTAGGGGGCGGTGCCGTGAATGGCCTCAAATAGAGCGTACTGGTTGCCCACATTGGAGGAGGAGGCGCTGCCCAGGCCGCCCTGGAGCTCGGCGGCTACGTCGGTGACGATGTCGCCATACAGGTTGGGGAGCACGAAAACCTCGCAGCCCTCCATGAACTTGGGGTCGGCCAGCTTGGCGGCGGTGGCATCCACCAGCTTTTCCTGAATCTCGATTTCCGGATATTCGGTCTCGCCTACGTGGTGAACAGCCTTCTGGAAGTTGCCGTCGGTGAGCTTGATGATGTTGGCTTTGGTGATGACGGTCACGTTCTTTTTGCCGTTCTTTCGGGCGTATTCAAAGGCGGCCCGGGCAATGCGCTCGCTGCCCTGACGGGTCTGGACCTTGAAGTCAATGGCCAGGTCGTCGTTTACCTGGATGCCCTTGTTGCCCCAGATGTACTCGCCCTCGATGTTCTCCCGGAAGAAGCACCAGTCGATGTTCCGTTCGGAAATCTTAATGGGCCGGACAGCGGCAAACAGATCCAGATTCCGGCGCAGCAGGGAGTTGGCGGAAATCATGTTGGGCCAGGGGTCGCCGGGTCTGGGGGTGGTGAAGGGCCCCTTGATAAGGACGTTGCAGGCCTTGCAGGCTTCCAGCACGTCGGCGGGCAGGGACTCGCCCAGCTCTGCCCGGCGCTCGATGGTCATGCCGGGGATCTCCCGAAGCTCCACCTTGCCGCTGGCCAGCTCGTCCTTTAAAAGCTCCCGCATCACCCGGAGGGCCTGCTCCATGATGATGGGTCCAATGCCGTCACCGGGCATAACGCCGATGACGATCTTGTCCAGGGAAGCAAAGTCGGTGATGGCCTGGCTCTCCTTCATCCGCTCGATTCTTCCCAGGTCTTCCCGGATGAGGGCGGCCAGCTTCTCCTGAGCCGCCTGGATCATTTGCTCTTCGTTCATATCAAAAATCTCCTTTCAGAAATTCTGTGTTTTGCTTGATTGCCTTTGCGTGCCCTTACTGTAAAAGGAAACGGGGAAAAAGTCAAATCACCGGTGGGAATGGATAAACATCGGCTTTTTCTATGACATGCCTCCGGAAGCCCCTTTTGGGGGAAGAGCGGGGGCTTTTCCTGTGTATTCTGCCTGATAGGACAGGGCTGCCTTTGTTCAAAATGGCAATCTATTCTCTTGTGGAATGACTTTTCATTCCCTGCCGCTATTTTACATTTTCTGGATTGCCGGTTACACTGTTTTTGTCAAAACCGACCAGGCAGAGGCCGGAACAATTACAAAGGAGTGTTTGATATGCGTAAATTTCCCTGTGTTTATATGCGCGGCGGTACGTCCAAGGGCTGTATGTTTTTGAAGGAGGACCTGCCGGAGCGGGAAGCCTGGGACGACATCTTCGTTCAGGCCATGGGCAGCCCGGACCCCAAGCAGATGGACGGCCTGGGCGGCTGCGTATCCAGCAACAATAAGATCGTGGTGGTGTCCAAGAGCGACAAGCCCGGCATCGATGTGGAGTACCTGGTGGGCCAGTCCATTGTGGGCCAAAGCAAGATTGATTATAAGAGCAACTGCGGCAATATGACTGCTGCCGCAGCTCCCTTCGCCGTGGAGATGGGCCTGGTAGAGCACCTGACGGTGCCCACCACCGTTGTGCATATGTTCAACCTGAACACCAATAAGTATATTGATGTAGAGGTCCCCGTGAAGGGCGGCCAGTTCAATAACGTTGGCACCTGTGCCATTGCAGGCATCGACGGCACCGCCGGAGAGCTGAAGGTCAACTTTCTGAACCCGGCGGGCTCCAAGACCGGCAAGCTGTTCCCCACCGGAAAGACCAAGGAAATTCTGGATGTTCCGGGCGTGGGCGAGATCGAGGCCACCATTCTGGACGTGTCCAACCCCATCGTTCTGGTCCGGGCAGAGGACCTGGGCGCTGTCGGCACCGAGCTTCCCGGAGAGGTGGATTCTAACAAGGCCCTTTCTTCCAGGCTGGAGGCCATCCGTGGCGCAGCCTGCGTAAAGATGGGCTTTGCCAAGGACCTGAAGGACGCCACCGACAACAGCCCCGCCGTTCCCAAGGTGGGCTTCGTCACCGTCCCCAAGTCCTATACGGAGATTGGCGGCAAGCAGGTTCTGGCCGAGGACATGGATGTCTGTGCCCGGGTCATCAGCGTGTTCAAGTGTCACAAGGCGGCCCCTCTCACCAGCGCCTCCGCCATCAGCGTGGCGGCTTTTGTGCCCGGGACCTTGGTCAATGAGATCGCCCACCCTGTCCAGGGCCAGCAGACTGTCCGGGTTGGCCATCCTTCCGGTGTGATGACCATGTATCCCTATGTGGAAAATCCCACAGCATCTTTGAATGAGATTCAGGTCACCGGTGTGGCGGTGCAGCGGACAGCCAGGAGAATCATGGATGGTACGCTCTATATTCCAAGATAAAAATCTCCACCGATTCGTAGGAAAAGCGATTCGGTGGAGATTTTTCTGAATTTTTTACTTTTTCGAACATGCAATCACGATTCGAATAAACTCCCGCAGTTGGGGAAGGGCACTGTCCCGTTTCCGGTACATCAGGTATGTATTGCGAATCATTGGTGTGCCGTCCTTGAAAAATAGAGGCTCCCGCATTCCGTCGAAGCCATCCAGACAGATGCCGGGGACGATGCTCCAGCCGATGCCAGTTTGGGCCAGCTTTACAACGGTGCTGAGGGTATCCACATTCAGGGTACTGTTGGGGCTTAAATTGTGCTCAATGAGCCAGCGGGTTTGCAGGGTCATGTGGTTGTTATCGGTGTAGCGGCTGATGTAGCGAAGACTGCCTAGAGGCTTGTCTGCGTTTTCCCGGCTGCGAATCAGGAAAAAGGGCTCTGTAGAAAGCTTGATGCGCTCTCCGTCCCATCCGTATTCGCCCCGGATAATCGCTGCCTGGCAGGCTCCGTCTACTAGTCTTTGGTAGCTTGTGCTGCTGTGGGCGGTTGTCACCTTTAAATTCACCATGGGAAAGTCGTGGATATACTGTTCCAAGACATCTGGCAGGCAGTATTTGGAGTAGTCAAAGGAGGAAGCCACCGTCAGAGAGCCGCCTACATAATCCTGATTCTGCTGGATAAAGGCACGAAGCCCCGACATCTGCTCGCTGACCGAACGGACGGTCTCGATGGTCTTTTCTCCCATGGGGGTCATTGTGATGCCGTTTTTGGAACGCAGGAAAAGACTGGTCCCCAGCTCCTGCTCCATATTCTGCAGCCGCTTGGTCAGGGTAGGCTGGGCCAGAAAAAGGGAAGCCGCCGTTTTGGTCAGGCTCCCGGTCTCCGCCAGGGACAGAAGAATTTGAATATCCAGTTCGTCCATAGAAACACCTCCAGCTTTTTGCACCGCCAGCAAATTGCGGAACGCTGCCCTAAATATAGCGAAAAATGGACAGAAAATCAATTGGGAGTTTTTTCGGCTTCAAGCCATCCACCAATGCTCATGTGTGGTAAAGTAACATACAACAATTTATAGACAGCAATCCGCTATTCCGAGTGTCAGATACGGCTATTTTTGATAATCGTATCTGACAATTTCATTTTAGAAGTTGACTATGAATATATAGGTGTTATAATGTACTTGTACATTAAGTACAAGTAAAGAAAAAGGCGGTGGGTTATGGAAATCATCATCAGCAATAACGCCAACAAGCCGATATACGAGCAGATCACATCACAGATTAAAGCTATGATAATGAGCGGCGAGCTACAAGCAGGTGACGCAATTCCCTCAATGCGAGCATTAGCAAAATCAATCCATGTAAGTGTAATTACTGTACAGAAAGCCTATGAGGATTTGCAAAGGGACGGTTTCATAGAAACCACAGTAGGCAGAGGGAGTTTTGTATCAGCGCAAAACAAAGAATTCTATCAAGAAGAACAACAACGTATTGCAGAGGAACATTTACAAGCCGCCGCAGAAATTGGACGGACAAGCAACATTTCTCTTGAAAAATTGACGGAATTGTTGGCTTTATTCTATCAGGAGGACGAATGAGCATGGAGAATATTTTAGAATTGCAGCAAGTTTCCAAAACATTTCCCAAGTCGAATTTCACATTGGAAGATGTGACATTTTCCCTACCGTATGGGGCTATTTTGGGATTTGTGGGAGAAAACGGAGCAGGAAAAACTACGACGATTGGTTGTATTTTGAATACAATCAAAAAAGACAGTGGAACGATAAAGCTGTTTGGACAAGAAATGCTGGACGCAGATACGAGCTTGCGTGAAAAAATTGGTGTTGTCTACGACGGTGACAATTTTCCCGCTTACTGGACAGCAAAGCAATTATCAGAAGTCATGGAGGGGCTCTATACACAATGGGATAATTCCCTGTTTCAGAAGTATTTAGAGGACTTTCACCTGCCAGCGAAGCAGAAAATTAAACATTATTCCAAAGGAATGACGATGAAGCTGGCGATTGCCGCTGCACTGGCTCATCACCCGGAATTATTGATTTTGGACGAAGCAACCAGCGGCTTAGACCCGATTATGCGTGATGAAATGCTGGACGTTTTTCTGGAATTTGTGCAGGAAGAAAATCACTCAATTTTGTTGTCTTCCCATATTACAAGCGATTTGGAAAAGGTTGCGGATTACATCACCTTTATCCATAATGGCAAGCCCATTATGACCGTATCAAAAAATAATTTGGCATATAACTATGCGGTTATGCGCTGCAAGGAAAGTCAATTTCTTGCATTAGACCCAAAAGACATTCTTGCCTATCGGAAACGTGATTTTCAAATAGACGTACTGGTTTCCAACGGGAAAGACGCACAGAAAAAATACAAGGGCATTGTGATAGACCATGTTTCTGTTGATGAAATCATGCTACTATTGGTAAAGGGGGAACGGATATGAAAGGACTCTTGAAGAATAATTTTTATGCGACACTTTCAAACGCAAAAGTTTTTGCCGTTATCATGCTTTTATTGAGACGAGATTTGTCAAGGGTATTCTCTTCTCAAAAACACAATTTCAAAATCATTATATAAATGAGTTGGGCCTTCACTTTCGCGACTGGCTCTTTTTTCATAGCTTCCTTTTTCCGCGTGTCAGGAGCCAGCCGCTTGTGATGGCGGTCAGCGGCGCGACGGTGACGAGCCCGAACGAGCCGACGATGGTATGGACGATCTCGGCGGCGACGTATTTGTAGTTCAGCATCAGCTCCACCGGCGTGCCCTGTGCCATAAAGACCATGAGGAGCGCAATATAGCTACCGGAATACGCCAGCAGCAGCGTCGTGGTCGTCGAGCCGCAGGCTGCGCGGCCGACTGCAAAGCCGGAGGCGATGGCTTCTTTTGCGCGGATGCCCGGTTTTTTCTGCACGACCTCATAGACCGCCGAGCAGATGTCCACAGACAGATCCATGACTGCGCCGGACGAACCGAGGAAGATCGACGCAATGAAGATCTTCGTCAGATCGAGGTGCTGATACCCGGCATAGAGCAGGCTCTCGCTCGATTCCATGACCGCGCCGTGGATCTGAAACAGGTTCGTGAACACCGCGCCCAACACAGCCGTCACCAGAATCCCGAGTGCCGCGCCCGACACAGCCGCCAAAAACCGCCGATCCCAGCCATAGATCAGCATCAAAATCAGCGCTGTCAGCACCATGACAAGCCCCAGTGAAACACAGATGGGGTTATATCCGTTCAGCAGGCTCGGCACCAGCACCTTCCACATGAGAAGGATGGTGTCGATAAAGGACAGGATGGCGCGCAGTCCCGTTCCTCTTGCAAAGATCAGAAGGAGCAGCAGGAAAAGCCCCGCCAGAACAGCTTCTTTTCCGAGCCGGAAATGGTCGGTCATGTAGATGGTCGTGATCGCATCCCCGCTATGGCTCACCACGACAAAGGCTTTTTCTCCGGCGGAAAACAGCTTGTCCTGCGCGAGCGAGCCGCTCAGACGGTTGACCGCATCGGCTTCCGTCCCGGCAAACTGCCCGCCGAGGATGCGCACGCGGCAGCGCTGATCGCCGGTGCGGACAAGGCCGGTGTCGTAGATATCACTCTCGTCGGTGGATAAGACCAGCGCGGGGACGCGGTCGGCGTTCTGGTAGGAAAGCGCGCCCTCATAACCCGTGGGCAGGAAGATCAGAACCAGCATCAGAGCGAGTGACACGAGAACCGGAAAAAACGTTTTTGATTGTATCAGTTTTTGAAATCCATTCATTCTATTTTACCCATGCAGAAAGCAGGAGGCGCCTGCCCCCTGCCTTGCTTGTTTCGTCTTACTGCACGCCCACCAGAGAAGCCATCTTCTGGTAGATCTCGGTGTTGTCGTAGTAGCCGGTGAATGCGTCCGCGCCATTGCCGTCGGCAAAGACCGCGACCGGCAGCCCCGTGTGGGAGTAGCTGGTGAAGTCCACACCGGATTTGTTGTTCAGGATATGCGTAACAGTCACGGAGAAGGGGTTGTAGGTGCCGTAGAGCACATACTGCTCCTGCGTGTAATCGTCGGAGGACGTGTCGGACATTGCAAGATCATAGGCAGCGCGCAGCCTTTGTACCTCATAATCCGTCAGCACCAGACGGTCTGTTTCCTCGCCGGAGAGCTTGAGACCGAAGAGCTTTTCCACATCCTTCATTGCATCTTCAAAGCTCGTACCGTTTTCCTTGTAGGCGGCGACATACTGCTCGTCGAACTGGGCATAGGAGATCGTCTGATTGGCAAGGCTGTCGAGGTAAGTATCATAGTCCGTACCGGCAAAGCCGATCGTGAGACCGCCGGTTTCATGGTCACCTGTTACAACAATGAGCGTTTCGTCCGCGTGCTCCTTGGCAAAGTCGATGGCGACCTGCACCGCATCGGCCAGCGCCAGCGTATCGGTCACAGTTGCGCCAGCGTCGTTGGCGTGGCAGGCCCAGTCGATCTTGCCACCCTCGCACATCATGAAGAAGCCGGTGTCGTTGTCAAGGACCTCAATACCCTTTTCGACATAGTCGGCCAGCGCCCATTCGCCGTCCTGCCGGTCCATTTCGTAGTCCATGGCATCGGAGTCCGCCAGATGCTCGTCGATCAGGATTACCTTTTCGTCCGCAGCGGTGACGGCCTCGGCGTCGGCTTGCGTGTAGGTGACCTTGTAGCCTGCGTCCGCTGCAAGATCATAGAGACTGGTCTTGTCCTTGTCGGGGCCGGTGACCTTTTTCAGGCCGCCGCCGGCAAAGAATTCAAAGCCGGACGCTACAAGCTCTTCGCCGATCTCATAGTAATTGTTGCGGCTGGCCTGATGGGCGTAGAACGCGGCAGGGGTCGCATGGTTGAGGTTGACGGAGCTGATGATGCCGACCTTCCAGCCCTTCTGGCTGTGGAGCTTTTCCGCGATCGTCTCATAAGGTGTGGAGCCGGTGATGTCCACGTTGATCATGCCGGAGTAGGTCTTGTAGCCGGTGGCGATGGAGGTTGCCGTGGAGGCCGAGTCCGGCGCAAAGCTGCACGAATCGTAGGTCACGGCAGAACCGGCAACGTCAAAATTCATAAAGTTCAGCGCCTCGGGGCCATCGAGCACCGCGCCCGCGCGGTCGTCGTAGCTGTTGCTGGGAAGCGCCTGCGTATAGTCGCTGTCTGCCAGTGCGCCGAGGTAGTCGGACGCAGCCTGGAACTGCGGGTAGCTCATGCCGTCGCCGATGAACAAGAATACGTACTTGGGAGCCTTCGCGGATTCCACCTGCTGTGCGGCGGACTGCGTTTCGGGCGCGGTAGCTTCCTGCTTCGGCGTTTCCGCGGCAGCCTGTGTCTGCGTCTGGGCGGGCTGCGCCGCCGGCTGCTCCGTCGTAGCCGGAGCGGCGGAACAGGCCGCCATGCTCAGCGCCAGCGCAGCGCTCAAAATTCCACTGATGATCTTTTTTGCGTTCATTGGAGTCTCCTCTCTGTATTACGCGCTTTGAAATGACTTACTTACGGGGCTGATTTTAGAAGGCGTATGTAAAAATCGCAGCCCGCGTTTTGAAAAATTTAAGAAAAATAATTCCCGCAAAGATTAAATCTCACCGCACAGCAGAAAATAGGTCAAAAACGGCTTCTGTCCGAAATGTTCATTTTGTAGAAAATGATGCAAGACGAATTTGGCAGGCAGGACTAGACTGCTGTCGGTGGGCTTGATGCTCGGCATTTTCATGCTGGCGGCAGGCATCACGGAGATTGTGGTGTTTGCCGGGATGAGCGGTGTGCTGATCGGCTCCGGCTGGCTGCCGCGCGACGGCGTACTGACCGTCATCATGTCGCTGTTCCTGCTGTTTAACCAGTGGTTCACGCTGCTGTCGCTGCCGTTTATCTTTACGGTCTGGCTGATGTTCTCCGACCTCTCCCGGTTCGTCAGCGCGTTTGATCTGCACGCTCCCGGCGTGGCTGCTTAGGCTGGAGGATGTGCCGAAGCAATAAACAAAATAAACGCACCGCCTTCTTTGAACCGAACGGTTGGCTCGAAGAAGACGGTGTTTTTTTATTGTTTCAAGAGCTTCTTTCCGGCGGCCCAGATGCCTGCCAGAATTTCTGCGACGGACAGACCCATGAGGATCCCGGAGAGGAAGTCCTGCACATCTGTTCCGCCGGTGGTTTTGGACAGGGCGCTGCTGGCGATGCCGAGAACGATGAGGACAAAGCCGCAGAGGACGCCTTTCTGACGCTCCAGCTCCTGTGTGCGGCGCAGCAGGTCGAGAATTTGTTCATCGTCGTAGACGC
This sequence comes from uncultured Eubacteriales bacterium, assembly GCA_900556935.1. Classification (GTDB taxonomy): domain Bacteria; phylum Bacillota; class Clostridia; order Oscillospirales; family Oscillospiraceae; genus Faecousia. The sequence continues at coordinate 24,121 of USQL01000006.1, read as the reverse complement.
GCATGCTGTCCTCTGCTGCATCCTCTCCGTCCATCAGCTCCGGGAGCGTTACATGGAGCGCGTCGCAGAGTGTTTGAATGATGCTGTAATCCGGCATACACTTTCCGTTTTCCCATTTTGAAATGGTCTTGTTGGACACGCCGAGCTGCTGCGCCAGCTGCTCCTGCGTGAGATTTTGTTCCTTGCGCTTGTGCGCGATATAGCCGCCGATGCCTGTCTGGTTCATTTGGAACGCCTCCTGTGTTGAAGATGCTCTGAGCATAGTGCAGCGCCGGGAAAGAAACCATCCCCCGGCGGTAGAATCTGCGTGGAATGCGGGTCAATGCAGCGCTTTTGTGGGGCAGGTCTTCGTGCATTCGTAGCAGAGGATGCACTCCGTCCCGTTTTTTCGTTTGCAGGATTCTTTATTGACCTCCACATCCATGGGGCAGACCCGCAGGCATTTGCCGCAATGGACGCATTTGCTCTCGTCGCAGTGGACACGCAGCAGGGAGAAATAGCTCATGGGCTTGAGGAACACCGTGATGGGACACAGATATTTACAGAACGCCCGGTTGTCCTTGAAGGCAAAGGCAAGCGCAATGCCTGCGATGTAATAGAGCGCATTTCCGGCGAGAAACAGCCAGAACATGATCTGCTCCAAATTTGCAACCTTCATCAGAAACAGCCCGGACACCAGCGCCAGCGACAGCGCAAACATCCCGTAGCGCAGGACGCCCAGCTGCTCCTTTCGCGGCTTCTGCGGCTGCTTGTAGGGAAGAAAGTCCAGCACCATCGCCGTCCAGCAGGCGTAGCCGCACCAACCGCGCCCAAAGAGCAGCGGCCCGAAGATCTTTGCTACCGCATAGTGGATGGTCGCCGCTTCAAAAACGCCGAGGAACAGATAATACCAGAAGCCCTCGATCTGCATATTCTCGCGGGAGATCACACCGAGATACAGCAGCATGTAGCACCCGACCGCCAGCTGCACAAAATGCCGGGCATAGCGTTTCCCGGCGGTAAAGAGCGTCGTCCCCAATCCAAGGCAGGCTCCGATATAGCTGAAATTCAGCAGATAGAACAGATTGTCCTTCGTGAGCCGCAGCGTAACTGCCACCGCCTCAAATAACAGAAACAGAAGCGCCGACGGCACATATTTACGAAATTTACGGTTGTTTTTCATCCTGATGATCTTCCTGCGCTTTCTTTCTTCTCCATGCCCCGCCTGCTGAGCCTGCGCACAGGCCGGCGGCAGTACTGATCATCATACCAGGACCAAGATTGTCCGTCAAGATCCCGAAGAGGATACCAAGGCTCAGGCCAATGGCAAGGCCGCTGCCGCTGTCATTGGATGAAACCGGCTCTTTTTGTGAGAGATTGTTCAACGTGCTTTTATCTTTTTTCATAGCTTCCTCCCTTTGACGAGCTACTTTCCAAATACTTCCGATAGTTCTGTCATCATGGACAGTGACGTGCGGTCGCCCCAATAGCCGACACGCCAGGCAAGACCGTCGATGAGGATCTCGCCCGTGCCGCCGCAGGAGAAGTCCACGCGTTCATTGCCATGATCCAGATAAACGTGGAGCCAGAAGCCCACATGATTGCCTTCAATATTGTTTGCGCGCATCAGCGTCCGGAAAGAACGGTGATAGGTGTAGCGGGAGAGGATGTCCATGATCTGCGCAAACTCCGGGGAATCCGCCGAATAAGTTTCCTTTGTGGTTGTGAGTGAGTAGTCCTCGGCGGTATCCACGCGAAGAATTGTAATGGAATCGCATTCCGGCTGCAGATCGGCAAAGCTGTGCGGCCAGAGCATATAGTAGACGCCGGTCAGCAAAGCAAGCAGTACCAGCAAAAATGCCAGGCGGCGGAATACCTGTTTCATGTGCGAGGCACACCTTTCATCAGCTTTTTCAGACGCCGAAGGAACCTTGGTGCTTCCCTGACCGGCTGCACAGGCTCGTGCGGTGATTGCTGCATGAAGTACTCCTGCGAGTCAAACGGCACGGCACTGTGCTTGCGGCAATAGCTGCCGTCCGGCAACAGAAGACTGGCCTTCGCCGTATCGCGGAGCTGAGAATCCAGAATCCATTTGAGCTGTTCGCGCAAAAGCATATCGTGAACCGGGCAGGCGATCTCCACACGGCGGTTGAGGTTGCGCGTCATGAGATCGGCGGAGGAGATATAATACTCTGCATTTTCACCGCGTCCGAACTGATAAATACGGCCATGCTCCAGGAAGTGCCCGATGACGCTCGTGACATGGATGTTATCCGTCTCGCCCGGTACGCCAGGCAAAATGCAGCAGATGCCGCGAATGATGAGCTGGATTTCAACGCCCGCACGGGAAGCCTCCGCCAGCTTGTCGATGACTTCGCGCTCGGTGACGGAGTTAGCCTTGATGCAGACATAGCCACTCTGTGCCAGCGCTATTTGCCGGCCAATATTTTGAATCAGCATTTCTTTGATGCCAAAAGGCGATACGCAGAGCTGCTGATATGTGCCGTCCAGCTTGTTGACGAGCATATTGCGGAAAAACGCAGCCGCATCCTCACCGATCGTCTGGTCGGCGGTCATGAGGCAGAGATCCGTATACATGGCGTTGGTCTTTTCGTTATAGTTGCCCGTGCCGATCTGCGTGAGGTAGCTGGTTTTATTGCGGCTGCGAAGCGTGATCAGGCAAATTTTACTGTGGCACTTGAAGCCCTCCGCGCCGTAGATCACCTGGCATCCGGACTCCTCCAGCATCTTTGACCACACAAGGTTGTTTTCCTCATCGAAGCGGGCGCGAAGCTCCATGAGAACCAATACTTCCTTGCCGTTTTCCGCCGCACGGCAGAGTGTCTGCGCAATTCTGGACGAGGAGGCCAGCCGGTAGATCGTGATTTTGATCGACAACACCTGCGGATTTTCCGCCGCTTCGTTTAAAAGGCGCAGAAACGGCTCAACGGAATCGTAGGGATAAAACAGCAGGCGGTCTTTTTGCTGAATCTGCGTAAGCATAGGCTGATCATGCTGCAAGTCCTCCGCCCAGCGCGGACGGTAGGAAGGATACAGAAGTCGGGAGGAGCCTTCCTTCGGCAGTTCGCCAATCAGGCGGAACACGTAGCGCATATTGAGGGGACACTCGTCCACAAATACCTGATGCGTCTGCACACGAACGAGCATGGATAGAATTTTCTGAAATTCCTCCGAGACCGTTCTGCTCAGCTCCAGCCGCACGACGGCGAGATGATCGCGCTGCTTGAGCAGCTTTTTCATCTGACGGCGGAAATCTTCCTCGTTGTCATCAAATTTTTCATCGTCAAAACTGATGTCTGCGTTGCGCGTCACAGCCAGAATACAGCTTTCCCGCACCGTGTAAGCATCAAACAGCGTCGGCAGCCAGCGCAGGAGGATATTCTCCGTACGCACAAAGCGCTTCCCATCCGCAAGCAGCAAATACGGCGGCGTGCTGTCCGGCACTGGCACAATGCCGACGACCTTGTGCCCTTTTTTGCTTTCCAGCAGCGCGGCGGCATACAGCCGCTTGTTGACCAGATGCGGCACCGGGTGATTCGGTGCGATCACAATAGGAGACAGGACCGGCAGCAGCTCTGTTTTGAAAAAGCGGTTGATCTGCTTCAAATCGTCGGTACCCAGTGCCTCGGACAAAACATCCTGCACACCGCTGCGCGCAAGCTCATCCATGACGGCGGCATAGATCTGCTGCTTCATGGCAAGCAGACCCGGAATGACGCGGTAAATATGGTGCAGCTGCTCCGCCGGTGTCCAGCCGGTTTTGTTGTCGGTGTTATCCGGCGTCATGTGAGCAAGATCGAAGAGACTGCCTACACGCACCATGAAGAATTCATCGAGATTGCTTGAAAAGATCGAAACAAATTTCAGCCGCTCCAACGCGGGAACGCCCGGGTCTGCCGCTTCTTCCAGCACACGCCGGTCAAAACGCAGCCAGCTCAGTTCGCGGTTCTGGGTATATCTGTATGGTTCTTCAAAATTCTTTGGCATAGATACCCTTCCCGGACGCCGTATTTGCCGACGACCAATTGTTCTGCATGGAATAGATGAAACACATGCTGCAAGATGAGCAGTCCCGGCACAAGTGTATGGATGCGCTCGGCTTCCAGCCGTAAAATGAGGTCGCTGGCTTCCTTTTTGCCGCTGCAAAGGAACGCACAAAGACTGTCGAGCTGCTCGGCGGTCATGCTGCGGCAATCGTCCGAGATTCCGCAATAATGCCGCGCCAATTTGAGCGCGGCGCGTGCCGTACCGCCGACGCCGACGAGCAGCGCCCGCGGGGTAAGCGCGCCGTCACTGACGTCGATGGTTTTAGAAATTTCCTGCCGCAGACGCTTCAAAGAACCGTCTCCCGGCAGGATCTTCTTGACGCAGCGGCGGTACAGGCTCAGAGAGCCGATAGGAAAGCTCGCAAAATCTACCGGCGTGCCATCCTCAAACGTGACAATTTCCGTGCTCGCCCCGCCAATGTCCAGAAACGCGCCGCCGGTCAGGTGCAGCTCCTGCATTGCGCCCGCATAGCCGAACAGCGCCTCGTCCTCGCCGGAGATGACCTCGACCGAAAAACCGGTTGCCGCGCGGATGACGGACAGAGTGCGTTCGGTATTGGAGATATTGCGCAGGGACGCCGTCGCGAAAATGCGAACGTTTTCAATTTGCAGCGTCTGCAAAATTTTGCGGAAGGTCAAAAGTCCCGCGCACGCGCACTCAATGCCCTCGGCGCTGAGCTTTCCGTCCTCCACATAACCCGCAAGCCCCGCCATGATCTTCTCGCGAAAGAGAATTTTGAAGCTCTGCCCCTCTGTTTCGTAAAGTGTCAGGCGGATGGAGTTGGAGCCGATGTCGATGATTGCCTGCTTCATTCTGCGTCACCGGCTGCCTCGACCGTCTGCTCCGGCAGCGCCGCGTCAGGCGTGCGGAACACCAGAATGGCTTTTGCGGAGTTCGTCACAGAGAACGTCACAAGTTCCCAGCCGGCCTGCGCCTTTTCGTTCGCAGTCTGTTCAATCGCCGCGGCCATTTTCTTTGCCTTGGGTGCGTAGTCGATCACGATCGTTTTATACATCATAATTATTACCTCATTTCAAAAATCATTATTTAGGATATCCGATTTTGCAGAAAAGCCGCTACCTGCCCCTTGGCGAAACCGGTATTTCCTGCGCAGCTGCATCATGGCCGGTTTTATTCTCTTATTCCGCTGGATACCCAATATTCAAGGTAGCATATCCATGTAAAAGCATCGACCGGATTTCTGTAAAATGATTGTAAAAAGCGTAATTTTGCTGTCACTTTCTCAAACACGACTTCTGAAATGTTTTACACAAACATGGTTTCGGATTTTATACGCCTTCGCTACAATGTAGACTCAGGAATATCAGATTCCGATTCTGAAACAGGAGGCATTTCCATGAAACGAATTGTAAGGGGCGTGTGCGGTCTGCTTTCGGCGGTTATGCTGCTTTCGACAACGGCGATGGCGGCGGACTACACGCCGGTTGTGACAAGTGATGAGCGCATTAAGGGTTTTTATAACGTTTATAACGGTGAGAATGCGTCTTTGCAGATGGAGTTGGCTGGACGCTACAACTCCGGCGCAATGAATGCCGACGGCGGCAGTCTGGAGATTGTGCAGTTCAACGCCAGAAACGGCTTTGCCTACGCCGTCAGCGGCGTCAAAGGCGTGCTCATTGCCATTGATCTGAACGAAAACATGAGCGGCAGCACGGTTGCCGACCTCACTGCCACTGGCAAAGAATATGATCTGAAAGATATCGTCAAAGCGGAGGACTTCACCTACCGGCTGGAGTCCCAGACCAGATAAGGTCAATTGCGGCGGTGACGTGACCGGCTGGATGTATGCACCCGAGAGCAAGGATACGGTGGCCAATTTGCTCGTGGGTGCTTTTGTTGTCGCTATTGACAAAAAGGACACATCATTGATTATTGGCTATATGCTGTTGGCTATGATTGGATTCTCTTTCAATTCGATTGCAAGTCTGCGAAAGGAAAGCAATGGAAAATGGAGCAAATACAAGCTTACCACACCCGTAAAACGGTCTACCATTGTGCAGAGTTATTTTTTGAGTTTATTTCTGTGGTTAGTTGTTGGAATGGCTTTTGCAGGAATTGGAGCAGCGCTGTCCGTCATGCTACATGGTTTCCCTTTTGACAGAAATACAGATATTTTCATGCTGTTTATGGCAGGCGTTGGAATAAGCCTGTTTATGGGAGCTATATTTTTCCCACTGTTTTATATGGGAGGAGAAGAACGAAATGAGGTGTTTTTAGTCATTAGCTTACTGTGCGGGATTGGGCTTGTTATGGGGCTTACAACTCTTATAAACACTTTGTTCCCAGCCCCCATGACTACAACACAAATCCTTTTAGGTGGCGCAATTATTTTTGTGTGTGCGCTGCTTGCATTTGTTATTTCTTGTCCCATAACAGTCTATATTTATGACAAAAAAGAATATTAAATGAAGTAGCATATCCGGCATACACACGATGTTTTTTGCTAGACCGTCATTCGTCATGCTGCCATAGACGCAGCCCGAAGCATACGCAGCCGCCGCAAGCGGGAAATCTCACTTGAATATCTGATAGAAGAAAAGCACTATCCATTCAGTACCATAGATAAGTATTTTGCGGAGCAAGCTGCCATGAATAGCTATCCTTTTTTCGTCTGCGGCCAGATGGTGCTTTTGGAAAGTCCAGAGCTTGCCACAGCTCTGTCCGCACTATCACAGATGGAACAGGAAATCATTTTCCTATACTACTTCCAACGATGGACGCATAGAGAGATTGGACAGAGATATGGACGGGCAGGCAACACAACCGGGCAGCGTATTCAGATGATTTTGCGGCAGCTACGGGCAAAGTTGGAGGGCTTGTCCTATAAGCCAGCTACTTCCCTATGAAACAATCGTTAAGGCAAGCGAGGGCGACCCGGAAGCTGTTGCCGCCGTTCTATCCCATTATGCCGGATATATCCGCTCTTGTGCGAAAATGGACGGACAGATCAACACGGATATGCAGGAGCATATCGTCGGGCGACTGATAGAAAGTCTGTTGAAGTTCCTCTTTGACCGCTGATAATTTAATACCGCAATACAGGTGATTGCCGCTGTCTTCGGTTACACCCTTGATTTGGGTAAGCTGGGAGACAAACTGTTGGCAGTCGTAAACGCCCTGTTCGCAGTCCTCACGATTCTCGGTATCGTGACTGACCCGACCACTGCTGGTATTGGAGATTCCAAACAGGCTCTTACTTACGAGACACCTAAAAAAGAGGACGCAGTTTAACCTACGTCCTCTACTATGAAAACAAATCCGACACAGTGCTTCACGAAAAAGAATGAGTTCGGATTTGCACTATTTGGTGGAGACTACGGGACTCGATTGCTGATTTTGCCCCCAGGGCAAAATCATATGGTTGCAGCCAGTTTTTGAACTGGCTGCCGCAAAATGCCACCGGCATTTTGCATTTAAATGGGTTCGAGTCCCCGACTTTCCGAGAGTAAAAAAACGCCACCCAACAGGGTGGTGTTTTTTACTGGTGGAGACTACGGGACTCGAACCTGTGACCTCATGCGTGTGAAGCATGCGCTCTAACCAGCTGAGCTAAGCCTCCATGGCTGGAACATGTTGAATTATACCCGATGGGAGGCCAAATGTCAAGGGTTATTTTTCCGTTTCCCGTATTTTCTTCTCCCTCCGCTTTTGCAGGGCCGCCAGGGCAAGGCCGGTGAGGGTGCCGGTGGCGGCGGCGGCGGTGGGGTGGGCGGTATCAGCGGTTTGGGGAGTCTCCTCGGAGATGGCAAGGATTTGCCAGGAGATTTGGCCCCAGGCGCTGTGGCCCTCTTCCGGAAGATTTTCCGGAATCTGCAAATGGATTTCCAGCATGGTCCGGCTTCCGGCGGGAAACTCGCCCAGGGGGATGAGCCCCGCCTCCTCCAGGTCGCCGTCGTAGAGCCCGGTTTCCCCCCGGGAAACCGTCAGCCGAAGTCCCCGCAGCGCCTCCGGGACCTCCGGGCAGCGGAGGAACAGCGCCGTGTCCTCTTGGGGCAGGACGCACAGCCCGTCCTCCAGCCGTTCCCCCGGAGTGATGGCGGGGCTGCTGCCAAAAAGGTGATCGATGGCCGTCTGCCCATCCGCGGCGTAGACCGCCGCCCCTGCTCCGCCCCCAAAGGCGATGGCCCCCTCCGCCCGGGCGGGGGTGCACACAATTCCCAAGAAAATCAGCATTGCCGCAATCCGGCTTCCCATGTTGCCATCCTCCCTTCCTTTTCCCGCATCATACCACCTTTTGGCCGCCGTTTTTGTTGGAATCAGGAAGGACTGCAAAGTTTCTTCACAGATTCTTTACAGCTCTTCTTCCCTTTTTCAGGTTTCTTTCAGCTTCGTGGCATAAACTATAGAATTATGAAAATGGAGTATTTTCGGAACAAGGAGGTTATCCCGTGATTGAAGCATCCCATTTGACCAAACGCTACGGCGGGCATCCGGCGCTTTCGGACGTGTCCTTTACCGTGCCGGAGGGCCGCATTACCGGGCTCTTAGGCCCCAACGGGGCCGGAAAGTCCACCACTATGAATATTTTAACCGGCTGCCTCGCCCCCAGCAGCGGCACCGTGAAAATCGACGGCGTAGACATTCTGGACGAGCCCCTGCGGGCCAAGAAAAGCCTGGGCTATCTGCCGGAAATCCCCCCGCTCTACCCGGACCGGACCCCGGAGGAATATCTCCGCTTCGTCGCCCGGGCCAAGGGCATTTCCGACACAGACCGGGAGCTTAACTGGGTCATGGCGCTGACGGAGGTAACCCCTGTCTGCCATCGCCTGATTGGAAACCTGTCCAAGGGCTACCGCCAGCGGGTGGGCCTGGCCCAGGCCATTCTGGGTGACCCCAGGCTCATCATTCTCGACGAGCCCACGGTTGGCCTGGACCCTCTGCAGATTACCCAGATTCGCGCCCTGATCCGGGAGCTGGGGAAAAACCGCACTGTGATTCTCTCCAGCCATATTCTCTCGGAGGTCCAGGCGGTGTGTGATAATATTCTGATTCTCTCCCGGGGTCGCCTGGCCGCCCAGGGCACCCCCGCACAGCTCCAGGCCCTCCGGGCCGGGGCCGCCCTGGATGTGGAGGCCGAGATTGGGATCCAGGCGGCAAGGCAGCTGCTAACCGGCCTTCCGGACTGCCAATACACCCTGGAGCCCCTGGAGGGCCGCCGGGTCTCCATCCGTATGGAGACCAAACGGGAAAACCTGGATTCCCTGGCCCGGCAGCTGTTTTTCCGCTTTGCCAAGGAGAACGCCCCCATCCTCCGCATGACCCAGGAAAAAGCCAGCCTGGAGGATATCTTTTTGGAGCTTACCGGAAAGGAGGACCAAACGTGAAAGCAACCTTCCTTCATGAATTGGGCTCGGCCTTTACGGGGCTGACGGCCTATCTGTTCAGCGCCTTTCTGCTGCTGTTTGGCGGCATCTATACCCTGGCCTACAGCCTGAATATGCGCCTTGCCAACTTTGCCTATGTGCTGCAAAGCCTCAGCTTTCTCTATCTCATTCTGGTGCCCCTTGCCACCATGCGCACCTTTGCCGAGGAGCGGCACCAGAAGACGGACCAGCTGCTCTATGCCCTGCCCCTGTCCATGACTCAGGTGGTGCTGGGAAAGTATCTGGCCCTTTTAACCCTGCTGGCCCTGCCCACCGCCGTTCTCTGCCTGTACCCGGTTCTGCTCAGCGGCAGCGGCACGGTGCCCATGGCCGCCGGCTATACCGCCATTTTCGGTTTTTTCTGCCTGGGGGCGGCGCTGCTGGCCATCGGCCTGTTTCTGTCCTGTCTGACCAAAAGCCCGGTGGCCGCGGCGGGGCTGTGCTTTCTTGTGATGCTGTGCCTGTATTTTCTGGAGAGCCTGGCTTCCCTTCTCCCCGGCTCCGCCGCCGCTTCCGTAGCCGCCCTGTGCCTGTGCGCCCTTCTGCTGGGGCTGGGGGTCTGGGGGCTGTCGAAAAACGGGGTGCTCTGCGGCGTGGTGACCATGCTGGCCCTGGCCGCGGTGCTGCTGGGCTATGCCCTGGCGCCCACAGCCTTTGAGGGGCTGTTTTCCCAGTGGATCCAGCAGCTGTCCCTGTTCTCCCGGTTTTATGTGTCCGTCACCGGCGTACTGGACCTGACGGCGGTCGTCTACGACGCAACCGTCGCCGCCTTTTTCCTGGTGCTGACCGTCCAGGTTTTGGAAAAGCGGAGGTGGAGTGAATGAAAGCCTTAAAAAACCTTTTGCATAGCCGCTCCTTCCGTTCCGGCGGCTACAGCGTGCTGATCTGCGGCCTGACCCTGGCCATTGTCATTGCCCTCAATTTCCTCGCCCAGGCCCTGCCCCGATCCCTCACCCGCCGGGATGTGACGGAAAGCAAGCTCTATTCCCTGTCCCAGCAGAGCCGGGAGCTGCTGCAGGGGCTTTCCCAGGACGTGACCGTCTACTGGATTGTCCAGTCCGGCCAGGAGGACGCGGGCCTGCAGCAGCTGCTGGAGAGCTACCAGGCGGAGTCCGCCCACTTCGTCCTCACCCCCCGGGACCCGGACCTGTATCCCACGTTTTTGGATGACTACGGCGTTACCCAGGTCTATAACAACTCCCTGCTGGTCACCCAGGGCACCCGCTACCGGTATATCAGCTACTACGATATCTACCCCTACGACGAGGACACCTATTACAATACCGGCTCCTATTCCCAAACCTTCGCCGGGGAGCAGAAGCTCACCGGTGCCATCCAGTTCGTCACCAGCGATTCCCTTCCCAAGGTCTATCTCACCACCGGCCACGGGGAGGACACCCTGCCCGCCTCCTTCACCCAGGCCCTGGACAGCGCCAACCTGTCAACGGCCCAGATTTCCCTGTTGTCTTCCCAGTCCGTGCCGGAGGATGCCGCCGCGCTGGCGATTCTGGGCCCGGAAAAGGACTTTGGGGATGAGGAACTGACCGCCGTAGAGGAATACCTGATGAACGGCGGAAGCCTTCTCTATGTCTCCGGTCCCATGGATACCCAGCGGCCCGAAAAGCTGGAAGCCCTTCTGTCCCGTTGGGGCCTCAGCGCCCAGGAGGGTGTGGTGGTGGAGGGCAGCAGCAACTATTTTGCCCTGGCAACCCCCTATTACCTGATGCCGGACCTGGAAAGCCACACCATCACCGCCCCCTTGATTACCGGCGGCTACTATGTCCTCCTGCCCATCGCCCACGGCATCACCCTGACCCAGGGCACGGGGATTGCGGCGGACACCCTCTTGCGCACCTCCTCCCGGGCCTATTCCAAAATCGCCGGTCTGGGGGCCACCACCACCCAGAAGGAATCCGGGGACATCACCGGCCCCTTCACCCTGGCCGCCGCCTCGGAGCTTCGCCTGGACGACGGACTTTCCAGCCGGGTGGTCTGGATTGGCTGCACCGGGATTCTGGACGAGCAGGCCGACAGCCGGGTCTCCGGCGGTAATCAGGACTTCCTCGTCAATTCCGTCAGCTGGCTCTCCGGCCAGGAGGACAACATCTCCATCCACCCCAAGAGCCTGGAAAATGAATACCTGACCATGTCCGATGCCACCGCGAATGTCTTTGCCGCCGTCTTCCTGGCGGTGATTCCCGGCTTCCTGCTGGCCGTAGGTGTGGTCATCACCGTCCGGAGGAAACGCAGATGAAAAAGAAGTCAACCATTTTTCTGATGGTTCTGGCCCTGTTGGTGATTCTCGCCGCGGGCCTAGCCGTCTCCCGGAAGACCGGCAGCGCGGAGGCGGAAATTTCTACCGCCCTGTCCCTGTCCGTCCCCGTGGGAGACCGGCTCACCGTGGACGGCAGGACCTTCGAAAACCGGGATGGCACCTGGGTCTACGAAGCCGACCCGGACTTCCCCTTGGACCAGGAAAAGCTGAAAACCATGGTCACCACTCTGTCCTCCCTGGAGGCGGACCGGACCCTGACCGCCCCCGGTGCCCTCAGCCGGTACGGCCTGGACACCCCCCTGGCCACCGTCACCGTGGGCAGTACCACCCTTTCCGTGGGTGCTGCCACCGCCATGAACGGCGGCACCTATTTCTCCCTGGGGGATGGGGCGGTCTATATCTCCCATGAGGACCTTTTAACCCCCTTCCACTATGACTTCCTGGAGCTGGCGGCCCTGGAGACCGCCCCCGCCATGGAAACCCTGGAAAGCGTCACCCTGACCCGTTCCGACGGCACCGGCTGGACCGTTCGGAACCGACAAGGGGAGCATCTGGCCTATTCCGACAGCCTCATCTGGTTTCTGGATACCCCCGGCGGTCCCCAGGTGCTGGATACCCAGCTGACGGAGGCCCTGATTCGGAAGGCCACGGACCTGGAATTCACCGGCTGCGCCGCCTTTAAGCCCACAGACCTTTCTTCCCTGGGTCTGGACAGCCCCACCCTCACCGTCTCCGTCCGCTATACCACCCCGGAGGAGGGGACCTATACTTTGAACATCGGCGCTGCCAAGTCGGGGCAGTACTACGCCCAGATTCAGGGCTCCCAGGCGGTCTATTGGATGGATGCCGTGCCGGTCAACGCCCTCCGGGATTCCGCACCGGAAACCCTGACTCCGGACGAAGTGCTCCTTCTGGATGCGGACACCTTAACCGCCGTCACCGTCCGCCTGGCCGGGGAAACCTGGCGCTTTACCCCGAAGGTGATCCCCAAGCAATCCGCAGAGGCCGCCGTGGACACCACCGGCCAGACGGAAACCGTCTGGTGCTTAGACAGCCGGGAAACCGCCTTGGGAGACATTCTCACCACCTTAACCGCCATGTCCTCCACCGGCTCTGCCCAGTCCCTCGCCCCCACCCGGGCCTGTGAGCTGGAATTCGAGCTGGAAACCGATGACGACTACTACCCCACCGTCACCCTCTCCTTCTGGCGCTACAGCGCCGAAACCAGCCTCGTCACCCTGAACGGCACCCCCACGGTCCTCGTCTCCCGCCCCGATGCCGCCGCTCTGTACGAAGCCGTCACCGCCATCGTCCTGGAATAAAAAAACAGCACCCCAAACGGGTGCTGCTTTTATTTTGGAGCAGGGTACGGGAATCGAACCCGCCTCTGTGGCTTGGGAAGCGACCATTCTACCGATGAACTAACCCTGCATTGCCGCTATTATAGCAGATCTCAAAGAAAAAATCAATGCCTTTTTTGTCGGCGGCAGGACAAATGCACGAGTAATTATTCTTTGAACAAATAGCCGTCCCTCCCGAAGCCGGGAAAGACGGCATCATGTGTAACGTTCAGACGAGCCCCACCGCGTCCGCCCGGCATTGGCGGCAATGACGCAAAACCGGCAGCCGCTTCGCGGCAAGCTCCCGGGCCTCGCACAGCTGCCGGGCCGTAGGGGCAGGGGCGCAGGCCATACTGCCGCAGGGGATCAGGGGCATGACATTCATGACTGCTGCCCCCACCTGCCGCGCCATGTCCGCGATTTTGGAAACCTCCCGCGCATTGACGCCGGGAACCAGGACCGTATTGATTTTCAATATGCCTCCGGCCTCTCGCCAGGCCCGTATGCCCGCCGCCTGCCGCTCCACCAAATACTCCCCGGCTTCCAGGCCTGTGAGCCTTCCCACTGGCCCCGTCACATAAGTGTAGAGCCGGGCGGCGTTTTCCGGCCGCAGTGTATTGACCGTGACCGTCAGCGTATCCACGCCGCAGGCCAGCAGATCATCCGTCCGTTCCTCCAGCCACAGCCCGTTGGTAGACAGGCACAGCAGCGCCTCCGGCAAAAAAACTTTGACCAGGCGCAGCGTCTCAAAGGTTTCCCCGTTGGCCAAAGGGTCCCCGGGACCGGCAATGCCCACCACCCGAATCTTGGGTTCCTCTTGCAGCGCCTCCACCGCCCGCTGCGCGGCCTGCTCCGGGGTCAGGATCCGGGAGGTCACCCCGGGCCGTGACTCATTGGCGCAGTCATAGCGCCGGTCGCAGAAGGCGCACTGCACATTGCACTTTGGCGCCACCGGCAAATGCACTCTTCCATAGCGTCCCGGGCCGCAGCCCCCAAAGCAGGGGTGCTCCTTCCATTTCTCGCTTAGTACCGGCATAGCTCCTCCAAAGCGTTCTCCTCCATGGGCACAGGGACCACACCGGGGCCGTGGAGCAGCATTTTTTCTGCCAGGGCCCGGAATCCCGCCGCGGCAGGGCTGTCCGGAAACAGCTCAACGACCGTTTTTCTTCGGGTCTCCGCCTGGGTGATTTCCCGGCTCATGGGAATGGAGCCGGTCAGCTCCGCACCCAGGTTCCGGGCAAAGGTCTCCACCATTTCCGCGTCGTCCCGGCCGCTGCGGCCGTTATAAATGAGCCCCGCCAGACGGGCCTCCCCCTCCCGGGCATAGCGAACGATGCCCTTGCAGATGTTGTTTGCCGCATACATGGCCATAAAATCCGCAGTGGTCACCAGATAAACATCCCGGGCAATGTTCTCCCGCAGAGGCATGGAAAATCCCCCACACACCACATCGCCCAAAACATCATAGATCACCACATCCCGGTCCGCCAGCAGGTCCCGCTCCCGAAGCTCCCGAAGAGCCCCGGCAATGCCCCGTCCGGCACAGCCGGTTCCCGGTTCCGGCCCTCCGGACTCCACGCAGAGGATGCCCCCGTAGCCCAGAACGCCAAAGGGCTCCTGGGTATTGCTCCGCAGTCGGTCCAGGACCGTCGGGATACGCCGCCCCGTCAGGCAGCGGGTGGTATCCGCCTTGGGATCACAGCCCACCACCGCCACCTTCCGGCCCATGTCCGCCATGGCCGCCGCCACATTGGTGACCGTGGTGGATTTTCCGATGCCGCCTTTTCCGTACACACAGATTTTTTTCACTGATACAGCCCGCCTTTCAAGGTCCTTCCATGGAATATTTCATTGAGGATGTCCTCCACCAGACACAGTGTGCCCTTGACCCCCACATAGGGCCGGTCACTGAGGACCACTCGGTCAAATACCGGATAGTCTATCCGAAGCACCGGGATCCCCAGCTCGTCCCCCAGCTCCTGCTCAAAGGAGCTGGCAAAGAGCATGGCGCTCTCCCCCTGCCGCACCCGGTCGTAAAAATCCTCCAGCTCCCGGGTATCCTCCCGGGCCGCCGCCACCTCTACCCGGAAGCCCAGCTCCCGGCCCAGGAACGCAGCCATGCCGCCGGAACGGCTGCCGCAGGCAAGGACGCTGACGGGTACATTCAGAAAGTCCTCCAGGTAGCTATAGACCCGCTTCAGCTCCCGGCCGGTATCCTCCCGGAAGGCCCGGGCCTCCCGGCTGTAATCCAGGCCCAGCCGTTCCTCCAGCACCTTCCACAGCCTCTTTGCCCCGGTCAGCCCATAGGGGTAGTCCAGCACCGCATAGGGAATGCCATACACCCTGCACATCTTCTTTGCCAGCGCCGTTCCTCTGCCGAAGCACAGATTCAGAGCAGCCTCCGGGGCCCGTTCCAGCTCCGCCAAGGTGCATTTCCCAAGAACGCAGCCCAACTCCGCCTTTCCGGCCAGAAGCCCCTCTATTGCGTCAATATCCGCTTTGAGGCGGTAGTCATCCGCCCCAAGGCCCAGCAGATTGATTTTGGGCACCGGGCCCGGCGCTTCCCCGGCAGGCTTCATGAGCCCCGCCAACGCCAGGGCCGCGGCCTCGTAGCCGTCCTGAAAGCTTCCCCTGTAACCCGCGGCCTCCAGGACCAGGACCGGAATCCCTGTCTCCCGGGTAAATTCCCCGGCCACAGCCGCCAGATCATCCTGGATCATATCGCTGACACAGCCCTGCAAAACAAAGATCTGCCGGGGTCTGTAAAGCTCCTTCATATTCTCCAGCGCCAGGCGGAAGGAATTCTCTCCGGAAAATACAATGTCGCTGTCACTGAGCACCGTACAGCTCTGACGCACGTCTGACATGTCGCAGGCAGTAAAATGATAGCCCATGGAGCCAAAATTGCAGCCTACCACGGAATGCAGCAGCGTCACCCCGTCACTGATCCCGGTAAATACCTGCTGCGCTCCAAACAATTTGCATCCGTATCCGGCTTTCACGGCTGTGCCTCCTTTCTTCTGTCCAGCCACATCCGCTCCCACATCTGCCGGGCGGCGGAGGTGGAGGCGTTTGAGCAGCGGGGATAATCATCGGTATCAAAGGGCATCCGCCCCAGCACCAGCTCCTCCCGGGGCTCCGCCGTCTCCAGGCAGGCCGCAAACCGCTTTACCATCCGGATATAGGAATCAAAGCTGGGCCCCGTCAGCCGGTTCACCGCCCCGATCAGTGGTGCGCCCAGCCCTTCCAGAGTCAGATCCTCGGTGCCGACCACCGCATCTGCCTGGCCAAAAAGCCGCCCCAGACACGCCCGGTCCGGATTGACCAGCACCTTCGTCCCCGGAGAGAACAATTCCACCGCCTGGTCGATACGGTCCATCAGATTGGCTTCTATTTCCGGGGTGATGCCGGAGGTCCCCTTCATCCGCTGGGTCTGGAATACGCAGACCGCCTGAATGGGCATTTCCAGCTCCTTGGCATAGGTCTTCAGGGTGAAGGGCACGCTTTGCAGCCCCCGGCACACCAGTACCCCCCGGTGCTGCCGGATATAGGCCTTGGCCTGGGCGGTCTGCTGCCGTACCCGGTCCGTCTCCCGGGCTACAGCCTGCGCCATGGCCTCCTGCCGCCCAAGCTTTTCTCCGATATCCGTATAAAACCGGGCGATCCCGTCCAGTCCCACATACCGGCCGCTGTCATTCAGGTGCAGGTAGTCCGTACCGTAGAGCGCCTTCATACGCCGGGCCCAACGGATACGTTTTACCAGATTCAGCTGTGCCGCCGGTGCCTTTTTCAGCTGCTCCACGGAGGTACTGGGTATCCAGGTGTTGACCGTAATGCCCGCAAGGCCCAGAGTCTTCTCAATTTCCCGCAGCACCAGCTTTCCCTCGCTGCCCCAGCCCACGGTTTCTATATTCACGCTGCCGGGAATCACCGGCTGCTTTTCCATGACCTGCCCCACAATGGCGTAGAGGGCTTCCGTAAAGCCGCAGCCCTTCAGCTCCATTTCAAGGGTCTCATTTCCCGTAAGCTTCTGCTTGGACAGCTCCTTCAGCCTGTTTTTTGAGTAGTTTTTGTCCCGATGGGAAAACAGCTCCGACTGGACGCCCACCACCGGAATTCCCTCCCGCCGCAGCCGTTCCGCTGTTTCCAGAACGGCCTCGTTGAGGATGTCGCTGACCGGTGTGGGCACCACAAAAATCAGCTCCGGCTGATAGCGGCTCCAGGCCTCCCGGAGGGTCCGCTCCAGCTTTTCTCCGCCGCCGAAAACGATTTCCTCCTCTCCCAGGTCCGTTGTCAGTACCCGGTAAAAGGGCTGATGCCGCCGCCGGGCGCTGAATCGGTAATGAAAGCCGCAGCCCAGAGGACCGTGGAGCACAACCAGCACGTTGCCCTGGATCTCCCCGATGGCGCCCACGCTGCCGGAAACCTTTCCGTTGACCCCAAAGGAATGCAGCAGCCGGGAGGGGTACACCGCCGTTGCCAACTCGTCAAAATAAATCCGATCCATCAGCCGTCCTCCAAAGGTGTAAATACGCCCCGCTCCACGGTATAGATCCGGTCGCAGACCTGATCGCACAGGGCCCAGTTGTGGGAGACCATCAAAAAGGCAGCGTTGCTTTCCTTTTGATAGTCCTTCAGAATGTGGATGACCTGGACCTGGGTGATCACATCCAGCATACTGGTTGGCTCATCCAGCACGATGATTTCCGGCTCCAGTAACAGTATTCTTGCCAGCGAGGCCCGCTGCAGCTCTCCCCCGGAGAGCTCCGCCGGCCGGCGCATCAGATGCTCCTCATAAATGCCAAACCGCTTCAGATATTCCAGCATTCCCTGGTAGGTATAGGGCAGCCGGTATTTTTGGTAGGGCTCCGTCATACTCCGCAGCAGGATCAGCTCCGGGTTGAAGGAGGTCTCCGGATGCTGAAAGAGGATCTGGATCCTCCGCCGGACCTCCCCGGTGTAATTCATGGAAACGGGCTTGTCGTGAAACCGGATTTCCCCGGAGGTCGGCCGCAGCAGCCCCGCCACCATCATGCCCAGGGTGGTTTTTCCGCTTCCGCTCTGGCCGAAAAGCCCCAGCGTCTCCCCCGGTTCCAGACAAATATGGGCCCGGTCCACGGCGGTCACACCGCCGTTGTCAGCGTAACGCTTCGTCAGCGCAACGGTTTCCATCAGCATAGAGCCAGCACCTCACTTTCTGCCCGTCTACATCAAAGAGGGGCGGATTTTCCTTGCAGCGTTCCCAGCAGCGGCGGCAGCGGTCATAGTATCGGCAGCCCTTCGACTCCTCCAGATAGTCCTCGTGGGGCGGCGCAAAGCCATGGTCCTCATAGCGCATGCCGTTTTCCGGCATGGCGGCGATCAGGTCCTGGGTGTAGGGATGCAGGGGATGCTCCAATACGCGACGAGTCTCTCCGCACTCCAGCTGACAGGCGGCATACATGACGCTGACCTGGTCACTGACGGCCTTGGCAAACAGCACGTCATGGGTCACGCACAGCAGCGTCTCCCCCTGCAGCTGCCGGAAGGCCTGGGTCACCGTCTGCACCCGGGCCTCATCCAGGCCCTTGGTGGGCTCATCCGCCAGCAGCAGTCCTGCCCCGGCGGCGATACCCATGGCCACCATGGCCCGCTGCCGCATGCCTCCGCTGAACATATGGGGATAGGCCCGGGAGCGCTCTTTGCCCGGTGTCAGCCCGAACCGTTCCAGCAGCTTTTCCGCCGCGGCCAGCGCCGATTTTTTGGATTCCTTTCCGTGAATGATCCGGGGCTCTCCCACCTGGTAGCCAACGGTCATCAGAGGGTTCATGCTGCCGCCGCCACCCTGGGGCACATAGGCCAGCTTGCTGCCCCGCAGCTTCTGCATTTGCTTTTCCGGCAGGGATAACAGGTCCTGACCGTCCAGAAGGATCTCTCCGGAAATTTTTGCATTGGGCGGCAGCAGACGGATCATCGCCACCAGCAAAACGCTTTTCCCGCTGCCGGTTTCCCCGATAATGGCGGTGCGGCTGCCCTCCGGCAGGCACAGGCACATATCATCCACAGCCTTTACACCGGCTCCCTCAAATTCTACGGATACATGGTTGATCTCCAACATGGGTCATCCCTCCTTTCGCTGGAAGCCGTAATAGCCCAGCAGCATAAAGCCCAGGGTCGCCAGAGCGGTACAGATAATAGGGGGCAGATACCACCAATAATAGCCCCGAATGACCCCGTTCTGATAAAACGCGTAGTGCAGGATGTTTCCCCAGCTTTTCTCCCCGAAATCTCCCAATCCCAGAAAGCTTAAAGACGCCTCGGACATCATGGCCGTGGAGACCGCCAGGGCCGCCCGGGACAAAATCATGTCCTTGAGATTGGGAACAATGTGCTTGAACAGGATCACCGGCGTAGAAATGCCCAGGGCCTTCTCCATTTTTACAAAGGGCATCTCGCACAGCTGCAATACCCGGGCGCGCAGCACCCGGGCCGTTCCGGTCCAGGCGGTGACGCTGATGGCAATGACGATGGAGGTTTTGCCCGGGTTCATGTAGGCAATAAGCAGCATGGTCAGGGCCAGACTGGGCAGGGCCATGGTCACATTGGTCAGCCCCGTTACCAGCTTGTCCAGCGTTCCGCCGTAGTAGCCCCCCAGCAGCGCCAGCAGCGTTCCCAGCACCGTTACAAGCAGCGCCGTAAAAATGCCGATGGACAGGGAGATCCGGGTGCCGTAGATCAGCTCACTGAGAATATCCTGCCCCACGTCATTGGTGCCCAGCAGATGCTCGGCGCTGGGCTTTAAGTAGGGCACCCCCAGCTGATGGGGGTCATAGGGCGCCAGCTGCGGAGCGAAAATGGCGATTAGCAGGAAAGCGCCCACGATCACGGCTCCCCAGATCATGGCGGCGTTGGGTGCAAAGGCCCGCTTGGGCGGTGTTTTCCGTTCCTTCATTGCAGGCCCTCCCGAATTCTGGGATCAAGCCACCCCAGCAGCACATCTCCCAGTAAATTTCCGCCTACCGTACACACGGCGGAGATCAAAAAGCACAGCTGCGCCGTGGGATAATCCGAGCTGAGCACCGCCGTATAAAACAGCTCGCCCATGCCCTTCCAGCCAAAAATGACCTCCAGGATCATGGAGCCGGACAGCAGCCCTCCCAGCTGGATGCACAGCGTCGCCGTATAAGGCAGCATCGCATTGCGCAGCACATGAACCAGCAGCACGCCCCTGCCCGTCCGGCCCTTGGCGTAGGCCGTGGTGATGTATTCCTCCCGACGGATCTGAGAAACGTTGCTCTTCATGTTCAGAAAATTCGCCGCCGTCCGGAAGAGAACCAGCAGAATCACCGGCAGCGTGGCGTGATAGGCAATATCGGCAATTTTCTTCATACCGCTCAGGCCCCCCACGGTCATACCGTTGACCGGGAACCACCCCGCCTTAAAGGCGAAGGCCACCAAAAACAGGATGCCGATGCAGTTGGTGGGCACCGTATGCAAAAACAGCATCACAGGGGTCAGCAGCTTGTCCGTCCACCCTCCGGGCTTCCATCCTGCGGCAATGCCCAGCAGGGCTCCCAGCAGCCCCCCCAGCAGAAAGGTGGGAATACTCAGCACCAGCGTCCACCCCGCCCGGTTCAGTACGTTGTCCAGCACCGGCTTTTTGTTGGAATAGGCGATGCCGAAATCCAGGGTCACCACGCTTTTCATATAGTCCAGATACTGCTGGCCCAGGGATTCATTCAGCCCATATTTTTCCGCGATTTTTTCCAATTCCTCCGGGGCCTCATACAGCAGCTCATAGTACCGTTCCTGCCCCACCAGGTGCTCCAACGGGTCACCCGGCATAAAATGCGCCATGGCAAAGCTGATGGTGATCACGATCCACACCGTCAGCAGAGCTCCGGCCAGCTTTTTCAAAACCCGCACACGCATGCTCCTCTCTTCGGGGACAGCTTTTCGCTGTCTTCCGGGAAAACAACAAAACAAAATAGCGGGACGGCAGTACCGTCCCGCATTGCAAGGGATCTGTTTCGGTCGGCAAGGGCCAGTCAGGGGCATCACCGACGCCCGGCCCCGGCTAACGATTCACAGGTTCCTTCGGATCATTTTACCGCAATGTTGTAGAACAGGACCGGAGTCACAACACCGATGGCGGGGTAGTACAGCAGGTTGTCAAACTCGTCGGTCCGATAGGGGAAGAAGCAATCCTCCCAGGTCAGCGCGAAGCCGTAGAGATTTTCGGAAACGATCTTCTGCAGCCCCTTGACCGCCGCCACATATTCCTCGTCGGAATTGGCATCCTGCAGGGCCTCATAGGCCTTGTTCAGCGCCGGGTCGTCCAGGGTGTCGCCCCAATTGTAGCCGCCGGAGCCTGCCACAGCCCGATTCAGGAAATACCAGATGGCGGTGCGGTAGGAGGCAACGCCGCTGGTGGTATAGCCGATGAACAGGTCATAGGCGCCCTCCGTGACCATAGCCTTGTTGGCCTCGCTGCTGGTCAGCGCATCCGTATCGTAATAGGCGTTGACACCGATCTTCTTCAGGCCGTCCACCATGATCTCACCGATGCGGTTGAACAGCTCCTGCTTGGCCTTGGTCATCTGAGAGGAGACCTTGTAGGTAAAGGGGGTGCCGTCCGGCAGCTCCCGGAAGCCGTCGCCATCCGCGTCCGCAAAGCCCGCTTTATCCAGGATGCTGTTGGCCTCATCCACGTCGGTATAGAATTTCCACAGGCTGTCGTCATAGCCCACGTTCACAGGCGGGATCACGCCGGAGCCGGGGGTCTGGCCGTAGTCGCCGCAGGAGAGCTGACGGATCAGATCCCAATCCAGACACTTGACCACCGCCTCCCGGAATTCATAGACCTGGTTGGCGGCACTGAGCATACCGAAGGTGGCCTGGTTGCAGCCGCTGTATTCGCTGCGGCCCTCGTCGATAAAGTCCTTTCCGGCGATCACGTCCAGCAGGGTGTAGCTGGTGGGGGATGCGTAGTCATAGATCAGGTCGATCTCTTTGTTGGCCAGCGCCATGAGCTCGGAATCCTTGGAGGAATAGGACTTGAGGGTGATCCGGTCTACCTTGATCTCGCCCAGATAGCCGTTGCCGGGGTAAGCGTCAAAGACCACGATGCCCGCGTCGGTATCCACGCTGGTCAGGCTGTAGGGGCCGCAGCCGATGGCGGCATCGGGCTCCGCGTAGTTGCTGGGGTCATCCACCTTTTCCCAGATGTGCTTCGGCAGAACGCCCTGGGTAATGGGGTTGGAGCGAACCCAGTAGTAGGCGTCGGGCTGGCTGAAAACGCAGGTGACCTGGCCTTCATTGTCCACCCGGACCTCGGTCAAGTTCTTGAGAGCCGGGGACTTGATCACATCCCGGCGGTACTCCATGGTAAATACCACGTCGTCGGCGGTCACAGGCTCTCCGTCGTGCCAATGCTTGTCCGTGGGGAAGGTCATGACCAGCTCACAGCCGTCCTCGGAAATTTCGTAGCTCTTCGCAAAGTAGCCCTGCACCTCGTTGTTCTCGTTCGGGAAGAAGAAGGTGGGATTTGTGACGCAGTTGTACTGAAATTTGCCGATGGCGCCGGACTGGGAGTAAATGCTGGTGGCATCCGGCTGGGCGATGGTGCCGATCACCAGGTTTTCCACATGGGCATTGGGGTCGGCGGTGGCCTGGGTGGCGGTGGTCTGGACCGTCCCGTTGTCCTGGGTCTCCGGGGCAGCGGTGGCCGTGGTGGTCCCGGCACCGGCAGAGCCGCAGGCGGCCAGAGACAGCAGCATGGCCACGGCCAGCAGCACGGCAATCATTTTTTTCATTAGGGTTCCTTCTTTCCAAAAATATCTATCCAATTGCGGCTCGACCCGCATCCAGATACAAAAAACAGCAGCCGTATCCCGGCTGCTGTTCTCACTCCGTGTACACTCCGCCTGTCCGGAAGAAACCGGCAGGCCAGAAACAGGAAGGAAATCCGTAGACCGCAGATTTCGGCTCCAAACCCTGCGGCAGGTCTCCTGACTCGAGGCCATGGCAGCGGTCCCCTTCACGGTTTCCCATTGGTTTCGGACAGCTACGGCCTTCTCACAGTGACGGCATCGTTCCGGACTTACACCGGATTCCCTTTTCACCCGCGTCCTGGCGGGCACCTGCAAGGCGTTATCTTTACACATGGATTCTACAATCCCGCTGTGCGCTTGTCAACACTTTTCTGGCATCATTTACAAAATACAGCAATATCAATAAATTTATCCCGATTTTCCTTGTTCTATTTTACACATTTCCGCTTTGCGATTTTCCATGTTTTTGGTGTATTTCTAACATATTTTTCGTTTATTCCGGAAGTCCTCTTCGTTGTGCGACAAAATCCCTTCTCTCAAAAAAAGAACCGCCGCCATGCTCTTTTAAGGCACGGCGGCGGAAAATGCTTTAACGATTCGGCAAAAATCGCTAATGTCCGCAGACGCTTTTTGCCCGGTGTTTGCTTTTATTACAGCTCCACGTCCATCTTGGCGATGACGGCGGCGCAGCGGGGGCACAGGCCCTCGGCGTTGGCGTTTACGGAGTGCATCCAGCAGCGGGGGCACTTGGTGCCCTTGGCCTCGGAAACACCGACGGTGAGCTGCGGGAAGTTCACACCCGCGCCAACCTCCGCGCCCTCCTCGGGGGCGGACCAGGTGCAGTCGGAGACGATGCAGATTTCCGCCAGGTTGAGCCCCTGGCAGGCCTTCTTCAGGTCCTCATCCTGAGTTTCCAGGGTGACGTGGGCCTCCAGGGCCTTGCCAATCCGCTTGTCGGCACGGGCCTTTTCCAGAACACCGTTTACATCCTGCCGCAGCTTCATGACGGTCTCCCAGCGGGCCATGGTCTCGTCGTCCAGCTTGTAGCTTTCGAAGGACTGGGGCATCTGGTTTAAGAGCACATTCCGGCTGTCGTCCCCGGTGCGGTGGGGCATGGACTGCCAGATTTCGTCACAGGTAAAGGCCAGGATGGGGGCGAAGACCTTTGCCATGGCATCCAGAATCAGGAACAGGGCGGTCTGGGCGGTGCGGCGGCGCAGGCCGTTCTTCTCCTCGCAGTACAGCCGGTCCTTCAGGATATCC
>USQL01000005.1 GCA_900556935.1 uncultured Eubacteriales bacterium | reverse complement strand
GCCTGTGAGACCTCCCCGGGTACTCACACGTTCTTTCCCTCTTTACCTGCCGCATCTACCGAACGCAATCCGTGTAGCTACTGGGCTTTGTTTTGTTATGCAAACTTACCCTTGTGTTCGGCCTTATGAGCGAAACCTGTTTGTCAGGCCAGAGTTTTGCCCATTAAGGGACCTTTCAACCCCTAAAATCCGGCTTTCTTCAGATTCCGCCTCACGACAGATACCCTTGCCTTTGGCTAGCCCTTCCCGCTACCGGGCGGACTCGGGACTTTCACCCTAGAGAACGTGCGCTCACCGGGCGCACATGCTACAAAACGGCTGCAACCTCAACTGGCCGCAGCCGTTTCTTAATATTTTTTGTGGCCAGTGCTGGAATCACTGGCCACTGCGTTAGATGGGGACTTCTCTAACAGCCCCTTTCATTATTCGTAATCAAGCCGGTCTTCGCGTACCTTGACCAGTCGTCCGGGATTTTCACACCGATCCTCCGCAATGGTGTATACCAGTCTGTCCGGATCAAAGTCTTGGACGACACCGCATCTTTCCTGGTCGCCGCAGCCGTAACAGGCCATTCTTGCCTCCTTGGGCCAGAACACACGCCGCCCGATCTTGAACATTGGCTCACGTCTTGAACCGGCACCGCCGGAAACCTGGTCCAGCTTCTGGGGAGAAAGCTCCCTTGCGGATACCTTTTCCTCTTTGTTGTGTTCCATCGTCCATGCCTCCTTTTTTTCTTAACATACCAGACCAAACGAAAAAAGTTCTTATTTTCTTCGGATGTCCAGATGGTAATCAATCACACCGGCCTCGGTGTTTTCGATGCAGATTTCGTAGACCAGGTCCACGCTTCCGCCGTCAGGCAGGATGTCAAAAAAGATGCGCTTTGCCCGGACGGTCAGCAGCAGGGCTCCAAACTCCATTTGATACAGGGAATCGTGGGACACGTTTTCCTCGAAGACCATGGTGGAGACCAGCTTTCCGGTCCGCTCCAGCACCAGTTTTCCGGGCTCCACCCGGAAGGTGGTGGTAACCCCCTCCATGCCGGTCAGGGCGCTTTCCTCATAGGAGATATCCCAGCCCCCATCCCGAAAGGTCATGGTGCCCTCTGTGACCAGCTCAATCACGTCCGGCTCCTGGCCCGTGTAGGTCTGGCGGCCCGTAATGGTCAGGAGCACAGGGTATTCCGTCATGCCTGTGCCTCCATGGCCAGCTGCAGCAGCTGGTCAATGAGCTGGCCATAGGGAATCCCGCTGGCCGCGAAAAGCTTGGGGTACATGGAAATGGAGGTAAAGCCGGGGATGGTATTGATTTCATTGAAGACGGGGCTTCCGTCCTCCGTGACAAAGAAATCCACACGGCTCAGACCTTGGCAGCCGATGGCGCTGTAGACCTTTACCGCCATATCCCGCACCCGCTCGGAGGCCTCCTCCGAAATTCTCGCGGGGACATAGGCAACGGAGGTATCGGTGATGTACTTGGCATCGTAATCGTAGAACTCCACGCCGGAATCAATCTCGCCGCAGACGGAGGCCACAGGGCTCTCGTTGCCCATAACGGCGACCTCGATTTCCTTGCCCCGGATGAATTTCTCTACCAGAACCTTATCGTCGTATTTCGCGGCAAGCTCCATGGCCTTTGCCAGTGCTTCCCGGTCCGCGGCCTTGGAAACACCCACGGAGGAACCGGTGCCGGCGGGCTTGACAAACATGGGGTATTCAAAGCGGCTTTCCAGCTTTTCCAGGGTCGCGTCCATGCGGCCGTTCAAATCCCGGCGGCGCACCAGAAGCCAGTCCGCCTGGGGGATGCCCGCGTTGTCCGCAACCAGCTTGGTCAGGGTCTTATCCATGGCCACAGCGGAAGCGGACACATGGGGGCCCACATAGGGGATGCCCGCCAGCTGCAGCAGGCCCTGAATGGAGCCGTCCTCGCCGTTTTCCCCGTGGAGTACCGGGAACACCACGTCAATGCGCTCTCGCACCACGCAGTCGCCCTCAAAATTCAGCAGTCCCTGACCCCGGATGGGGGACAGCGCCACCTGATGGACATTGGGCTCGTGCTCCCACGCTCCGGTGGGAAGCTTGGAGTAATCCCGGCTGGGATACAGCAGCCAGTTGCCCTGCTTGGTGATGCCCACAGGGAAAATATTGTATTTTTCCGGGTCCATATTGTTCAGCACAGACTCCGCGCTGCGCAGAGAAACCTCATGCTCCGGGCTCCTGCCGCCGAACAGGACACATACACTCAATTTCTTCATATTGCCCACCTCACTTCTCTGCCAGCAGTGCTTCTCCGGCACGGAAAATATCTCCCGCGCCCATGGTCACCACAATATCCCCGTCCCGGACAATCTCCCGCAGGCAGGCCGTTACATCCTGCAGCGTTTCGCAGAAGATAGCCCCGGGAATCTGGGCAGCCAGGTCCGCCGAAGAGATGCCAATGGTGTTGCTCTCCCGGGCGGCATAGATTTCCGCCAGAACTACCACATCGGCCTTTTTCAGCTCCCGGATGAAATCATCCATTAAAAGCTTGGTCCGGGTATAGGTATGGGGCTGGAAGGCCAGCACCAGGCGGTTGTCTCCCATGCCCCGGATGGTCTCCAGGGTTGCCCGG
Source organism: uncultured Eubacteriales bacterium (assembly GCA_900556935.1). Taxonomy (GTDB): domain Bacteria; phylum Bacillota; class Clostridia; order Oscillospirales; family Oscillospiraceae; genus Faecousia. The sequence continues at coordinate 39,757 of USQL01000005.1, read as the reverse complement.
AGCTCGTCGGGATGGTGGGCATAGTCGTCATAGACCTTGGCCCCGTGGTAGTCCCCCTTGTATTCCATCCGGCGGCCCGCGCCGTGGAAGGCCTGAATGCCCCGGGTCACGCATTCCCCGGGGATGCCCATCACCCAGGAGGTGGCCGCCACGGCCAGAGCGTTCATGGTATTGTGCTTACCCATGACCCCCAGGTCCAAATGGCAGTAGGGTTTTCCGTCGCAGAGTACGTCAAAGTGCCGCCAGTCGGCGCTGATGTTCTCCGCCCGGACCTGATTCTTCTTCCCCAGGCCGAAGGACACATAGGGAATACCCTCCAGGGCCTGCATCGTGTGGGGGTCGTCTCCGTTGGCAACCACCCCGTCGGAGGCCAGGCCCGCAAACTTATGGAAGGATTTCTGGATGTCCGCCAAATCCTTGAAGTAGTCCAGATGGTCCGCCTCCACGTTCAGCACCACAGCCAGCGTGGGGTAGAAATTCAGAAAGGAATCGCAGTATTCGCAGCTTTCCAGCACAATGGTGTCGCCCTTGCCCACCCGGTGGCCCGCGTGGAGCAGGGGCAGATACCCGCCAATCATCACCGTGGGGTCCCTCCCCGCCTCCATCAGGATATGGGTCATCATAGAGGTGGTGGTGGTTTTTCCGTGGGTGCCGGAAATGCAGATGGCATTTTTATAGGACTTCATAATCTCGCCCCAGGCCTGGGCCCGCTCGAACACGGGAATGCCCGCGGCACGGGCGGCGGCAATCTCCGGATTATCATTGTGGGCGGCGGCGGTGCGGATAATGCAGTCGGCCCCCTGGATATTCTTGGCGCTGTGGCCGATATCCACATGGATGCCATGGGCAGTCAGCTCCTCCGTAGAAGCGGAAGCGCTCATATCCGAACCGGACACATGCATACCCATTCCCTTCAAAACCAGCCCCAGAGGACGCATGGATACGCCGCCAATCCCAACCAGGTGTACATGGCAGCCCGGTTTCAGGTAAGCGGAAATGTCCTTATTTTTATTCATGTATCTATCCTCCGAACGAGAAAAATAACTTACTCTTTTCATTATACAACGCCCGGAGGATTTTTACAACAAGAAATTTCTATCGAACAAACACCGTACTGATCCATACCAGTCCCGCGGCCTGGACCGTCGCCATCAGCAATGTGGCAAATTCATACAGAAGCTCTTTCATATCGGTATTTCTCCCTTCTTTTTTCGGAATCTAAGCCCATTATAAGCCGTAACCGCGTCGAAAGAACGCAAACGGTGGAAGTATACCGAAAATTTTCCGTGAAATATACCGATATCTTAAAGAAAAGATAATACTTTGTTGTTCACACTTTCAAATGCTTTTGTGCTATAATAGGGACATTCCAAAAGAAAAAAGGAGACCGTTATGCGCGGAAAAAGTCACCGTCAGCTGGGAAGCTACCTTGCCAGCACCTATTTTCCTGAAATTCCGCCTCTGTACCGCAGGGCTTTTCTCCTTGGCTGCATTGAACCGGACCGCAACCCCGCCACCTATCTGAAGGGCTCCATCCGGGCCCAGTGGCTCCGGGGGCACAATTTTGAGAACGCGAAAAAATTCATGGCCCGCATTGCCCACCGTCTGGAAAGCAAGCCCCAGTGGGGATTCTTCGACTACTACACCGCCGGGAAACTCATTCACTATACAACCGATGCTTTTACATACGCCCACAACGCCAGCTTCCCCACGGATTTGCATGAGCACAAGGTGTATGAGGCGGAGCTGCAGAACTATTTTCTGAATTTCCTGAAATCCCACAATCACCCCGCTCAGAAACCCGGCGCTTCCTCCGTAATGGACACCATTCAGGAAAACCACAGAGAATACCTGAAAAAGGAGCCGGATATCTTACGGGACGCGGTGTTCGCCTTCTCCGTCACCTGCTGTGTGGCCAGGATGCTCTCCAAAAAGCACGCCCGGGCAGTGGTTTAATCCAGCAAAAAAGCCATTGCGCTCTCACTTTTCGGGGACGCAATGGCACTTTTTATTTTCTCCGATACAGCAGCATCTCATACCGGATGCCCGCTTCCTCGCCGGAGTGAAGCACTTCCGGCGCATCCCAGGCGGGGTCCTCCTCCAGGTTGGGAAACCAGGTATCACAGGGAACCGTTGTAAAAAGCCTGGTGACATAGGCCCTATCGCAGTACGGAAGTAGCTGACGGTATACACTCCCCCCGCCAATGACCATGGCCCGGGGGGTATTTTTTGTCTTTTCCAGGACCTCCTCCACGCTGCCGCAAAGGGTGAAGCCGGGGAAATTGCCTTTTTGCCGGGTTAAAAGAATGTTTTCCCGCCCGGGCAGGGGCTGCTTTCCGGGAAAATCCTCCACCGTCCGCCGACCCGCGATGACGGCAGCGCCCCTGGTGGTCTCCCGGAAGAATTTCCGGTCCGCTTTCAGGGCAATGGGCTGGGTGCCGTCTTTTCCGATGCCCCAGTCCTCGTAAACCGCAACAATCAGTTCCATACCCAATCCTCAAATCGCCATAGGAATTTCAAAATCGAAGGGATGGTATTGGTAGTTTTCCAGGTGGAAGGAATCCTTGGTGAAGGCATAGAAATCCGTAATGCTCTCATCCACGGTAAATTTGGGGGCTTCATACCCCTCCCGTTCCAGCATGGCCTTTACCGCGGGGATGTGCCTGTCGTAGATATGGCAGTCCGCAATCACATGGACCAGCTCCCCGACCTTCAGCCCGGAGACCTGAGCAAACATATGGGTCAGCACTGCGTACTGCACCACATTCCAGTTGTTGGCCGTGAGCATATCCTGGCTGCGCTGGTTGAGGATAGCGTTTAGAGTGTCCCCTGTGACATTGAAGGTCATGGAGTATGCGCAGGGGTACAGGTTCATCTCGTGCAGGTCTTCAAAATTATAGATATTGGTGAGAATCCGCCGGGAAGCCGGGTTGTTCTTCAAATCGTACAAAACTCTGTCCACCTGGTCGAACATGCCCTCTTTGTACCGGTGCTTGATGCCCAACTGATAGCCATAGGCCTTGCCGATGGTGCCGTCGGGCCCCGCCCACTCGTCCCAGACGTGGCTGCCCAGGTCCGCAATGCGGTTGGATTTTTTCTGCCAAATCCACAGCAGCTCATCCACCGCGCTTTTCCAGTAGGTTCTGCGCAGGGTCATAATGGGGAATTCCCTGGAAAGGTCGTACCGGTTGACCACGCCGAATTTTTTGACAGTGTGGGCCGGGGTGCCGTCTGCCCAGTGGGGGCGGACGGCCAGATTTTCATCGGAAAAGCCGTTTTCCAGAATATCCCGGCAGGTTTCCTTGTATAGCTCGTCTGCTCTGCTCATAAGTCTCCCTCCAAAATCTTAACGTCCCAGCCTTTCAGCTCCAAGGGCTCGCCCTCGTCTAAGTGCCTGCCTGAGAACAGCTCTACGCCTGTAGCCGGGCTGGGAATCACCCGGGAGGCGGGGCTGTAGTGCAAAAGGAAGGTGAGGTTTTTGCCGTCACGGTTGATGCCCCGCTTCTGGACCACAGGCCAGGCGGTTTCCGGCACGGGAATGTGCCACATAGCCAGAAGACGCAGCAAAATGGGCTCGAAGCCCTCCTCGCTGTAGCAGCCAAAATAGGCCGCCTGCCCCTTGCCAAACCGGCTGCAACAGGCCGCAGGAACCCCACGCCAGGCGGGGCTGTCGTAAATGGCCAGGCCCATGGCCTCGTCCAGCCGCAAAAGCTCCATAAACTCCGAGACCTCCGCCATGTACTCCGGAAGACAGACCTCCTCCGGGACGGTAAACTCCGAGTAGTGCATACTGAACACATCCGTCATGCCGCAGGGCCGAAGCTGACGGCACAGATTGCCCTCCTCATCCGCAAAAAAGCTGCGGAAGGTGGAAAGCAGGCATCCGCCCCGGGCCACATAATCCCGAATGGCCTCCGTCAGTTCCTTTCCGGCGCTGTAGAGGCAGGGGGTTACCAAAAGAGCAAAACGGGAAAAATCCCGGCTTTTGTCCTCCACCAGCTCCACCTCGATGTTCAGCCGGTAAAAGCTGTCGCAGACCCATTTGAGATAGTCATCATAGCCCTTGCCCCCAATCTTGGGCATGAGCCGGGCACTGCGGGGGCTGACCAGAATGCCGATGCGGCTGCGCTTGGTAAGCCCCGCCAGATGGGTTTCCAGCATAGAAAATTCCCGGCCAATCTGGCTGATTTCCCGGTAGGCCCGCCCGGGCTGCCCATCGTAGCCGATGATGCCCTGCCAGTCGGTCCCGGCGGAGGTTTCCGAATTCCAGGGCCAATAGCAGACGCACCCGGCCCCGGAGGCTACATGGTGAAACGCCGCCAGACGCAGCTGGCCCGGGTAGGGCAGCTGGCCCAGCGCCCCCTGGCTCTGGGTTTCCAGCACCCAGAAATTGTCCTTCGCCGCGGCCCGCGCCAGATCCGCCTGAAAATTCAGCTCCGAGCCCGTATTTTTCAGGCCCGCCTCGTGGAAAATGCCGCAGCCCAGCATGTTCTTCCCCGCCGCCCCGAAGGGATTCGCGGCGCTGACAAGCTCCGTCTTTACCACTGTTCTTTTCCCCTGCAGGCGTTCCAGCTGCCGCCCGGTCCAGGGGGCATTGGCCGTCACCTGAAAGGCATCGGCATCGGCCTGTTCCAGGATGTCCAGCGTCTCCTCCGGAAGCTCCGGCAGGGCCAGAACCGACATAAGCCCCAGCTCCCGGCACAGGGCCAGCACACCGGGCAGAGCCCGCAGGGTGCTCTCCTCCCAGTGTTTTGCCCCCAGGCGGACCAAATTCATACCCGCCCGGACCATTGCTTCCAAATCCGCCCGGATTTCCCCCAGGGAAACCCCATCTATATAATATGCCGCACCGAAATGCAGTCCGGACTGCTCCATATGCTCAGCTCCCGATTGTTCAAAGAATAATGAAAAGAATTCCGCGCTACATTCTAGCACAGTTTTCCCTACATTGCTATAGGATTTTCCAAAATTCTTTGAAAACCGCAAAAAAATGGTGCCGACGCGCCTTTCGGCGCGCCGGCAAATGGAATGGAAAGGATTGGACTCTTAGGGAGTGGGGACGGTTCCGTCAGCAAGCACATACTGCATGTTGACCCAGCCCAGGCTGGTGCGGCCCCAGGTTTCGCCGCTGTAGGTGGTCTGCTCCAGAATTTCTACACGGGAGTTCACCATAATCTTGGCGACCAGCGCATTGCCCACACCGGCGGAAGACCGGACGTTGGCAGTGTAGAAGCAGCGGGCAATGGTACCGGCCGTGCCGGAACCGGTGACGGAAGCGCCGGTGTAGGTGACGTAGCTGGTGCAAATCCAGCCCTTGTCACAGCGGCCCCAAATCATGCCGTCCTTCAGAACGTGCTCATAGATAACCACGTTGGTGTACAGGGGCAGGGTGCCGGTCTGGTTGTAGCCCAGGCCCGCGCCGTTGCGGACGGCCAGATTCTTGATATTGACGAAGCCCACACCGATGGCACCGGAGGGAACGGAGGTGAGAATGGTGTTGCCGGACAGGGTGCCGCCAGCCACGGTACCGGTAGCGCCGGTACCGGCCTTGGCGCTCAGGTCCACGTAGGCCATGGCCACCCAGCCCTGGTCAATCCGGCCCCAGAGGGCATTGTCCACGGTCTTCTGCTCGTAGACGGTGACGACGGTGCCCTGCTTCAGGGCAGTGACCTTGGCGTTGCCCACGCCGGCACCGGAACGGACATTGACTTCCGCTGCGTTCACAATGGTGCCCTTGGCGGTTGCGGTGGTCGTAGTGCCGGTGGTACCAGTCGCACCGGTAGTGCCGGTAGTGCCGGTAGTGCCGGTATTCGTGCCCGTGCTGGGCGTGGTGGTGGCAGTGCCGGGGGTCAGGGAGTAGGTACCCAGGTCGGTACCGGCCAGGTTGATCCAGTAGTAGTTGTAGCTGTTGTCCTTGGCTCTGGCTGCCACACGGCCCCAGACAACGCCGCCGACACTCAGGGTCCGCTCTACCACAGTGGTAGAAGCATTGCGGCGCAGGTTCATATCGGTTACCTTCTGTGTAGAAGGCTTGCCACCAACATTCTCGTAGAAGTTGACCACGTCCACATTGACCTTAGCAGTCACAGGATCCTGATCCAGGTAGCTCATATCGATCCAACCGGTAACACTGCCGTCGGTAAACTTACCTCTGACAACGCTTGTGTCGCTTGCGCGGTACCAGTCGGTAATGGTCAGGGTCCGGTTAGCCCCCAGGGTCATCTGCGTGTCATTGCCGTTGGCAGTCTTATAAACAGTGGTCTGTCCGTTCGTTTTGCCGGTGATGGGGGTCTTGCCCACGGTGCTGCCGGTAACCACATTGGAGGTAGGCACATCCAGAACCAGATTGTTCATCTGGACCCAGCCGTTGACCGTCTCCACCTTGCCCCAGACATACACGCCGTCGGTCTTTTGTTCTACAATCTTCACAGGGCTGCCCTGAGGAAGGGTCGTCTTGACGCTGGAATCCAGGCTTGCATTGCTGTAGACATTCAGGCTGCCCGCGCTGACGCTGCCGGACAAATCCACCAGGCCAACGGATTCCGCTGTGCCCTGGACCCAGCCGGTAACGGAACCGATGGTGGTCTTATACCAAACAACATTGTTGACAATGGTCCGGTCCACAATGGCGAAGGTGTTGCCAGCCGTCAAGGTAAGGAGCTTCGAGTTGTCGTTGGCAACCGCATCCTTGTAGACATACACGGTCTTACCAGCCTTTACCTCGCCCAAAGATTTGACGTTGGTATAGGTAGCGATGGCACCGGAAGCGGAAGAGCCAGAGTTGCCCTTATTGGGATTGTTGATGGCATCCTCGGCACCGGCATCCAGCTTCACATACTGCATGAAAACCCAGCCCTTGCCGTCTACCAGGCCCCAGCCGTTTTCCAGCTTGGTAATGGCCACACGGGTGCCTACCCGGATGGTGGTGACCAGGCGGCCCTTGACGGAGCCGGTATCGCGGACGTTAACGGCGGTGGAGCAGTTGGCAACGGTGCCGTTGGCTGCCGCGCCGGTGGTGGTATTGCCGCTGCCGGAGGTTCCGTTGGTGTTGGAGGTCAGCCGGACATAGGTCATGCAGACCCAGCCCTCCTGGCCCTTATAGTCGATTCTGCCCCAGGTTGCCCCGTTGGCATCGCCAATCTGATAGAACTCCAGCTTGGTGCCGGTGGGCAGAGAGCCAATCTGGTTCAGCACGCTGACCAGGGGCTCCTTCCGGACCCGCAGGTTGGTGGAGCTGGTGACAATACCGGTGGCGATAACTCCCTTGTTGCTATTGTCGCCGCCGTTCTCCTTCTTAGGAGCGGAGGCAAGGCTGACGTTGTCCATGACAACATAGCCGGGAGCGGTCAGATTCAGGCTGGCTCTGGTCTCCGCGTCGATGTATCCCCAGGAAACACCGCCCTCGGTGCTGAAGGGGCTCTGCGCAGTGCCGTTGACGTTCTGGTAATAGAACTTGATTTCGGTGCCCTTGGGCAGAGTGCCGACGGTAGCGGCACCGGTGCTCTTGCTGTTGTAGACAGGGATATCGGTGTTGATAACCCAGCCAGTATCAATCTGCTTGCGGACAGCTGTACCTTCCAGATCTCCAAGCGCCTCACCGAAACCGTAGGCCTTGATGATGTCCATAAAACTGCTGTCCAGCTTAATCCACTTGTTCTGGGTGCGGCTGATGCGGCCCCAAGTGCCGTTTTCCTTCGTCTGGTAGACATACAGGACGGTACCCGCAGGCTTGGTCTCCAGCGGTGCGCTGGTAGCATTCACTCCGGAATACACATCCAGCTGGCAGTCGGTTTTTACCTGGATGTAGAGCTGAACATTGGGCTCAGCGGTGGAATAAGCACCCGCCTCGGGACGGACCTCGTCCACAAACTGGGGGTCGACGTAGCAGGTTACATTTCCGAAGGTTGCCTCGTAGCGGCCATTCAAAAGCTTGTTCGCGACGTTGAATCTGGCACCCTTTGCCAGGACAATCGCAACGTTGGAGCCATAGGAATCGGTATAGCCAAAGGTCATATCGGTGTTGATCATGCCCACCTTGGCCTTGCTTTCCAGCACGTCGGTCTTCATACGCTCCACAGCGCCGCAGCCGTCAACCGTGCATCTCCGCACCGCATAGCCATTGGTGGACTCGGTGGGCTTCACTTCCCAGGACCAGGCACCGTAGGTGTGTGTCAGAGGCGCTACGTAATCGCCGTACTGCTCAAAGCCACAGCTCTCGCCGTCCAGAGAGCAGGTATACTTGGTATAGCCGTAGCCGTTTACCGCATGGGTCGGGTCATGCTTCTCCGCACGGACCGTGACCTCCACCCCATTGTGGTTGTGGGTCGTTGTCCAGCCGTTGCCAATCAGACCGATAAAGGTCTTGCCGCAGCCCTCCCGGGTGCAGGTATACTTTCTATTGGAAGTGCCCTCAATGGCCTCCCCATCGTTATACAGGTGGCCCTGTATTCCGTAATACTCATAGACCTTCTGCCCGCAGTTGTAGCAGGTGTACTCCAGATATCCACCGGTGGTGCAGGTGGATGCCACAAAGTTCGACTGCTTCAGTGTGCTGTACTGGCTGCCAATCTTGTGGTCACAGATGCTCTTTGCGGTAATGCCATCGGCGGTGATGTAGCCTTCTACATCCTCCGCGTGGGAAACAACAGGCATGGCAACCGGAATGCCGACTACCAAGGCCGCTGCCAGAAGTCCCGACAGCAAGCGTACAAAACTTCTTTTCATAATGTGTGTCCTCCAATCCATTTTTTCCATTTTATCCATTTTTCCATTCATTTCAAAGGGACGAGCCCATATTGACATATTGCATGCAGACCCAGCCCTGGGAGGTCTTCCCCCACCAAACGCCGGCTGTCTGCGTCTGCTCGGTAATCTCCACGGCCGAGCCGGGAGCGAGCTGTCCTACCCGGCTGTAGGCGGTGCCCGGGCCGGAGCGGACGTTTAAAACGGTGCTGCTGATGACGGTACCGGTGCCGGTGGCACTTCCGTCGCTTTCCTGGGCCACACGGATGTAGGTCATGCAAACCCACTGGCTGCTACCAATCCGTCCCCACTGCACGCCGCCCGCGGTTTCGTACTCATAGATGGAAACCGAGGTGCCGGGGCTCAGGGATTTGATTCTGGCGTAGCCCGTACCGGGGCCGGAACGGACATTCAAAGCGGTGGAGCTGGAAACCGTTCCGGTATCCACAATCTCCGTAGAGCCGCTGCCGTTGCTGGAAGCGCCGGACTCGCTGCCGCTTTCCGGTGTCCCGCCGGAAGAGCCCAGCCGGACATAGGAAAGGCAAATCCACTGGCTGTCCCCGATTCGGCCCCAGCTGAGGCCGCCGGAGGTCCGCTTTTCGGAGACCGTTACCGAATCTCCCGTGTTTTTGCGGCCCACAACACCGTAGCCGGTGCCGGGTCCGGAGCGGACATTGACGTTGCTCCCCGTAACGGTACCCGTCTCCGGGTTCGCGGTGCCGCCATTTCCGGAGATGCTTCCGGAGGAGCCGCTCAGGGAAATGTACTCCATGGACATCCAGCCGCCGGAGGTCCGGGCCCATTGGGTGGAGCCTGTCCAGGTGGTCTGGAAAATCTCTACCTCCGTGCCGGAAGCGGCGCGGGAGAGAATGCTGTAGTTGGTGCCGGGGCCCTTGCGGACATTGACATAGGTGGTGCAGTTGACGGTTCCGGAGGCAATCACCGTGGTGGAGCCGTCCGAGCCGGTCAGGGTTTCCTCCGCCCCCACCCAAGGGGTGCCGCCGTTGGAACGGTACTGCGCGTAGAGGGTTTTTCCGGCGGTGTCGCTGCCCAAGGTCGTTACCCGGGTGCCGCCGTTTCTCTGGGTGTACCACCCGGCGAATTCATGGCCCGCCAGGGTTGGGTCGGCAACCAGAATCTGGGTGGAGCCGTCCTTCCGGTAGCCCTGCATCTTGTCCTCCCCGGAAGAGCCCGGGGTGCCGCCGTTGGCATCGAAGATGGTGTATGTATAGGTGGTGCTTTTTTTCTGATAGGTGCCGTTTAAGTACACATCCGCTTCCGCCATTCGCCGCTGCAGCAGCCCCGGGTCCGGGGATGTGCCGTTGTTGGCCCAAAGGCTCATGGCGAAGAGGAATTTTTCCTCGGAAGCGCCGGAGGTAATGGCATCCCGCAGCCGTCCGGAGGCGTTCATCCAGCCGGTGCCGCAGTTATAGGATAAGCAGGCCAGCGCATCGAACTGCTGCTGGGTAAAGTTCCGATTCCATTTGGAAGCGAAGCTATTGAGCTTTTCCTCCACGGTGCTCAGGTGGGCTCTCAGAGCCTGGTCCGCCGCCGCCTCCGTAATGGTCTGGCCGGGGGAACCGGAGGTACCGTAGCCGATGCTCCACTGGCCGCCGCTGACATAGGCGGTGGAGCGGAAGCCCTCCAGCTGCTTTATCAGAGCCACCAGGTTCTCGCTGGCGGACATCGCCTGTGCCGCGCTCGCCGGAACCGCTGCCGCCGGAAGCATCACCACAACCAGGCACAGCGCCAGCAGAAGGCACAGTATTCTATTTTTCATGGGACACTTCCCTTCTTGGCTTTTAGGTTAGTGGTATTATAACAGAAGTGATTACAAATTGCAACCCCTATTTTCAAAATAATTACACTTTTGTTACTCTTTTGTTTCTGTCATTTTCTTTTTCCAAGCTTCTAACTCAAATCATCCGCCTTTTCTTCCTATTTTCTCCAGAAAAATAACATTTTTGTAATTATATTGCCTCCCTTGACATTTTTGCTTTTGGTTGTTACCATAGCAGGAAGAAATCTTTTCAGGAGCAAAAAATGATGGAAAAAGCATTGATTGGCATGAGCGGCGGCGTGGACAGCTCCGTTGCCGCCTTTTTGACCCAGCAGATGGGCTACGAGTGCATCGGGGCCACCATGCGCCTTTTCAGCAATGACGTTCTGGGGGAGGACCAGCAGAGCACCTGCTGCTCCCTGGACGATGTAGAAGATGCCAGGAGCGTAGCCCGCAGAATGGGGATGCCCCACTATACCTTTAATTTTCAGGATGCCTTTCGGGAGACGGTCATGGACAAATTCGTCCGCTGCTACGAGTCCGGCCTGACCCCAAGCCCCTGCATCGACTGCAACCGATTCTTAAAATTCGGGGCGCTGCTCCACAGGGCCCGGGAGCTTGGCTGCCAATACGTGGTCACCGGCCACTATGCCCAAATCCGGCGCTCTCCGGAGACGGGACGTTATTTATTGTATAAGGCGGCGGACAAGGCCAAGGACCAGACCTATTTTCTCTACTGCCTGACCCAGGACATGCTGGAGCACACCCTCTTCCCCCTGGGCGGCCTTACCAAGCCCCAGGTCCGGGCCATCGCCGCCGAGCACGGCTTCGTCACCGCCCGGAAGCACGACAGCCAGGACATCTGCTTTGTGCCGGACAGGGACTACACCGCATTCCTAACCCGCTACACCGGAAAAACCTATCCGGAGGGCGACTACCTGAACCTGGACGGCCAGGTGGTGGGCCGCCACAAGGGGGCGGTCCGGTATACCATCGGCCAGCGCAAGGGCCTGAATCTGGCCCTGGGCAGCCCCGTCTACGTCTGCGGCAAGGATATGGCCGCCAATACCGTCACCGTAGGCCCCAACAGTGCCCTGTTTTCCAAGGGACTGCGGGCAGAGGACTGGAACTGGTTCCCCTTCCCGGCGCTTACAGAGCCTATGGATGTCACCGTCAAGGTCCGCCACAGCCAGTTCGAGCAGCCCGCCCGGGTCTTTCCGGAGGAAAACGGCCGTGCCCGGGTCGAATTTACTGAGCCCATCCGGGCCGTCACCCCAGGGCAGGCGGTGGTACTCTACCGGGGCGACATGGTCCTGGGCGGCGGGACCATTACGGAAGCACTGTAAAAATCAGGAAACGGACGATTGGTCAAGCATTCCTATTCGTCAGGGCACTAAAAAGAAAACTGTCATTGCAAACCGGTGAACGGCATCACCGGCTCTGCAATGGCAGTTGTTTTCTTTCTGTGTTTTATCCCCGCAGGCCCCGCGCCTGGCGGTCCATGTCTTCTACCACAATGTCGTAAATCTCCCCCAGGCTGCGGCAGTATTCCAGCACCTTCCAGGGCTCGTTGGTGTGATAGTGGATTTTTACGGTGTCCTCGTCGCCCACGGCCAGGAGGCAATCCCCTCTGAAATGCTCTACAAAGTAATCGTTGATGGCATCCTCGTCCAGGTCCTCCCCGTCGATGAGCAGCTGGGTGTCGTAGCGGTATTCAATCATTGCTTTTCGTCCTTTCCATAAATCATTTCCCGCACCTGTCTGGGGGAAAGCTCCCGTTCCAGCGCAATGCGGCGAATATCCTCATATTCCGGCTTGCTTCGGCAGACCCCGAAGCCCTCTGCCCTCTTCTCCCGGACCGGGCCCAACGGCGTTTCCAGAACCCGGCTTTCCCGGCGCAGAATGTAGCGGCTGTGCGCTGTCTCCCGTACCCCAAGGGTGGTGGTATATTGGAACAGCAGGCCCGCCATTTTTTCCCGGTCCTCCGGGTGGCACAGAACGCTCAGAAGAACCCCGGGGCGGTTTTTCTTCATGCCGATGGGGACGGTGTATACATCCAGCGCCCCGCCGTCCAGCAGCCGCTCCATGGCAAAGGCCACATCCTCCGGGGGCATATCGTCCAGGTTGCAGCTGAGCTCATAAATCTCGTCCGTCATCCCCGGGCCTCCATATGGTTCATCATGCTGGCAAGGTAGCCCGCACCGAAACCGTTGTCGATATTGACCACGGACACGCCGCTGGCGCAGGAATTGAGCATGCTCAAAAGCGCGGCCAAACCGCCAAAGGCCGCCCCATAGCCCACGCTGGTAGGCACGGCAATCACCGGGCAGTCACACAGGCCGCCAATGACGCTGGCCAGGGCCCCCTCCATTCCCGCAATGGCAATCACTACGGAGGCATCCATCAGCTCCTCGCTGTGCTGCAGCAGTCTGTGGATACCGGAAACACCCACGTCGTACAGCGGCACCACGTCATTTCCCAGGAATCTGGCCGTCAGCACCGCCTCCTCCGCCACGGGGATATCGCTGGTGCCGCCGGTGGCAACCACAATCTTTCCCATGCCCCAGGGCTTTGCCATGGTCCCCAGGATGCCGATGCGGGAGGCGGGATAATAGGAAATGGGGTGGGTCTTTCGGACCTCTTCCGCTTTCTTTTCATCCATCCGGGTAATCAGTACAGTTTCCTGGCCGTTTTCCAGCATCCCGGAGAGGATTCCCGCAATCTGTTCGGCGGTCTTTCCCTCGCCGTAGATCACCTCTCCGGCCCCCTGGCGCAGCTTCCGGTGCAGGTCCACCTTGGCATAGCCCAGGTCCTCAAAGGGCTTCTGTTTCAGTTTTAGCAGCGCCTGGTCCACGGAAACGTCCCCCTGCTGCACACCCAGCAGAAGCTCCCGAATTTCACCGTCCATTCCGTGCCTCCAAGTCCAGCAGCACGCCGCTGTAGCGGGTTTTCAGAGTTTTCAGAATCTCCTGCTTCTTTTGCAGAAAAGCAATCTGCTGCTCCTCCGGCAGCTGCACCCGGGCACAGGCACCATAGAGCCGCACCCGCAGGTCCGAGAAGCCCAGACTCTTTAAATACTCCTCTGCCCACTCGGTCCTTTCCAGCTTCTCCGGGGTGATCTCCACCCCTGTGGGAATCCGGGTAGCCAGGCAGGCGTAGGAGGGCTTGTCCCAGGTGAAGAGCCCCGCCGCATGGGACAGTTCCCGGATTTGGGCCTTGGTGAGCCCCGCCTCCCGCAGAGGAGACCGGACCTCCAGCTCCCGCAGGGCCTGCATCCCGGGCCGGTCCGCCACCTGGTCCGAGGCGTTGGTGCCGTCCAGGAGCACCGTGCAGCCATCAGCCCGGGCGGCCCGCCAGATGTTGCCGAAGATATTCTGTTTGCAATAGTAGCACCGGTTGGCGGGATTTTCCACCACCTTGGGGTCAGAAAGGGCGTTGAGCTCCAAAACCTTGACCTCCGCCCCCAACTGCTTTGCCAGACGCAAAGCATCCTGATACTCAAACTCCGGCTGGAACGCGGTTTTTACATAGTAGGCCTGCACCTGTGCGCCATATTCCCGGGCGGCATAGAGCAGATACGAAGAATCCACGCCGCCGGAAAAGGCCAGGGCGGTCTTGGGGTTCTCCTTGAAAAACTCCTGTAGTGTCATATTGATTCCTCCCGCGCAACGGTTACTTCATAAATTTATCGATGGCCACGCACAGGTCATCAATGGCCTCCTGGTCCCCAGCCGCCACGGCATCCACCATGCAGTGGCGCATATGGTCCTTTAAAATCACCTTGCCGGTATTGTCCAGGGCGGAGCGGACCGCCGCCAGCTGGACCAGGACCTCAGAGCAGTCATAGCCCTCCTCTACCATGCGCTTCACCTTTTCCAGATGGCCGATGGCACGGGACAGGCGGTTTACAACGGCTTTTTGATTTTCGTGAACATGTCCGTGGGAGTGAGGAATCCCGTGGGCATGGAGATAGGCGTGGTCATGTTCGTGGTCATGCTCGTGCTCGTGGTCATACGCATGGTCATGTATGTGCTGTTCAGACATGGCGCGTCCCTCTTTTCTTTTTGTTAGTGAACAGGTGAACAGATGATATTATACTGCTTTCATAGGAAATTAGCAAGCCCCCCAGGGGGATTCTAAACTTTCTCTTAAAAAAGTCCGTGGCCGGTTGCCTTTTTCGGGGATAAGTGCTAGAATGGGATAGAGTTTGCAGAAATGAGTTGATAGAAGTGAATTACGACAATACCCAGGTGGTTATCAACCTGGATGCCATTGAAAAAAATATCGACGCGGTGGCCGAGAAAACCGGTCTGCCCATTATGGCCATTATCAAGGCCGATGCCTACGGCCACGGTGCCATCCAGGTGGCCCGGCTTCTGGAGCACAAGTGCGCCTTCTTCGGTGTCAGCTCTATGCTGGAGGCCATGGAACTGCGGCGGGCGGGGCTCCAGACCCCCATTCTGATTCTGGGCTATACCCCGGTGTCCGCCTTCCCCACCGCCATCCGGCAGGGCATCCGACCCTCTATTTTCCACTATGAGGACGCGCTGGCTCTGTCCCAGGCGGCCCAGGACGCTTCCCTTTCGGAGGTTCCCTTCCACTTTGCCCTGGACACCGGCATGAGCCGGATTGGCTTCCAGGCCACCGCCGCCGCCGCGGACCAGTGCGCCCGGATTGCCGCCCTGCCTGGGCTCAAAGCCGAAGGGCTGTTCACCCACTTTGCTACCGCCGACAGCGAGGACCTGACCCGGGCCCGGCACCAGGCAGAGCTGTTCTACCGGTTTGACCAGATGCTCCGGGACAGGGGCGTGGAAATCCCTATCCGGCACCTGGACAACTCCGCGGGCATCATGAACTTTGACCACCCCTGTGAAATGGTCCGCTCCGGCATCATCACCTACGGTCTCTACCCCAGCGAGGAGGTAGACCAGGGTGCTCTTAAACTGGAGCCCGCCCTCTCCTGGCAGTGCCGGATTACCCACCTAAAGCTTCTGGAGGCCGGGCGGGAGATCAGCTACGGCGGCACCTATGTCACCACAGCCCCCACCATGGTGGCAACCATCCCCGTGGGCTACGCCGACGGCTACCGCAGGAGCCTGTCCGGCCGGTTCCATGTGCTGATTCACGGGCAGCCCGCCCCCATTCTTGGCCGGGTGTGCATGGACCAGCTGATGGTGGACGTGACCCGCATCCCCGGTGTCCGGCTGGAGGACCCCGTCATTCTGATCGGCCGGTCCGGCGATGCCGAAATCACCGTGGAGCAGATTGCCGCCGCGGCGGACAGCTTTAACTACGAATTTGTCTGCGGCATCAGCCGCCGGGTGCCCCGGATTTACATCCAGGGGGGCCGGGTGGTCAACGAGGTCCGGTATTTACTGGATACATAAGTTCAAATATCACGGAGGTCTTTCATGTCCCGTCAACAACATTCCCCTTTTCTCAGGGTTCTGCTGGCACTGATTGCCGTTCTCTTCATAGCGGATGTCATCGTCATTGGGCTTTGCCTGAAAACGCCCGGCAGCGCCAAGACCAGCCAAAAGCCATCCACCTCCCAGGGCGATTTCGGCACGGACACGCCCACGGGTTCCACAGAGGAAACGCCCACGGAGGCACTTCCGGAGCTATCCTCCACCGCCACGGTTCTCTCCACCGGCGACGTGCTGATGCACATCGGGGTCATCAACTCCGGTAAGCAGGAGGATGGCAGCTACAATTTTGATTCCATTTTCCGATATGTGCAGTCCTACACCCAGGCGGCGGATTTTTCCGTTGCCAACCTGGAAACCACCCTATGCGGCACGGACAACGGCTACGGCTACTCCGGAAACCCCCGGTTTAACTGCCCCGATGCCATTGTAGATAGCCTGAAAAGCGCGGGCTTTGATATGCTGCTGACCGCCAACAATCACGCCAACGACACCGAGCTTGTGGGCATGAAGCGGACGCTGACCGTGGTCCGGGAAAAGGGGCTGGACACCCTGGGCACCTATCTCAGCGCCGATGAGCGGAAATGGACCATCGAAGAGGTAAACGGCATCAAAATCGGCATGATTTGCTACACCTACTCCGACGGCTTCAACCGGAGCGGTGCCCCGGTTCTTAACTTCCACGAGGTAACGGAAAACGGCATCCTCAACTACTTCACCTATGACAAGCTCCCGGAATTCTACACAGAGCTTGGGGGCTATCTGGAGGAGATGAAGGCCGCCGGGGCCGAGGCCACCATGGTCTACCTCCACTGGGGGGACGAATACAAGTGGAAAACCGGCGAGGGCCCCAACACCAATCAGACCGCCATGGCCCAGAAGCTCTGCGACATGGGCGTGGACGTGATTGTAGGCGGCCATCCCCACGTGGTGCAGCCCGCGGACCTTTTGCAGAGCGCCACGGACCCGGACCACAAAACCGTGATTCTCTACTCCATGGGCAATGCGGTTTCCAACCAGCGTATTGCGGAGATGCAGAAATCCGAGCCCACGGGCCACACGGAGGACGGGGTCCTCTTCTGCGTCACCTTCAGCAAATACACCGACGGAAGCGTCTATGTGGATTCCGCGGAGCTGATCCCCACCTGGGTCAATATGAACAGCAACACGGGCAAGACGGAATACAACATTGTGCCCCTGGAGGAACGTCTCGCCTCTCAGTGGCAAACCCAGTACGGCCTGACCGACAGCCAGCTGACGAGCGCCAAGGCATCCTTCGACAGGACCCGGGAGATTGTCTCCACGGGCATGGATAAAATCAGCACCTATCTTTCCCAGCAGAAAGCCGCCCGGGACAACGTCTCCCTGGACGAGGCCGCATAAGGAGGAACTATGAAGCACCTGAAAAACAACCGCGGCTCTGCCCTTGTGGGCGTGCTGACCCTACTGATTGTCGCATTGATCATCGCCAACACCTTGGTCATCGGCATGATTATCCGCACGGATTCCGCCGGACACGCCTCCGCCCCTACGGAGGACCCCACCATAGCAACCGAACCGGAAGCCCCCACGGAGACGGAAACCGAGCCGCCAACCACCATGCCGGAACCGGAACACGTGGTCTCCACCGCCACCATCCTCTCCACGGGAGACTTGGTGATGCACATTCCCGTGGTGAATACCGGACTGCAAAGCGACGGCAGCTACAATTTTGACTCCATCTTCCGGTATATTACGGACTATGTGGACGCGGCGGACTACTCCGTCGTGAACCTGGAAACCACCCTCGCCGGAACGGACAACGGCTTCCCCTACGCCGGTTATCCCCGGTTCAACTGCCCGGATGCCCTGGCAAACGCCACGAAAAGCGCGGGCTTTGATATGCTCCTCACCGCCAATAACCACAGCTTCGATACCACTCTGGTGGGCTACAAGCGCACTCTGGAGGTAGTCCGGGAGCTGGGTCTGGAAACCCTGGGCACCTATCTCAGCGCCGACGAGCAAAAATGGACCATTGAGGAGATCAACGGCATCAAGGTGGGGATGCTCTGCTACACCTACGCCACGGGCCTTGGCCCCAAGGGTACCCCACGACTCAACGGCAACGCGGAAATCGGTGAGGCCGGAATCTGCAACTACTTTACCTACGACAATCTTCCCGCCTTCTATTCCGAGGTACAGGGCTACTTAGACGAAATGAAGGCCGCGGGAGCCGAGGCCACCATGATTTACATGCACTGGGGTGTGGAATATGTTCTCGCCCCCAACGAGTATCAAACGGCCATGGCCCAGAAGCTCTGCGACCTGGGCTTCGATGTGATTATCGGCGGACATCCCCATGTGGTTCAGCCGGTGGATTTGCTGCAGAGCAATGAGGACCCGGACCACAAGACCGTGGTGCTCTACTCCATGGGCAACGCCGTTTCCAACCAGCGCATGGGCAATATCAGCTCCATCTCCACCCCCCACACCGAGGACGGCATTCTGTTCAGCGTGACCTTCTCCAAATACTCCGATGATACGGTCTATCTGGAGAATGTCAGTGCCATTCCCACCTGGGTCAACCTGAACAGCAACAACGGCTCCCGGCAGTATAACATCGTTCCCCTGGACGACAGCATCCGCTCGGAGTGGATGAGCAAATTCAACATGACGGAAAACGAGTATAACTCCGCCCAGCGCTCCTACGACCGGACCAGCCAGCTGGTGGACGAGGGCATCGCCAAGTCCCAGGAATACCTGTCCCAGCAGAAGCAGGCCCGGGATGCCGCCTATCTGGCGGCTGTCCAGAACGCGGCATAAAGCCCGTCGCACGCCGTCAAATCCCCGGAAACCGGAGCGCTTTATGATTTTCAGGCATAAATTTATTGTTTATATCACCAAATATTGACAAATCAGCGCATATACTATACAATACCTCCGGATAAACATCAGTATCAATGTCATCAAGGAGGACCGCCGGATGATTCTGACTCACCCGGAGCAGTATATGGGCACCAAGGAGGCTTCCTCCCTCTGGGGGTACCACCAGAACACCATCAGCCGATGGTGTCAGGCCGGGAAAATCCCCGGTGCGGAACAGGTTGCCCCCTGCAGCCCCTGGCTCATCCCCCGGGACACCCCGTGTCCCATGCCCCCGAAGCGCAAAAAATCCATCCCCTGCCTGTAGAAAAGCATGGGATGGATTTTTTTGTTCTTTTTTAGCTTCTTCTCAATGCGTCGATAGGGTTCAGGTTTGCCGCCTGGGTGGCAGGCAGCAGGCCGAACACCACGCCAATCAGAGTGGAGAACACCACCGCAATGAGAATGGCCGGTACACTGATGGCCACAGGAATCTGCACCAGCTTGGAAATCAGCTCTGCCAGGCCCACGCCGGTGAGCACGCCGATGATACCGCCGATGCTGGTAAGCACTGCCGCCTCCGTCAGGAACTGCAGCAGAATCCGCCTCTTCTTGGCACCGATGGCCTTTTTCAGGCCAATCTCGCTGGTTCGCTCGGTGACGGACACCAGCATAATGTTCATAACGCCGATGCCGCCAACCAGCAGGGAGATGCTGGCAATCCACACCAGCTGGGTATTGGTGGATTTACTCATGTTCTGCAGCTGCTGGGCCTGCTCCAGCATATCGGCGCTGCGGTAGTCAAAGCCGGTATTCTCACCGACAATCTGGCTGGCCGTGAGCGTATCCGCCGCGTCCTTGCCGACGGAAGCCATCACATCCGTATTGCGGACCTTGATGGCCACACTCTGGGGCTCGTCAAACTGGAACAGCTGGGGCCACAGGCTGTCCGGCACATAGACCGAACCGCCATCAGTGGTGGCATAGAGCTGATAGTCGCTGAGGCTGTTGATGGTGGGGGTGAACTCCTTGGCAGGGCCTACGGTGCCCACCACGGTATAGACATCCCCATTGTACTCAATGGACTTTCCCACCGGCTCCGCGCCGTTAAACATGCTCTGGGCCGCGGTGCTGTCCACCAGCGCCACCTTCCGGAATTCCTGGTAGTCCTTTTCCGTAAAACCCCGGCCGGAACGAATCTGGTAGCCGTAGACATCGAAGTAGTGCTGATCAACGCCCAGCAGGTTGCCGTTGAAGCTGCTGTTGAGATAATACATGCCTTCCAAATACTGGCGGCTGTGGTACAGGGAGACATCCTCCGCGCCGCTCAGGTCCTGCAGCTGCTGGCGGGTCTTCTCCGTAATCACCCGGACCTTGTCCGGCAGCGGATTCCAGCTCATATCGTAGCTGTTGCCGTTCTGGTTCAGGGTAACGGTAACCACATTGTTGCCCGCGCCAATCAGGTTCTGCTTGATCTGCTCGTTGGTGCCCTTGATGGTGGAGACAATGGTAATAATGGCGGCAATGCCGATGATGATACCCAGCATGGTCAGCACACTGCGGAGCTTGTGGCTCCAGATGCCTTCGAAGGCAAGATGTATATTTTCAAGCACGGTTCCTGCCTCCTTAGCTCTGGTAAAGGGTTTGATAGTCGCCGGTTTCCGTGGGGGCTCCGGCCTTGACGGCCTTTCCGTAGGGGAAGGCCACAAAGTCATCCGCGGTAACTCCGGAGAGAATCTGGATGTAGGTGCCCCAGACGGTCTTTCCGGTGACCACATCCCGCTGCTCCAGCCTGCCGTCCTCGCCGCGGAGATAGACATAGCTTCTGCCCTTCTCCGTGCGGACAAAGGCGTTTTGCAGGTAGATGCTATTCCCGGAGTCCGTCAGACTGTAGGACATGTTCACAACGTAGCCAGGCACCAGGTCCTCGGATTCATCCACCGCGACCGTGAAGGGATAGAAGCTGGCATTGGAGTTTCCGTTGCCGTAGTAGCCGCCGCCGGTGGATACCGGGAAATCACCGATGGACTCCACGGTGCCTGTGCAGGCGGTTCCGTTGCGGTAGTCCGTTACCGTGACCTCGCTGCCGATTTCAAGCTTGTCCATTACCAGCTCACTGATGGAGCCGGTAACGGTGTAGCCGCCGCCGCCGGAGATCTTAATCAGGGGCTGTTTGTTGGCCTTTGCCTCCTCCTCGGTAATGACAGAAACCACCTTTCCGTCCACCTGGGCGGTCACATTGCCGTCATTGGCTTCCCGCACGGCGATATCATACTCCGCCTGGGCAACCTTAATCTTGTATTCCACGTCCAGGATTACCTTCTGCTGGTCCTCCTTCATCTTGACGATTTCCGCCAGAGTGTAATAGGTCTGGGTCTCCCCTGTTCCGGAATCGTCGCCGGAAGCGGGGGGCGCTTCCTCCTTGGGGCGGGTATAGTCGAAGAATTCCGACGCGTCAAAGGGGATAAAGAAGAAGCCGGAGCTGCTCAGGTATACATGCATGCCCTGGTAGGCCGCGTTGTAATAGAGCGTCTTATTGTCATAGGTGGACTTTACAACCATGTAATAGTCCTGCACCGCGAAGCTGCTCTCCTGGGGCATTTCCGGCGCAGTGGGTTCGTCTCCCCGGGTGTTCGGGTCCTCCGCCTCCCAGGCCGCGTGGTCCTGCTGGAACCTAAGCATCTTCTGACTGTATTCGTCCTCCGCCATCAGGTAGCGGTAGCGCTGCAGGAATGCACCCATTTCATTGACCAGGCTGTCATCCACAATGCTTCCGTATTTGGTCCAGCAGATCAGGGCCGTTTCCGGGCTGCTGCCGTCGTAGCCGCCGTAGGTAGAGGCCCAGCTGATAATAGCATCGTCGTTTCCGGCGGTGTAATAGGGAAAATGTTCATAGGTAAAGTCGTCGCCCGCGGGGATTTCCACAGGCCCGCTGCTGTCTGGATTGTCCACCGGGGTAAAGGGCTGCAGGTTCCGGATTTCCGTCAGCCTGTCCTTCTCCTCCTGGAGCTGCAGCTTCAGCTGCTCCACGGCCAGGCGCTTCTTTTCCAGGCCCAGCTCCGTCAGGGTAGTATCGTAGGACAGCAGCACGTCGCCTTTTTTCACGGTGTCGCCCTCGGCCACATGGATTCCGGTAATCTGCTGGGTATCGCTGAGCATAACGGTCTGGATATTCTCCGAGCTGACCCGGCCGGAGGTCTCCTGGCTGTCGCCCCAGTAGTCGGTCATGCCCACAATATCGATGCTGTAGACATAGACCGGACCGCCGCTGCCGTTCCGGGTCGCGGCAAAAATACCCACGCCGATGGCCACGGCGGCGACCGCCGCCACAGTGGGAATCAGCCACTTTTTGGTCTTGCCGCCAAGCTTTTGCTTTGGGAGCTTGGGAAGGTTAAACTTCATGGGTACCGCCTCCTTCCGCATCCGTCAGCAGCTCGCCGTCCAGAATATGATAGACCTTCTTGGCCCTTTGAGCGATGCCCGCATCGTGGGTAATCATGAGAATGGTCATACCCTGGGCGCTGAGCTGATCGAAAATCTCCATCACCTGGGCACCGGACTTACTATCCAGCGCGCCGGTTGGCTCGTCTGCCAGCAGAAGCGACGGCTTTGTCACCATGGCCCGGGCAATGGCCACCCGCTGGCACTGGCCGCCGGACATCTGGTTGGGCAGATAGTGAATCCGGTCCCCCAGGCTCACCACCTCCAGGGCCTTTTCCGCCCGCTCCCGGCGCTCCTTTAACGGCACGTCGGCATACAGCAGGGGCAGGGCCACGTTATCCACCGCATCCATTTTGGGCATCAGGTAATAGCTCTGGAATACGAAGCCGATGTACTTATTCCGAATCTCCGCCAAATCGTCATCCTTCATATTCCGAAGGTTTTTTCCGTTCATCTCATACTCCCCGGAGGTGGGCACATCCAGGCAGCCGATGATGTTCATAAGGGTGCTCTTTCCGGAGCCGGAGGGGCCCATAATGGCGATATAGTCCCCCTCATTGACCTCCAGGTTCACGTTTTTCAGGACCCGCACAGGCTCCTTGCCCTGCATATAGTCCTTGCAGATATTGGTCATTTTCAGGATTGTCACAGCCATCACCCCGCGATTTCTTTCTGGGCGGACTGGAGCTTTTCCTCGCTGATGTTCCCATTGGCCAGGGACTCGGCAGCGCTGCTCAGGTCCTCGTCGGTATGGGTTCCGTCCTCCAGTCCATCCACCGTGCTTTCGTCCGGGGCGGCTTCATCAAAATTGCCATCCATGCCCGTATCCATGCCGCTCATATCGGCATCGCCCATTTCGCCCTCCATGTTCTCGGAGGCCACAGGAGTATGGGTGGTGGAAGCGCCGACACGGCAGAACTTTTCATCCGGGAAGGCGATGTAGTCATCCTCCGTCAGGCCGTCCACCACATCGTAGCAGTCGGAATTCTCGTTGTAGTCCCCCAGGGTGATGGCACGCTTTTCCAGCTTTGCGTGGCTGTTCTCCGCCCAGACGTAGGCGCTGCCATCCTCTTCATAGCAAATGTAGGTACTGCTCACCGGCACACCGGAAGCGCCCGCACCCTCGGTATACCGCTCCAGATACAGGTGCTGGCCCATAATCAGGCCGTCCATGCTGTCCAGCTCCACATAGAAGGGATACTTGCTGGCGGTGTTGGAGGAGTCGTTTCCGGAGATGACGTAGCCGCCGGAGGAGTCATTCTTAATGGGGTTTTCATAGTCCACCAGCGTCACGGTGCCCAGCCAGGTCTTGCTGGGGTCCACCCGGGAAACCATCATAATGCGGTCTCCCTTGGAGACGGCCCCCCGCTGCAGCTCGCCAATCGTGCCCCGGACCCGGTAGGAACCCGCCTGCTGAATGGTGATATAGGCAACGGCGTTGCCCTGGCTGTCGGTGCCGCTTTCATTGATGGACTGAATCCGGCCGGTGGTGGGGGAAAGCACCGTGGCATTCTGCAGAAGCTTCTGGGCCTTTTCCAGCTCCACTTCCTTGGTCTTCAAATTCAGCTCCGCCTCCTTCAGGCTCACCTGGGCGGACTGAATCTGGATGGTGTACTGGAGCTTTTTATTGGCGTTGACCTTTTCCCGCTCCCGCTCCAGCTGGCTAATCTGGGTCTGGTAGTCCTGCAAACTGGAATTCAGCTGTTCCCGTTCCAGGTCCAGCTTGTCCGCGGAAAGCTGCAGCTTGTCCGTATCATAGGAGAACAGGGGGTCCCCCTCCTTCACGTCCTGGCCTTCCTTGACCAGGAGCTCCGCCACCTCTTTGTCGGAGTCCTTCTTGATCTCCGTCAGATTTTCCGAAACCACCAGGCCGGAAAACCGCTCTGTAGTCGAGATGCCGTTGATATTGGAAATCTTCTGCACATATACCGCGGTCTCGTCGCCGCCGCAGCCGGTGAGCACCAGCGTCAGGGCCAGGGCAGTCAATGCCAACACACTTCGTTTCATATCCCAAATCCTCCTATGGATTCATGTAGTTTCTCACTCCCTAAATGATACGAAAAATGTGGCCAAAAGTCAACCGTCCAAGGGTTAATACTTCTTTAAGCTTTGCAAAGAAATTTGAGGCCGCAGTCGCCCGCGGCCTCGTTTTCCCATAAGGGAAGGTCTATTTTTCCAATTTGACAACCACTGTGCCCTCCACCATGCGGATAGAGCCCTCGTCCGGGTAGCAGGGCATGGCCTGTACCTGTGGAAGGGCGGCGAGCTGCGCCGGATCCGTCTTTGGGGGTGCGAAGCCGCAGCAGTAGTCGATAAATTCCTCCCAGCTACCGCCGATGCTGAAAGGTGTCGCGTCGTAACGCAGCGGCGCAATGGGCAGACCTGTAAAGCCCCCGATCTGCCGGAAGGTGGAATCCCCGTAGGTATAGAAATCGCTCACATAGGCAACGGGCGTAGCGGAAGTATAGCCAGGTGTACTCTTAATCTGCGCAACCATAACCGTAAAATACTGCTGAATCCGGCTTTGGGTATAGGCCCCCTTCTCATAAACGGCGTTGTCCACACGCAGACCGAACACACAGAAAAGCGCCAGAATTGCAAGAACGCACTTTTTCGTGAAATCCACAGCCCGTCCTTTCTGAGCCGTCAGAACACGTTCCGTCAGCAGCAGCAACAGGAAAAAGGGCATCACAGAGGCGGCCTGCATCAGTGTGTAAACCTCACTGGGGTCACAGATGACGAAGCTGAAATTTGTGGCCAGCGGGAAGCAGGCAAACGCCAGCAGCAGAGACAATCCCTTCCAAAAATCCTTTCTGAAGCCGGAAACGGTCACAAAGCCGCCAAGGCCCGCCAGACCCGCAAGGCATACATAATAAAGGTCAATCATCCGATAGGGAAAAAGATACGCCTCCGGGTTGGACTTCATAGGAAACAGGAACAGGTAAACCGCCAGCTTTACCCGCCGTAGCAGCTCCGGAAATGTAATACTTCCCATAGAGGACATTCCCTTGTAACTCACCAGCTCCGCGCCGCACAGCGCGGTAGAAGCCTTTACAGACAGCAGGTACAGGACAATCATGGCAACGCAGGCCCCGCAGTACCAGGCGGCCGCTTTCAGCAGGTCCACCGCTGTCCAGGAGTCGCTTTCCGAGACCTCCTCCATAAAGCGCAGCAGAAGCAGGCTCAGGAACACCGCGATATACCCCTGATAAACAGCCGTTCCCAGGACCATCAGGAAAACACCGGAGCAAAAGGACCGCGCGCTTCGCTTTTTGCACAGAACGGTCGTTCCGGCCAGCGTCAAGCTCAGGCCCGCCAGATAATAAGGGGCCGTAAAATTATAAAAGAACAGGCTGCATGTAACCGGGAAGGTGACCGTCAGCCCGCAAAGCAGGAAGCGGAAAAATCCGCCCCTGATTTTCAGCAGGGAGATCATCTGGCAGCTGCAAACCCCGCTCAGAAGCAAAATCATGAGGCCGCCCAGCAGCGGCAGGCTGAAATTGGGGGAGCCGAAGAAAACGCGTACCGCCCAGCCCAATACCCCCAGAAACCACCGGCCGGAGGCAACCGTAGATCCCACGGAAAACAGATATGCCGTTTCATCCCCAAAATTAAATTTGGTGACAAGTGCCACACCATGGGCAAGAAGCCCCCAGAAAAACGTAGAAAGCAGGCAGGAAACCAGCTCTTTTCGTTTTGTATGGGCCCCGGCATCGGTCCAAAAGGCAGAAAAGTCCATAGAACACTCCTCGTTTTTATATATATCCGCATTTCTTTCAAGAAATACGTCTATCCATAAAATTCTATGGCTTTTCTCCTGGCAATTCAACGGCAATCCATCGACAATTTTCGACAATCTTAAAGGCCCCACCCGAAAATGGATGGGGCCTTGGGAACGCTTTGGTTATCCGCCGATGGGCTCAAAATCCGCCGCGCCGTGCTTGCACAGGGGGCAGACGATGTCGTCGGGCAGCTCGTCGCCCTCGTAAATCCAGCCGCAGACCTTGCATACGAAGCCCTTCTTGCCCTCGGTTTCGGGCTTGGGCTTGACGTTCTTCTGGTAATAGGTATAGGTCATGGTCTCGGCATCGGACATGACTCTGGCCTCGGTGACGGTGCAGATGAACATGCCGTGGGTATCCAGGTCCACGTAATCCTCCACCTTCAGGGACATGAAGGAATTGATATACCGGGGCAGGAAGGCCAGGCCATTGTCGGAATGGAGTACCTCCATCCCTTCGAATTTATCCACGGCGCGGCCGCTCTGGAAGCCGAAACGCTGGAACACGGAGAAGGGGGCGGACACATCCAGGCAGTTGACATTCAGAATGCCGGTCTTCTGGACGGTGTGGAAGGAGTAGTTCTGCTTGTTGATGCAGACGGCGATACGGTTGGGGGAGTTCGTCACCTGGCTGATGGTATTGACAATCAGGCCGTTGTCACGGGTGCCGTCGTTGGTGGTGACCACATACAGGCCGTAGCCGATGTTGAACAGGGCCGTCAGGTCGTTCTTATTGGCGGTGTCGTCCCTCTGGGCCAGATATTCCTTGCTCAGCTCCTTGGCAAGGGCATCCACCTGGGCGGCGGAGGTCTCGTTCAGGGCGGAGAGGATGCGGACAGTGGTCTCGGTAAAGGTCAGGTTCTTGCACTCCTCCAGCATCTTGCGCATGACCTTGGCAGCCAGAGGTGCCCAGGAGCCGTTCTCCATCAGGGCCACGGTGCGGTTGCGGAAGTTCCGCTCGGTGAGGTGATGGATAAACTCCTTCATGAAGGGGAAGATATCCGCGTTGTAGGTGGTAGTGGCCAGGACCAACTTGCTGTAGCGGAAGGCATCCGCCACGGCCTGGGCCATGTCGCACCGGGCCAGATCGTGGACAACCACCTTGGGGCAGCCGTTGGCACGGAGCTTGTCCGCCAGCTTTTCCACAGCGGCCTTGGTGTTGCCATAGACGCTGGTATAGGCAATAACCACGCCCTCGGTCTCCACGGTATAGGAAGACCACAGATCATACAGGTGCAGGTAGTGGCCCAGGTTCTCCTTCAGGACGGGGCCATGGAGGGGGCAGATGGTCTGAATATCCAGGGTGGCCGCCTTTTTCAGCAGGGCCTGGACCTGGGCACCGTATTTGCCCACAATGCCGATATAGTACCGGCGGGACTCGTCGTCCCAGGGCTCGTCCGCGTCCAAAGCGCCAAACTTGCCGAAGCCATCGGCGGAGAACAGAACCTTATCCAGGGAATCATAGGTCACAATGACCTCGGGCCAGTGGACCATGGGGGCGGTGACGAAGGTCAGGGTGTGCTTGCCCAGGCACAGGGTATCCCCCTCCCCTACCACAATCCGGCGGTCCTCATAATCGGTGCCGAAAAAGGGGCCCATCATATTGAAGGCCTTGGCGGAGGAGACAATCACGGTTTCGGGGTAGAACTTCATGAAGTTGCCGATGTTGGCCGCGTGGTCCGGCTCCATATGCTGTACCACCAGATAGTCCGGCTTCCGGCCCTGGAGGACATTCTGGATATTGTCTAGCCACTCATGGGTGAAGTTCTTGTCCACGGTGTCCATAATGGCAACCTTTTCGTCCAGGATCACATAGGAGTTATAGGCCATGCCGTTTGGCACACGGTACTGCCCCTCGAACAGGTCCACCTTATGGTCGTTGACACCTACATAGCGGATATCGTTGGTAATAAACATATGCATGTTCCTCCTCATAGTTTGCGATTAATTCTTGTTCTTATTCTATCATGGAAAGAGCCATTTGTATACTGGCAATTTGACAAAATTTTGGAAGGGATATCTGTATAAAAATATTAATTATCAAGAATTCAAGGGCGGCTGAGCAGCCGCCCCTAGGGTAATGTTTTAAAATCAGAGCTGGGAATAGCCGAAGCTGTTGACCAGGGCATCGATTTTCTGCCCGGCCTTGCAGTAGGGGCACTCCCGGTAGTCGTAGCTGGCATAGCCGGGCAGGTCCTTGATGGTGTAGACCGAGCGGACGGGGAATCCCTCTACCTCCTCTACGGCACTGTAAATGGCCGCCACGCCGGCAACGGTGCCGCCATAGTAGGTGATGGCCTCCAGGGCCCGCTTTGCAGTGTAGCCCGTGGTGACGGAGGCCATGAGCACCAGGACGTGCTTGCCCCGAATCATCCCCTGGGTGTTGTCCCGGAAGATAATCTGGGAGTTGGCGTTGTACTCCGGCTCCAGAATGTAGATGGTCTCGTGGGCGTTGATGGTGCGGAAGCCACTCTTGGTCAGCTCCCCGGCAAGACAGGTACCCACCACGCCGGTGCCGTCCAGGCACAGGATGGTATCCACCGGGGTATCGTTTACAAAGTTCGCAACCAGCTGCCGGGCGGAATCCTGAGCCTCGCTGAGGCGGGTCTTCTGATAGGTGATATCCACATAGTAGTTGATGTGGGAATGGTTGGTCGCAAAATGGCCTCTGGCGACACGCAGGGGCGCGCTGCCGTGGCGAATGGGCATCTTCATCAAAGTAATCATAGTTCCTGCCTCCATTGTCTGTACTAAATAATAAAAAGGTGTTCCGTCCGCCGCCCTTTATTGGGCATTTCGACGAAACACCTTACGGTTATTATACAGCTCTCGGCTTTCCGACGCAAGTCTAAACCCGCTTCAAACCATCCAAAATCGTGCTTCTGATTTTGGGCATATTGCGCAATTTCAGGTCCCTTTCCTGACGGTAGAACTGGCGGGCGATGATGCGGCAGATTTTTTTCCGGCGAATCATCCAGTGGACCTTGCCGTAGCTTGCCCACATGGCCCCGTCGGTCTCCCCCGGCTGCAGGGTCAGCTCTCCCAAAGGAATGGGATATTTCAGGCAGTAGAAATCATAAAAGGTATTTCTATCCCGCTCGCTGTCCAGAAGCTCAAAGCGGTCAAGCGGCGCGTCAATGCCGGTTTCCTCCCGCAGCTCTCTTTGAATTGCGGTCAGGCTGTCCTCCCCGGCCTTGGCAGCGCCGCCGGAATTTTCCCAGGTACCGGCAAAGCTCTTTTCCGAGGCCCGGCGGGTGAGCAGCAGCTTTCCCCGGCCGTCATAGACCCAGACGCAGACCGTCAGCCCGTACTCCCCCGGCCCCCAAGGGGTGCCCCGGAGGTGGAGACGGCCGGTTTTTCTGCGGCTGCAGTCGTATATGTCGTTCCACTCTTCCATGGGCGGCCTCCTTACACGTACTTCTTTCCGGAGGAGAAGCCACGGCCCCAGACCTCCGTCACCTGGGTCACCACCATGAAGCAGTCCGGGTCGATGGCCTTGGCCAGATTCAGGACCCGGTGCAGCTCCCGGGAGGCCACCACGCTGAGCACCACCTCCGTGGGCCCATGGAGGTAGCCGCCCTCGCCATGGAGCATGGTCACGCCCCGGTCCGCATTTTTGAGAATGCTGTCCCGGATTTCCACAGCTTTTTCACTGATGATTTTTACCTCCGTCCGGCCCATACCGGCAACCAGGGTTTTATCCAGGGTGACATTCATGGCAATGAGCATGATGATACCGTAGAGCAGGTCCTCCGGGGTATGGAACAGCAGCTGCAACAGCATAATGAGAAAATCAAAGGCCCACAGCGTCACAGGCACGGGAAGACCAAACAGCTTTTTGAGAATCAAAGGCGGAATATCCATGCCGCCGGTAGAGGCCCCCGCCCGAATCACCGCCCCCAGGGCAATTCCCAGGCCCACGCCCCCAAAGAGGGCGCACAGCAGGAGACTCTGGGTAATCACAAAGTCCCCCACCACATGCTGGGCAAAGCTCAGAAAAACCGGGTAGATGAGGGAGCTTAAGATGGTGGTCATGGCAAATTTCCTGCCCAGCACCAGCCAGCCCAGGGCAAGCATCACAACGTTGAACACAAACACGAAACCGGAAACCGGCACCCCCAACAGCCGTTGGGCGGCCAGGGCCAGGCCCGTGGTGCCGCAGCTGATCATCTGCCCGGGCAGGATAAACAGGGCCACCATAAAGGCATACAGCAGGTTCCCCAAAAGGATGGACAGCAGCCCCGGAATGGCTTTTAGAATTTTCTCTTTCATACATGCGCTCTTTTCTATGGGATTTTAGGTTATTCTATCCCAAAGGTTCGGGATTGTCAACAAGCGGGCGCACGGGTTTATTTGATGGTTTCGCTGTTGTTGAGCACCAAAGTGCTGTAGAGAAACAGCACGTCGCAGTCCGTAAAGTCTAAGAGCTTCCCCATCCGTTTCGGGCTCAGATAGCGGATGTCCACCAGGGTTATCTCCCTGTAGCCCTCCAAAAAGTAGGGGGCAATGCTGCTGCCGAAGGAATCCCGGAAGAGAATCAGGCGGTCATCTGTTTTGGCATCGGGATTCTCCAGAGTGATGAGGGACAGGGAGCCGGAGAGAAAAAATTCGTAGGGGTCCCGGCCGGACAGGGCATCCCAGTCATAGATGCCGATGGACCTGTTGTTCTCCCGGTCCAAGACCGTCACCCGGTTCCAATGCTCATTCCAGATGTAATTCAGGGCCTCCCCGGCCATGGGAAGGGCCGCCTGGCCCGCGTAGACACCCAGGAAATCCGCCTTTGCCCTGGAAACTGTGTATTCTTCCGTCAGCGTCTTTCCCATGCCGGAGGCCAGCGCTTTGGCGGTGTCCCCCAGGTTCTCCTGCCGCCAGTGGGTATCGGTGCGGTAGAAGCAATTCAGATTCAAGGTATCGGAAATATTCAAAAACTTTGCGAAGGGTGTTTTTTCCCGCAGTCTTTCCGTAAACACAGCATAGTCAAGCTTCGGCACATCCAGAAACTGGCTTTTGTCCGGAATGACCGACACATACACCCGCTGGCTTCCGGCCAGATACCGGTTGTAAATCCATTCAAACCGCTTTGCGGCATAGTCCACGGAATCCAGGTTTTCCGGGTATTCCAGCTGGGCATAAAAGCCATCCTTGGTTTCATAAATTCCGTTGTTGTCCCGCTTTCCCAGAAGCTTTACGGAAATCAGGGCCTTGGCCCTGCGGAAGCCCTCCCGCAGGGGGAACTGGTCCTGGGTGTAGCTTTCAAAATCAGAGGAAAAGCCGCCGCTTTGAAGGCTTCCCCAGGAGAGCTTCGGCATCTGGGCAAGCTTCCGCCGCTCGCTTATCGATTCGGCATCGGGCCGGTGCAGCCAGCAGGCCAGGCACAGCGCCGCAAACAGGAGGGGCAGGAGCAAAAAGCATCGATTTTTCATTTTTTCCATGGGCACGCTCCTCAGAACCGAAAATACAGAAAGGGATTGTAGGACCCATCCACCAGATAGGCGGTACAGGCCAGCAGCAGCAGGACCAGGGCCAGCGGCTCCACAACCGCCATCAGGGCCGGGGCTTTGTTTTCCAGGCGCAAGGCCAGCCGTTTGGGGAGCTCTGTGGCCCCCACGGCCCCGAGGAGCAGCAAAACGGCGTTGCTCCTGAGAAGATACACCGCCTCCTGTGATACCGGCGGCAGACCGCCCAGGCCCAGCATCCCCAAAATGCTGCCCCAGGCCCCCCGGAGGCTGGACGCGTCAAACAGGACAAAGCTGAAAACCACCGCCAATAGCACATACCCATGCCCAAGCACCGGATGCCGCCCCAATTTTTCCAGCAGCCGCAGCTTTTCCAGAACCAAAAGGATGGCAAAAAAGCCGCCCCAAGCGATAAAATTCCAGGCCGCCCCATGCCAGAAGCCGGTGAGAAGCCAGACAATGAGAATATTCCGGAGCTGAACGGCCCTTCCCCGGCGGTTTCCCCCCAGAGGAATGTACACATAGTCCCGGAACCAGGAGCTCAGGGAGATATGCCACCGCCGCCAGAAATCCGTAATGCTGGAAGCGATATAGGGATAGCGAAAGTTTTCCGGGAAGGTGAAGCCGAAGATTTTTCCCAGGCCGATGGCCATATCGCTGTAGCCGGAGAAATCATAGTAGATATGCAGGGTGTAGCCCACGGCGTACAGCCAGGAGAACAGAACGCTTCCATCCTGGGTAGCCCGCCACGCTGCGCAAAGCTCCCCTAAGAGATTGGCAAGCAGAATCTTCTTGCCCAGGCCCACCAGGAACCGGCGGGCCCCCAGGCGGCAGCTGTCTAAGGAATGGGTTCTTTCTTCCAGCTGCCGGGCCACATCGGCGTAGCGGACAATGGGTCCGGCGATGAGCTGTGGAAAGAAGGTCACATAGCAGGCCAAATCAATGGGATTTTTCTGGGCCGGAACCTGGCCCCGGTACACATCTACGGTATAGCTGAGAATCTGGAAGGTATAGAAACTGATGCCGATGGGCAGGGCCAGATTCAAAAGGGGCAGATGGGTGCCAAACAGGGCATTGATGTTTTCCAGGAAGAAATCCGTGTACTTATAGTACACCAGAAAACCCAGGCTCGACAGCACGGAAAGAGCCAGAAGCAGCTTCCGCGGCCTTTCCCCCTCGGTCCTTTCCAGCGCCAGGCCGAAGAAATAGCCCAGCGCCACAGAAAGCAGCATGACAAAGATCAATCTGGGCTCTCCCCAGCCGTAGAAAATCAGGCTGAACAGCAGCAGCACCCCGTTTTTTCCCTTCCTGGGGGTCAGGAAATAGGCCAGCAGCACCGCCGGGAGAAAATAGTACAAAAAAGGGATGCTGGAAAAAATCATTGGGTATTTCCTCTCTTATTTATCCTTCCGCCGGGGCCTCTACCAGGATTTCCGCCCCCAGAGCCACGGCACTGGTCTTAAAGGACTGCACAAGGTCATCCGCGCCGTAGGCCGTGATGACATAGTCGCCAAGGTTCATCACCAGCATGGTATCCGGGAAACCGCACATCCAGTGGTTGGACTGGACAATGGTCTTGTAGTGCTGGGCAAAGCTTTCGGCGTTCTTCGCGTCCTCCAGCTGCATCACCGAAGAGCAGAAGGTATTGGTGTTCATCATGTGCAGGAGCGTGGCCGCCTGGGGCTTTACCATGGCGGTGAGCTCCTCGTCCACCAGAATCTGATACTGGAAGCTCTCGCCGTAGGCACTGATATCAAAACTGCCGGGGCCCTCGGTATCGTGGGCCTCGTCGCCGCCGGCGGCGGGGAACTCCTGGTCCATGCCGCTGTAAATCGCCTCCAGCAAAGCCTGGGCGCTTTCGTAGCTGGCGCTGGTCTTCGTTTCCTCCGTTGCGGTGGTGGGGGCCGAATTGCTGCCGCAGCCCGTGAGCAGGCCCGCAAGCAGGACACCGGTGAGAAGTGTAGAAATAAGCTTTTTCATCATTTTAAATTCCTTTCAAATTAAGACTGTACCCGCTGAAGGGTAATGCTTCCGGATTCCTCCACCAGCGCCCGCAGCAGGTATTCGGTTTGCCCCTGGGTGACCGTCAGGTAAAATTCCTGGGTGTCGTCCGGGTAGAGAAGCCATGTAAACGCCGCCGCCTTTTGCAGCGTCAGGCTCTGCCGTTCCTCCCCGTTCTGCTCCAGGACGCTGTTTGTATCGGCATCCACCGTCACCGTGCCGCCTCGCCCGGGGTCCAGGGTCAGGGGCACCGAGACAGTGCGCACCGCAAGCAGCGCCATGGGTTCGGCTTCCTGGCTTATGGAAACAGCACCCTTCCATACATTTTCCCCATTTACCTGTAATTTTAACGGTCTGGGCCAGAGGAATGTGAGCCCCGCCACCAGCAGCAGACAGGCTGCCGCGGATAGCATCGGGCGCAGGAGATTTCGCTTATGAGGGGCCGCATAGGTTTCCGCTTCCTCTAAAAAGCGGCCGTCCATGGCGGTAAGGGCGTTGGCAATGGCTCGTTGTTTGTCCATGGTGTGCACTCCTTCTACAGATAGACTTCCCGGGACAGGAGGAATTTTTGAAGCCGGTCCCTTCCCCGGCTCAGCCGGGTTTTGACCTGCCCCTGGGTCATCCCCAGGGCCTGAGCAATTTCCGGGCAGGTCTGGCAGTAGAAATACCGCCGGATGAACAGGACCCGATCCAGCTCCTTTTCCGTCGCCAGAAAGTCATTGAGATTTTTAGAAAGCTCCCGGGTCCAGAGGGCCTCCTCCGTGGTCCTGGGGTCCGGGATGCAGCCGTCCAGCTCCTCTATGGAAAGGGTAAACCGGTCCTCCACCCGTTTTCGGGCGAACTTGGCCCGATGGCGGTTGATGGCCAGATTGCGGATGATTTTCCCGAAATAGGCCCGCAGAAGCTTTGGCCTCTCCGGCGGAATGGCGTTCCAGGCCCGAAGCCACAGGTCGTTCAGGCACTCCTGGCTGTCCTCCTCGCTCTCCAAAATATTCCGGGCGACGGACAGGCAGTAGGCCCCATACTTCTCCTGGGCTTCCAGGATTCCATTCTGGTCCCTTCGGAAAAACAGGTCTACGATTTCATTGTCATTCATAAGCGTCCTCACCTATATAGACACATTTTTTTGCGGATGGTTACACTTTTATTGAAAACTGTTAAAAAAAACGTGTCATTACGAACCAGCGCGCACGCTGGTGTGGTAATCCCCCTGATTTTCAGATATGTTCGTCTGAGAATTCTGGATTTTACTTCTAACCGGGGGATTGCCACACCAGTGACATCGGTCACTGGTTCGCAATGACAGCATTTTTACAATATTAGCGGACGTACTCAATAACCACGCAGCGGTTGGGCTCCACGCCGGTGGAATGGGTGGTGATGTTCTCCATATCCTGCAGAGCGGCGTGAATCACGTGGCGCTCGTAGGCGTTCATGGGCTCCAGGGTGGTGCGGCGGCGGGCCTTCAGAACCTGCTGGGCCTTCTTGCGGGCGTAACGGCGCAGGCTCTCCTCCCGCTTCTGGCGGTAGCTCTCCGCATCCACGTTGACCCGGATGTGGCCCTCTACTTCCCGGTTCACGGCGTAGTTGCACAGGTGCTGAATGGCATCCAGGGTGTCGCCCCGGCGGCCAATCAGATAACCCAAGTCTTCGCCCACCAGGTCCACCTGGTAGGTATTGCCGCTTTCCTTCCAGCAGTGGGGCACAGCCTTGGAATCCATGTGCTCCAACAGGCCCTTCAGGAAAACTTCAATCTTCTCCTCCACAGAGCCTTCGGGGGCAGGCGCGTACTCCTTGGGCGCAGCCGGAATCTTGGGCTCTCTGGGCTCTCTGGGCTCTCTGGGTTCGCGGGGAGGCCTGGGCTCTCTGGGAGCCTTGGGCTGCTGGGGGCGGGGTGCCATCTTGGGAGCTTCCACGGCAGGCTCCTTGGGCTCTGCTGCCTTGGCAGGCTCCGCCTTCTCCGCCTTGGGCGCTTCCTTGGGGGCCTCGGCCTTGGGCGCGGCGGGCTTGGGGGCGGCGGGCTTGGGGGCGGGCTTGGGCTTCCGGGAAGTGGAGGACAGGGCAACCTTCGGTGCCTCGGGCACCTCGGGTGCTTCCGGCACTTCGTCCGGCGCCTCGTAGGTCACCTGCACCTTGGCAGGCTGGGCACCGAAGCCCAGGAAGCCGGTTTTCGCCTGCTGCAGCACCTGGACGGACACGCTGTCCCGGTCCAGACCCAGCTGGGCGAGGGCGGATTCGATGGCCAGATCGATGGTCTTGCCACTGGCGACAAGGTTCTTTTCCATGATTTATTCCTCCTGGCTGTTGTGGGCGTAACGGTTGGGGTCGTAGGCACGGCCCTTGCAGTAGGGACGGTCCGCAATGCCGGACAGGGCTTCCTTCTCCTGCTTTTCCTCAGGTGCCTTGCCCTTTCTGGCGGCGTACTCCCGGGCGGCCTCTGCCTTGGCGGCAGCCTCCTGGTCCCGCTGCTGCTTCTGCAGGCGCTTCTTGCTGGTGTTCTCGGTAATGCCGTCGGGGTTTTCGGCCCGGCGCTGGGCGCGGATGCGCTCCTTCTCCGCCTCAATCTTGTCCTGCTCCATGCGGCGCTTCAGGCGCTCGGCATCCTCGGCATCGTAGATTTTGCGGTAGTGCTTGTTGAGGTACACATCCTCAACGGTACGGACCACGCCGCCGACAAACCAGTAAAGAGACAGGGCGCAGGGAACGGTGAAGCCAATCCACAGCATCATCAGGGGCATGGTAAACATCATAACCTTGTTGGTCTGGGCGGCCTGGGAGTTCTCCACAGCATCCTTATCCTGGATGCCGTCCTTGTTAGTCACCAGGGAGTCGTTCTGTTTTTGCATAATCAGCATGGACACCACCTGATAACCGGCGGAGGACAGGGCAATCAGCAGAGAGCCGATATGGGCCCAGTTCCAGGCCCAGCTGGAAGCGAACACATTCAAGGTGGGCACAGCACCCAGGTCAATGCCGATAAAGCCGAAGTTGATGCCGCCCAGGGCCAGCTCACTGATGCCGGGAATGGCGGCCTTGATGGCCTCGGCGTACTGGGGAATGTACTGGGCCGCAATCATCTGGTGATAATAGGCGTTGCCGGTGAAGAGCTCGGGGTTGATGCCCTTAATCACCTCTACCACCTGGTTGGCAACGTCCAGGTTCTCATGAAGCATATAGACAATGGGCTGCCGGACAACGGTGTAAAGGGGAATCAGCAGCAGCATGGGCACGAAGCTCCACAGGCAGCCGCCGCCCATGGAAACGCCCTCTTCCTTATAAAGCTCCTGCAGAGCCTGGTTCTGGCGGTTGGGATCGTCGGCATAGCGGCGCTGGATATCCTGCACTCTGGGAGTCAGGCGGGACATCTTCATCATGCTCTTTTTGGACTTGGCGGTGATGGGCAGCAGCACCAGCTGCACAACCACGGCAAACAGAATCAGGGCTGCGCCGTAGTTTCCGGTAAGCCGGTAAAACAGTTCCATCAGATAGCCGAAGGGAATCTGAATCACATCGGCAATGTGGAATGACAGTAACATGGACTTTCCTCCTTTGGAAGTCAAGGCACGGGGTCGTAAACGTCCCTTTTGGAGAAGGGATGGCAGCGGGCCAGACGCTTAAGCGCCAGCCAGCCGCCCTTTGCGGCACCGTATTTTTGAATTGCTTCGTAGGCGTAGGCAGAACAGGTGGGCCGGAAGCGGCACCTTGCGGGGAAATACGGGGAGATGGCGGCACTGTAAAATTGAATCAGCGACAAAAGCAGCTTTTTCACGGATTTTCCTCCACCAAAAGCCCTGCCTTTTCCGCAAGGCGCAGGAAGCTGGCTGTCAGCTTCTCGAAGGGGGCATCCACTGCCCGGGTCCTCGCCACCACCACAATATCCCAGCCGGGAGTGAACTTCTCCTCGTTGAGCCGGTACACCTCCCGCAGACGGCGGCGGGTCCGGTTACGGACCACCGCATGGCCCAGCTTTTTGCTGACGGTGTAGCCCACTCGGTTTTTGCCCAGACGGTTGTGCCGGGCATAGAGCACCAAATAGGAATCCGCATGGCCCTGGGAATGGTACAGGCGCTGGAATATATGGTTGAGCTTCAGACTGCTGGAAAACTTCATGCTTTTTCTTCTCCTAAAAAGGGAGCGGGGCGAATGTGTCATTCACCCCGCTTAGCTCCCGTTTCGCTCTCGCGCGCATATTTCCTTGTGTTCACAGGGGGCGGCGCATCAGGCGGACAGAACCTTGCGGCCTCTTGCACGGCGGCGGGCCAGAACCTTGCGGCCATTGGCGGTAGCC
Organism: uncultured Eubacteriales bacterium; assembly: GCA_900556935.1. Taxonomy (GTDB): domain Bacteria; phylum Bacillota; class Clostridia; order Oscillospirales; family Oscillospiraceae; genus Faecousia. The sequence continues at coordinate 2,001 of USQL01000005.1, read as the reverse complement.
ATTCTCTGACGGAAACCGTGAACCTTGGAACGGTGACGATTGCTGGGCTGGTAGGTACGCTTCATTACGGATACACCTCCTAGTACTCAAAAATCATATGCTCGACAGCCAAATTTTTGGCCGCAGCAACACAAACAGACAGACCTCCACGGTCATGCCTGCTCATTATAACCGAAAAAGCCATAGAGGTCAACATTTTTTTCATCTTTCCCCGGGAAAATTTTATTCTGCCAGTCCCAGTTTTTTCAAAACCCGGCTATATTCCTCCGATCCCTCCTCGTAGGGGGTAGGCTGAAAGTCATTGCGGGGGGCCTGAGAGCTGACACTGGCGGGAATCGGTATCAGCTTACCCAGCGTTACGGTGCCGTCCTCCCCCCGGACCACCTGCTGCTGAACAATCACCGTATCCAAATCCTTGGGATAATGGTTTCCGCCGAAGCAGAAATTTCCCAGGCTGTAGTAAATCACACCGCCGTTATATTCCTCAATCCGCTGGAGCACATGGGGATGGCAGCCGTACACAATGTCCACCCCCGCGTCAATCAGTGCCCTGCCCAGGGCCTCCTGCTCGGTATTGGGCCGGTAAAAGCCCTCAATTCCCCAGTGGATGGCCATGACAATCAGCTCCGCCCCCGCTTTTTTCATCTCCCGGACCGCGGAAGCCACCTTCTCCACATCCACCTGGAAAAAGCCGCCATACATGCCGATGGTCAGGCCCCGCTCCGTGGTAAACACCCGGTATGTATCCTGCTCCACAAAGGGCAGCCCCGTCTCCGTCAGGGCCTTTCTGGTAGACTCCACCCCCCGGATGCCAAAATCCCGAATGTGGTTATTGGCGACGGTAACCGCGTCCACCCCGCTTCCCGTCAGAATCCCGGTATAGGCGGTGGGGCCGCGGAAGGCGAAGCCGCCCTCCTTCGGATTGTCGCCGTCGTCCTTTAAAACCGTCTCCAGGTTGATAAAGGTGCAGTCGTCATTTTTAAAATAGGAGGCGACATTGCGGAAGGGATAGTCGTAATCCGTTCCAATTTCATAGATAAAGCTGTATTTATTTCCGTAAATCCGGGCATCGCTGCCCAGGGTGCAGTCCCCAACAAAGCTCAAAAGATAGGTATTGGCCTGCGCATCATAGACCTTTTCCGTTTCCGGCGGCTCCGTCGCGGGCAGGCTTTTTTCCGGCTCGGAGGGGCTGGGCTTTGACTGCGGCTCGGTTAACGCCGTCCGGACCGGCTCTGGGACGGCCCCCGTGGTGTTTTGTGGGATTTCCTGCCGGAAGGAGTGCATCGCAAGTCCGGCTATGCACAGCGCAAGGGCCAGCACGCTGCCGGTGCAAAGGAAAAAAATCGATTTTTTCAAATCATTCCCTCATTTCGAAAATAGCTAAAAAAGGCGGAACCCGTAGAGAGATACGGCTTTTCTCACAAGCCCATCTTACCACAGGTTCCGCTATAAATCAATCTATTTTCGTTTTATTCCCCGGCGCGCTTCTTCATAAGGTTCCGCATTCTCAGGGCATGGTCCAGCTCCCGCTTGCGAATCCGCAGGCTCTTGGGGGTGCATTCCAGCAGCTCGTCGTCCGCCAGGAACTCAATGCACTGCTCCAGAGACATGGTTCTGGGGGGTGTCAGCCGCAGGGCCTCGTCGGAACCGGCGGCGCGCATGTTGGTCAGCTGCTTCTTCTTGCAGACGTTGACGGTCATATCCTCGTTCCGGCTGCACACACCAACCACCATGCCGGCGTACACAGGGGTGCCCGCGCCGATGAACAGGGTGCCCCGCTCCTGGGCGTTGAACAGGCCGTAGGAGCAGGCATCGCCGGTTTCAAAGGCGATAAGGGAGCCCACCTGGCGGCGCTCAATCTCGCCCTTCATAGGTGCGTAGCTATCCAGCACGGAGGACATAATGCCCTCGCCCCGGGTATCGGTCAGGAACTCGTTGCGGTAGCCGAACAGGCCCCGGGAGGGGACCAGGAACTCCAGGCGGTAGCGGGAGCCCACAGGG
>USQL01000004.1 GCA_900556935.1 uncultured Eubacteriales bacterium | reverse complement strand
TTCAGCACGGCAATTCCGCAAGGTGTCCCCTCCACATCCGCCTGCGGGCACCTTCTCCAGCAGGAGAAGGCAGGGGTTTCCCCGTCAGTGTATACGTTCATCTATCATACTCCGTCCCGCCGGTTTTCGGGCGGCTGGTAGCCGCCCCTACGGCATATTGCTGGAATTTGTTCACAGAATTGTAACTCGTGCAATCGTCCTGGGCGGATTTGTGGGAAAACGATTGACTCTGCCGACGAAAAATGCTAGTATAAGCAAAAGGTTAGCCAAGACTAACTATTGGTAAATCGGAGGCGCGGTCATGCGGATTTTGGAGCACGGACAGAAGCAGCAAAAGACGCTGCTGTTTTTTCCCTGTACAGCGGAGCCTGTGTGGGCATTTGAAGATACCATTGCGCTGCTTTCCCCAAGTACGGATTCATGGGATTCCAAAGATGGCCCATGGGGAGCTGGTAATGGTTCACCCGGAGGAATTCTGCCGGTATGCGGAAAAATTTTTAAGCCATGGCCATGATTAAAGTGAAAGTGATTGATCAGAGAGGCAAAGCCAGGACTGTCCATCTCTGCGGGCAGGCGGGCGGCCTGGAGAACGCCGAGGGGAACGGGGAAATTCAATGTTACCCTCTTTTTGACGGGGTAGATATGATGGTTATGCGGCTGGAGCTGGAGCGTTATACCGAGGTGCGAACCAAGATTGGAACATTGGAAATCAATTTTTGCGTCAGCGGGCGGTTTGAAACCGGTTTTTCCCTGCGGGACCAGGTTTTGCTGAAGCCTGGAGACATGGCCATCAGCTGCTACGACGGAATCCACGGCACCCGGTCCGAGTCAAGCTTCCCCCTTGGCTACTACGAGGGCCTGTGCTTGGAGGTCAATCCGGCGAAGGCGGATGCCTGGATTCGGCAAAATGCCCCGGCGTTTGCCGTGGACTTTGAGGCGCTGAAGCAAAATCTTTTGGGAAGCAAATGGTATCTGCTGGTCTCAGCCGGTCCCCGCTGTGAGCATGTTTTCCGGGAGCTGTACGAAAGCGCCGCTTACGCGGACAGTCAGTTTCTGCGGCTGAAGGCCCTGGAACTGATGATGCTCTTGGGACGAATCCCTCAGAAGTCTGCCATGGATACCTATTGCTCAGCAAAGCAGGCGGAGCTTGCTCACCATCTTCGGGACCACCTGCTGACGGACCGGGAAGGGTATGTGTCTCTGGCGGAGCTGGCCGCCGAGCATGGCATGTCCGTTTCCCATGTGCAAAAGCTTTTTAAGCAGACCTATGGGGTCCCTGTGTACCACTATATCAAGGAATACCGCTTAGAGCAGGCGGCTGTGGCGCTGGTACAGAGCGAGAAAGCCATTACCCAAATCGCCCAGGAGGCCGGATATGACAATGCCAGCAAGTTCTCGGAAAGCTTCAAAAAGCGCTACGGGGTCACCCCCTCTCAATATCGAGGCACGGCAAAGAATGTGTCAAAATGGAGCAGTCAAATCAAAACGGAGTAGTCACCACCCAAGAAATATGGTAAAGTGTCTGCCAGTTAGCAAAAGCTAACTTAATTCAGGAGGTGCTTTATGAAAAAGAGAATCATCGCTTGTCTGCTCTGTGTATTTTGCCTTTTCTCCATTGTTGGCTGTACCCAAAGCACAGCAACCCAAACAACCGTAGCCGCGACGGAGGCGGAAACTGCCGACTATTTATCTTCCATCAGCGGGACTTATGTAGAGCTGTTCCCGGAAATGGCGAAGGCTGAGTATCGGGACATCTGGCTCAACGCTGTTACCCCACTGGTAGGAGCGGAGAACGCGGAAGCCGCAACCGATATGCTGCTGAATATGTGCATGGCTGAGCCCTATGGCGCGGAGGCCGCGGAGAAGTATACCGCCGACCCCAGCAGCATGGCCTTTAACTGCTATTTCCTGGGCGGTGTTGCAAAATTTGTAGTGGATGGCGACACTATTACCGGCTTGGATGCCCAGGGCGGTCAGGTTTTCTCCCATCACTATAAGCCATTGGACCAGGAAAACGAAAACGGCTTTCTTTTCTACCAGAGCGAGGACAGCAATTCCGGTGAATTCACCTATTTCGCCTTCTCTCTGGACAGCATGGAGACCACCTATCATCTGGAATTCCGCTACGCGGAGGACCTGAGCGACCTGCAGAGCTGGTTTGAAGGCAATTACGCCTATTGGAATGCTGCCGCAATCGCTGAAAATTACGACCTTGATACAATGAAAAACGTGATTGAGCTCTTTACTACGGAGAATCTGGCGGACTCCCAGTAAACCGCGTATGCGCATCCGTTCCATGAGAGCGGGTGCGCATATATTTTTCTCATTCAGGAAGGTGATTTTTATGAAAAAACAATCTGATTTTTCGCGATTGATGGGCTACGCCGGGGGGCATCGGTTTTTTACCTATGCTTCCTGGGTGCTGGCGGCCGTCAGCGCGCTGCTGGCGCTGGTGCCGCTGCTCTATATCTGGAGGATTCTGCGGGACGTGCTGGCCGTTGCGCCGGAGTATTCCCGGGCGTTGAATATTCCCCATTACGGCTGGATGGCGGTGCTGTTTGCGGTTCTAAGCTACGCCGTCTATGTGTGTGCGCTGCTTTGCTCCCATCTGTCGGCGTTCCGGGTCGCTACCAATCTGCGCCTGGCGGTTACGGAGCACCTGAGCAGGCTTCCTCTGGGCTTTACGGAGTCCTTTGGCAGCGGCAAGCTGCGGAAAATCATCGAGGAGAGCACCGGGGCGGCGGAAGCCTATCTTGCCCACCAGCTGCCGGACCAGTACAGCGCCATGGCAACCCCCGTGGGGCTTATCGTGCTGCTGTTTGTATTTGACTGGCGACTGGGACTTCTGAGCCTGGTGCCTGTATTCCTGGCCTTTGCCATTATGGCAACCATGACCGGAAAGCGGATGGCGGAGAAAATGCGCCAGTACGGAAACGCTCTGGCCGCCATGTCCGGAGAGGCGGTGGAATATGTCCGAGGCATTCCTGTGGTGAAGACCTTTGGCCAGTCCGTGTTTTCCTTCAAGAAATTCAAGGCCACCATTGACGAGTACGAAAAATGGGTCATCGCCTATACGGAGGAGCTTCGGGTGCCGATGCTGTTCTACACGGCGGCCATCAACGGCGTGTTTGCCTTCCTCATTGCGGGGGCGTTCCTCTTCACCCGGAACGGGGTCACGCCGGAGTTTTTGCTGAATCTGCTGTTCTATATCATCATTACCCCTGTGATTTCCCTGACGCTGACCAAAATCATGTATATGAGCGAGAACAAAATGGTGGTTGCGGATGCCCTGAGCCGAATCGATTCGGTGCTGGAGGCTGCTCCAGTGCCGGAGGGTAAGGCCGGTGCGCGGCCTAAAGACAGCTCTGTCGGATTGCGGGACGTGCGTTTTTCCTACGACGGGAAGAACGAGGTCATCCGGGGCGTTTCCATGGAGATTCAGCCGGGGCAGACCGTGGCCCTGGTGGGGCCCTCCGGCGGGGGAAAATCCACTCTGGCAAGCCTTGTTTGTCGGTTCTTTGACGTGCAGGGCGGCAGCATCTCCATTGGCGGCGTGGATGTGCGGGAGATTCCCAAGGATGTGCTCATGGACACGGCGTCCTTTGTGTTCCAGAACAGCCGCCTGCTCAAAGGCAGCATCCTGGACAATGTGCGGCTGGGAAAGCCGGATGCCACGGAGGAAGAGGTCCTGGCGGCGCTGCAAGGTGCCCAGTGCATGGATATTATCGAAAAATTCCCGGAGGGGCTGCACACGGTGATTGGAAGCCGGGGCGTTTATCTCTCCGGCGGAGAGCAGCAGCGAATTGCCATTGCCCGGGCGATGCTGAAAAACGCGCCCATTCTGATTCTGGACGAGGCCACGGCCTTTGCGGACCCCGATAACGAGGCAAAGATCCAGGCGGCGCTGGGGGCGCTTTCCAGGGGGAAGACCGTGATTATGATTGCCCACCGGCTAACCACGGTGGAGCATGCGGACCGCATCTATGTGGTGGAAAACGGCCAAATCACGGAATCCGGCACCAAGGAGGCACTCTGTGCCCAAAAGGGCGTATTTGCCAGGATGTGGCAGGACTATCAGTCGTCTGTGGAGTGGAAAGTCGCGAAGGAGGGATAAGCCATGATTGAAAAAATTCAAAAAGCCACCGCAAGCTCCCCGGAGGGGGCTCGGGGCTTAATCAAGGGCGTGCTGGCCTGCGCACTGCAAAACATCGCCTTTATGCTGCCGACAAGCCTACTATACTTCCTGGTTCGGGATTTGATGGCGGGCTCCATGGACGGACGGGGCGGCTTTTATTTGGGGGGCTGTGTGGCGTGCTTCCTGCTGATTTTGCTTACCACCTGGTTTCAGTACAACAGCACCTACTTTTCCACCTACAAAGAAAGCGGAATCCGACGGCTGAGCCTGGCGGAACGGCTGCGCAAGCTGCCCCTGTCCTTTTTTGGCAAGCGGGACCTGGCCGACTTGACCAGCACCATTATGGCGGACTGCGAGGTGCTGGAAAAGACCTGCTCCCATTTTATCCCCGGGCTGTTTGGCTCTCTGATTTCCACGGTGCTGATTGCCCTGAGCCTGTTCCTTTTTGACTGGCGGATGGCCCTGGCGGCGCTGTGGGTGATTCCCGTGTCCATCGGGATTCTGCTGGGCAGCTATCGGGTCCAGGACCGGGTGCAGGCCAAAACCATGGCGGCGAAAATGGCCTGTGCCGACGGCATTCAGGAGTATATTGAAGCCCTCCGGGACCTGAAGGCCAACAACGCAGAGAAGGGGTATCTTTCCGGGCTGGAGGAGAAAATCCGCGCCGTGGAGAAGCAGACGATTTCCGCGGAGCTTACCAATGCCGTGTTTGTCACCTCCGCCGGAATGGTGCTGAAGCTGGGGATTGCGACTGTGGCCCTGACCGGAGGTTCGCTGCTGATTGCGGGAAAAATCAATGTTTTAACCCTGTTTCTGTTTTTGATGGTGGCCTCCCGGCTGTATGACCCCATGCAGGGGGCGCTGCAGAATCTGGCGGCGGTGATTGCTATGCGCACCAACGTGGCCCGGATGAATGAAATCCTGGAATACCCCATTCAGACCGGCAGCGAGACCCTTACCAACAAAGGCTATGACATTGTCTTTGACCGTGTGGGCTTTTCCTACAATTCCGGAGAGACGGTTTTGAAGGATGTGTCCTTCACCGCCAAACAGGGAGAGGTCACCGCACTGGTCGGCCCCTCCGGCGGCGGAAAAACCACCGTTTCCCGGCTGGCGGCCCGGTTCTGGGACTATCAGAAGGGACGCGTCACCGTCGGCGGCATGGATATCTCCCAAATCGACCCGGAAAAGCTGATGAGCCTTTATTCCATCGTGTTCCAGGACGTGACCCTTTTCGACAACACCATCCTGGAAAATATCCGCCTGGGCCGGAAGGATGCTACGGATGAGGAGGTTTTGGCGGCGGCAAGACTCGCTAACTGCGACGAGTTTGCGGAAAGGCTGCCCGACAAATGGAATACGGCCATCGGAGAAAACGGCTGTGCCCTTTCCGGCGGAGAACGGCAGAGAATCTCCATTGCCCGGGCGTTTTTAAAGGATGCCCCCATTATCCTGCTGGACGAGGCCACGGCCAGTCTGGATGTGGAAAACGAAACCCTTATTCAGACGGCGCTGTCCCGGCTGATTCGAAACAAGACCGTATTGCTCATTGCCCACCGGATGCGTACCGTGGCGGGGGCGGACAAGATTGTGGTGCTGTCCGACGGGGTTGTTGCCGAACAGGGGTCCCCGGAGGCGCTGTACGAAAAAAGGGGCCTGTACGCCCACATGGTGGACCTGCAGACCGCCGGCCAGAATTGGACGCTGTAAAACGGAATAAGATGCTGCTGCAATGGCTGGAGAACGCCAAAAGACAATCCCCCGGATAGAAGTAAAATCCGGGGGATTGTGCCCGAAGAAAATACCATTGGGGTACCACACCAGTTAAGCGGACTGGCTTGCAATGACAAATTCTATTGAAGCGTTTTCCTGTTTTATACCTTGGATTTTTTCTGTGCCCGCTTCAGCCGCCGCTGTTCCCGGGTGGGGATCAGCTCCTCGGCGGTGGGCATGAGCATCAGGCAGATGAAGGCCGCGGTGAGGCCGCCGTTATACAGGCAGTAGCCGCCGTGGAGCAGGGGGACGGAGGTGACCAGCAGAAAGTGGAGGACACCCGCGACAAAGCCCAGCACCGGGCCGTATTTGTCAACAATCGGGGTCATACCGTTGGAATAGCAGGCACCGATGAGGATGGACTGGGCGTTGATGACATAGGTAAAATTCCCCCCGGCAAGGCAAGAAATGTGCTCCGTCACTGTGGAGGCGGCCACATAGCCCAAGAGCATGGGCAAGGCGTTTAAGGGGTGGGAGCCGGAATTGCAGGTGGAGAGCATACAGAACATCACCCCGAAGGTGGCTCCGTTGAAGGTGGCTCCCACCAGATTGTAGTAGCCCAGGATGAACAGGCCAAAGACACCGAAGTTCATGAGAAATACGTCGTTTCCGTACAGACCGGTGACGCTGGGGGTGCGCTTCCGGCTGGAGATGAAGGTCCAGTATTTTTTCGGGCTGCAGCCCATGGCCAGGGCGGCCAGAATGGCCAGGCCGAAGAGAATGCCGCAGAAGGTATTGGCGGTGATATGGGAGGCGATTTTTAAGGTGGCGGCGGGGGGCGCGCTGGGCAGCTCAATGCCCATGGTGTTGAAGAGAATGGCCTGGAGCATAAAGGCAGCCATGCCCACAGGAAGGGCGGCGTTGTACAGGTTATAGCCCTTGTGGACGTTGGGGGCGTGGCTCAGCCCCGCGGGCACAAAGAAGCCGCTGACCATGCCCACCACCACGGCCATGAGAAGCCCCCGGGCACTGTGGCCCATGACGGTATCAAAGGGGTGGCGGATGAGCAGGTCCGTAATCAGGGGGGCGATGCCGGTGGTGAACAGCATGGCGGAGACATAGTTCTTCATGGGCTTTTGGTGCACCCGGCAGTAGAGCATGGTGCCCCAGATGGTGGGCCAGATGTTCTGGATATGGATGCCCCAGGAGCCGAAGCCTGTGGTGAGGATTACGGCCAAAGTGGCGGTATTATTGAGCTCCGCCTTGAAAACCACGTACAGCCCCAGGCACATCAGGCACACCAGACCCATATTGAAGAAGGTGGCGCTGAAGCCGCCCACGGCAAAATAGTTGGTGGGCACCTTGCAGGGCTGGCTGAGAATCTGCTCCATCCCCAGAAAAATATGCGCCCGGTCCGGAACCACCACCGCGGCCAGCAGAAACGCGCAGCCGAAGAGAAACAGGAACAGCTTCAGAAAGCTGCTTTCCGGAAGGCCTTTGATCTTTTTCATGTTCTTTCCCCCAATGTGATGCTTATTTTATTATAGGGGGAAAGGGGAAGATTGTCAATGAAGCAAAAAAGCAGAGGCCCGGGGGCCTCTGCTGAGGGGGAATATTTAAGCCTTGGGCTTGCGGACGTAGCAGTACCACATGAGCAGGGCGACGGCGCAGCCGCCGACGATGTTGCCCAGGGTGACGGGAATCAGGTTGCCGGTGAAGTACCGGCCCCAGCTCAGGGCCTCGAAGGCGGCACCCTCGGCGTAGAACTGCTTGCCGAACAGGCCCAGCATACAGTAGGTCATGTCGGCAATGGAGTGGTTAAAGCCGCAGGTGACGAAGAAGCACACGGGAATCCAGGCACCCAGCACCCGGCTGGCACCGTCCTTCCCCGCAAGGCTCATGAGAACGCCCAGAGTCACCAGAATGTTGCACAGCACGCCCATGAAGAAGGCGTTCTGGAAGGGCATGGTCATCTTGCCCTGGGCGACCTTCATGGAGAAAACGGCCAAGGCGTTTGCCGTGTCCCCGTTGGCGGCGTTCAGCCAGCCAAAACGGGCACAGACGAAGCTAAAAAACATGGAGCCCAGGAAGTTGCCGATGTACACCACCGCCCAGTTCCGGAGCATCCCGGCAACAGTCGCTTTTTTATCCAGCACGGAGATGAAAATCAGGGTGTTGCCGGTAAAGAGCTCCGCACCGGTGAGAATCACCGTGCCGAGACCGAAGGCGAAGAGAATGCCGGAGATCATCCGGACGGTGGAATTTCCCACCACCGTATAGGTGGCCATATTGGTGACCACGGAGGGAACGCCGATTAAGAAGCCAGCCAGAATACCCAGCACCAGCATTTTGAAAAACGGCAGCTTGGTCTTTCCCGCACCGGCTGTGGAATAGTAGTTGACGGCTTCAGCCATGGTAAACAGATTCATACCAAACACCACTCTTTCTTACAGGCGCTTTTCGGCGGCCTCCACAACGTGCTTCATCAGTACGGAGGTAGTGACACTGCCCACACCGCCGGGGACGGGGGTGATGGCATCCACAATGGGCTCTACCTCGTCGAACTTCGCGTCACCGGCGATGCCGCCCAGACCGCCCTTGGCATTGGGCTTGTTGGCATCCCAGTTGATGGAAACGTCAATGACCACCTGGCCGGGACGGACATAGTCCTTGGTCAGGGAGTTCAGCACACCGGCGGCAGAGACGATGATATCCGCGTTCTTGCAGATTTCAGCGGTGTTTACGGTCTTGGTGTGGCAGACGGTGACGGTGGCGTTCTTGCCCATGAGCATCATAGCGGCGGGCTTGCCTACCACCAGGCTCCGGCCGATGACCACGGCGTTCTTGCCCTTGCAGTCAATGCCGTAGTAGTCCAGAATTTCCATGCAGGCGGCGGGGGTGCAGGGGGCGTAGCCCAGGTCCAGACCCTCGAACACACCGGCGTTGGACATATGGGTCATGCAGTCTACGTCCTTCTTGGGGTCCAGACGGTTGCAGATCTCGTTCTGGTCGGCCTTCAGGTGCTTGGGCAGAGGCCGGAACATCAGCACGCCGTGGATGGAATCGTCGGCGTTAACCTGGTCGATGACGGCGAGGACCTGCTCCTTGGTGGCATCCTCCGGCAGCTCAAATTTCTTGACCTCCACGCCCACCAGCTCGGCGCGCTTCAAAGCGCCCTTTTCGTAGCTCAAATCGCTGGGATTGGCACCCACACGGATGATGCCCAGGGTGGGGGCGATGCCCTTTTCCCGCAGAGCGGCGGTACGGGCTTGCAGATTGGCGTTCAGGGCATCGGTAACTTCCTTGCCCAGCAGCAGCTTTGCCATAACTTATTTCCTCCTAATTTCTTACTGGCCGAACAGGGCCTTGACAGAATTGAAAATTTCGTCCGCCATGGGGACATACTTTGCAAGCATTTCGTTTGCCTTGGTGTTGAGGCCCTCCGCGGTGTCCCGGTTTTTGAGGCTCTTGGTGTTGATAAACACGTTCAGGGAGGCGGCCTGCAGGGCGGCCTTGCAGCACACGGCGGCACAGCCCGCGTCGGACACGGCCAGACGGCTGCCCTTGGCGGCGAAGACAGAGATGTATTCGATGGCCTGGCAGCTCAGCTCCATGATGTGCATGGGCACGGCACAGGCGGTCACGGTGGCATCCTCCAGAACCGCGTCCCGGTTGGGGTCGTCCTTGGGAATGCCATAGGCCTTGGCCAGGGGGACAAAGCCCTTGTCGTCGGCCTCTACCTGGTCAAGAAGCTCCGTTTGCAGGGCATCGCACTTGGCTTTCAGGTCCAGAATTTCCTCCTGCACGTCGGCATATTTCTTCTTGCCCACGGTGAGGGAGCCAACCATGTTGCCCAGAGCGGTGCCAATGGCACCCACCAGAGCGGCCGCACCGCCGCCGCCGGGGGCGGGGGCATCGGAGGCCAGGACCTCCACAAACTTCCGGCAGGATTCCATCGTCATATCCATAGGGTGTATCTCCTTTACAAATCAATAAGCAGACAAACGCGCAGACGGCGACAGGCCGCCTGCGCGTAAAAAGGTTTTAGAACAGGCCGGAAATCTTGCCGTCCTCGTCCACGTCGATGCGCTCGGCGGCGGGGACCTTGGGCAGACCGGGCATGGTCATGATGTCGCCGGTCAGGGCAACCAGGAAGCCGGCACCGGCGGAAACCTTGATGTTCCGGACGGTTACGGTAAAGCCGGTGGGCGCACCCAGCAGGGTGGGGTCATCGGACAGGGAGTACTGGGTCTTGGCCATGCAGATGGGCATCTTGTCGTAGCCCAGCTCGGTAAGCGTCTTGATCTGCTTCTCGGCGTTGGCGGTGAAGATTACGTCCTTGCCGCCGTAGACCTTGGTGACGATGGCCTTAATCTTGTCCTTGATAGGCTCGTTGACATCGTAAGCGAAGGTGAAGTCATTGGGCTCCTCGCACAGACGGATGACTTCCTTGGCAAGCTCGATGCCGCCTTCGCCGCCCTTGCCCCAAACCTCGGACAGGGCAACGTTGACACCCAGCTCCTTGCACTTATCCTCAACCAGCTTCAGCTCGGCCTCGGTATCCTGGGGGAAGCGGTTGATGGCGACTACGCAGGGCAGCTTGTAAACCTGGGTGATGTTGGAAACGTGCTTCAGCAGGTTGGGCAGACCCTTTTCCAGGGCCTCCAGATTCTCCTTGCCGGTCTCGTTCTTGGGAACACCGCCGTTGTACTTCAGGGCCCGGACGGTGGCAACCAGCACCACGCAGCTGGGCTTCAGGCCCGCCATACGGCACTTGATGTCCAGGAACTTCTCAGCGCCCAGGTCCGCGCCGAAGCCGGCCTCGGTGATGGTGTAGTCAGACAGCTTCAGGGCAATCTTGGTAGCGGTGACGGAGTTGCAGCCGTGGGCGATGTTGGCAAAGGGACCGCCGTGGACAAACGCGGGGGTGTGCTCCAGGGTCTGAACCAGGTTGGGCTTCAGAGCGTCCTTCAGCAGGGCAGCCATAGCACCCTGGGCGTTCAGGTCACCAGCGGTGACGGGCTTGCCGTCGTAGGTGTAGGCGACCACCAGGCGGGCCAGGCGGGCCTTCAAATCGTTAATGTCGGAAGCCAGGCACAGAACGGCCATGACCTCGGAGGCAACGGTGATATCGTAGCCGTCCTCACGGGGGGTGCCGTTGGCCTTGCCGCCCAGACCGTCCACCACGAAGCGGAGCTGACGGTCGTTCATGTCCACGCAACGGCGCCATACAATCTGGCGGGGGTCGATACCCAGGCGGTTGCCCTGGTAAATGTGGTTATCCAGCATGGCGGCCAGCAGGTTATTGGCAGCGCCGATGGCGTGGAAGTCACCGGTAAAGTGCAGGTTGATATCCTCCATGGGGACGACCTGAGCGTAGCCGCCGCCGGCCGCGCCGCCCTTTACGCCGAACACAGGGCCCAGAGAGGGCTCCCGGAGGGCCACCAGCACGTTCTTGTTCAGCTTGCGCATGCCGTCGGCCAGACCGACGGTGGTAGTGGTCTTGCCTTCACCGGCGGGGGTGGGGTTGATGGCGGTGACCAGAATCAGCTTGCCGTTGGGCTTATCGGCCTTGTCTTTGAGGATCTGGTAGTCTACCTTGGCCTTGTACTTGCCGTACTGCTCCAGATACTTCTCGTCCACACCGGCGATTTTTGCAATCTCGGTAATGGGCTCCATGACGGTTTCCTGCGCGATTTCGATGTCGGTTTTGAATGCCATAATGATCAATCTCCTTGTATTGTGTAATCGGCTCCCTTGCCGTGAGTTTGGCTCGGGTGCATACAGGACTTATGCGGATCGCCGTGAGTGTGGGTTACCGCACGTTTTATCGGTACTTTCATACCGATAAAAGAATAGCACGTTTTGCCCCCCGTGTCAATAGGAATCCTGCAATTTTAGAAAAAATTACAGATTCGGTTGGCGGCACTTGGCAATATCACCAAATGCAAACCTTCGGAAGGGGTTGACGCGGAAAAGGGATAGAGGAAGCCGCGGGGCGATTTGGGCATCGCCCCGCGGCTTTCGGGAGAGCAGCTTGTTATTTCGCAAAATACCCGGCATCCAGGAGGCGTTCCAGGGCGTTGTTGGCCTCCTCGTCGGTGAAAAGGGCCGTAAAGCGGCGGTCGGCGGCCAGGGCCTCCAGGGAGAGGTTCAGGGCGTTCTTGGCGGCCAGGGCATCGAAGCCCTCGCTGCAGCGGCTGCCGGAGAGCTGATATTTGGCGTTTTTCAGGGCATTTTTCGGCTCGATGGGCCGGATTCTCACCCCCAGAGCCAGGGCCTTTTCCCGGTTTTCCTGCCATGCGGCGATGAATTTTTCTTCCATAGAGGATTCCTCCCGTGTAATTAGTAGAGTACCAGAATGTATTTGTGCAGCAGCCGCTTGGGCAGGGCCTGTGCCTCCAGGCTCCGGCGGCATTGGGCGCAGTAGCGCTCCAGGGGAGCCAGGTCCATGGGGGTCAGGCGGTGCTGGCTGTATTGGGCCCGCTCGGCAAGGCGCAGAAGGGGCTCGGGCACCTTTTCCCCCAGAGCGCCGCCCAGACGCTGGGCCTCCGCCCACCACAGAAGACACCGGCGGTTGATACTCGCGTTTTCCCGGCGCTTCCGGCGGATGAAGAGCACCGTCAGGCGGCGCAGATACAGGAAAAGCGCCAGCCCGGGAAGCAGAAGCAGCCAGGCGGGAGAGAGCCCCTTCCCGGTGCTTTGTTCCAGGGGGGCGGGGACCGTGGATGCCGGCGTGTCCGGCATCACGGGGGCTTCCGGGGCGGGAACCGTTTCCGCGGTGGCGGGGCCGGGCAGCGCCTCCGGGGCGGTGGCCTCCAGAATCTTCCAGGAGCCCTGGGCGGCATCGTAGTATTCCGCCCAGGCGTGGGCCTGCAGGCTGGTGATGACCTGGGGCTTTCCCGCCTCCACGGTGCACAGGTAGCCGGTTACGTATCTTGCGGGAATCCCCTGAGCTCTTAGAAGGACCACGGCGGCGGTGGCGAAATGGACGCAGTAGCCGGTGTCGCTGGCGGTCAGAAACCACCGGGCAAAATCGGTTTCGGAATTGGGCATCTGGCCGGTCCGCTTGTCGTAGACGGCGCTTTCCCGGACAAAGTCGCCCACCCGGGCGGCGATTTCTCCCGGGGTGCTACCTGGGAAGTCGTATTGGCTGGCCCAGGCGGCGGTGCTGTCCGGCAGAGAAAGACACTCGGAGAGAATGGCCTCCGGCGCGGCGCTGCCCTGGGGACAGCGCGGAAAGCTGTAGGACAGGAGCCCCGCCCGGTTTTCCAGGCAGCCGCCTGTGAGCACGGTGCCGGATTCGGGATAGTAGGGCAGGTATAAAACGCTTTGCAGGGCAAAGGTGCGGACGGTGACCTCTCCGCTCTGCTCGCCCCAGCCGGTGAAGGCCTCCGTTTCCGCGGCATCCGCCTCCCAGCTTTTTCCGGAGTATTGGGAAAAGCTCTGTCCCCGGAGGTACAGCGTCCCGTCAAAGGGAGTGGTGACGATCATGATGGGCAGTTCCGCCCCGTTCCAGCCGGTCAGGGCGGAAAGGTCCGCGCTGCGCTGGGGCGGGGGAATCACGGCGGCGGGCAGGGGGGATTCCCCCAGCCGACGCTCTACACGGCTCAGAAGGGTCTGCCGGAGGGACGCGGTATGGTCCCGGTATTCCGCCTGGGGATTGAGGGCGGCAAGCAGCAGGCACACAAGCCCCACCGGAATTGCGGCGGCGAAGATCAGCTGGGCACCCTGGGCGCTGCTGATTTTCCAGCTGCCGGAGGAAATCAACAGCAGCATCACCCCGGCAATCCAGCACAGCAGCGGAAGGGGGGCGGGCAGGGCCGTGGGCAGAAGGGCGCACAGAAGCAGGCTGGGAACGCAAAGAAGCAGGGGAAGCAGGCAGCTCCTCTTCCCCAAAAGGGTCCGGAGGGTGCAGACGGTCAGGGCACAGCTGTATACGGCCAGCGGAAGCTCCGCCCGGTCCGAGACCGCCCCGGGGAAATCCAGATACCCCAGGTGGTAAACGCCGTCCAGCAGGCGGCTGAGATACATGGCAAGCCCCTTGCACTGGGCCCGGGCCTCCGGAAGGAAGCAGACAAAACCCAGGCCGAGGGCGGAAAGACCGAGAAGCGCCGTCCGCCCGTGCCGCCGGGGCAGAAGCAGCAGGGCCCAAAGCCCGGCAATGCCGCAGAGAAGGAGAGGTAGCGTGGGGGATGGACTCAGCAGATAGGTGCTTGCCAGGGTGTCCACGGCCCCGAAGGTGATGAGCCCCGCGGGCAGCAGGGCCGCCAGGGAGGACAGAAGGTGCTTTCTCATAGCGTGCCTCCCAGGCAGAAATGCCATTTGGCGGGGCCGGGCTCCGGGGGCGGGGCATCCGGGGCGGCCTTCTGCATCAGCAGCATGGCGACGGTGTCCCACAGCGCCTCCTTGGTGGCGGCGGCGCGGATGAGCACGCCCTGCTCTGCCGCGGCCCGGATGTCCAGGTCCATGTTCCGCTCCAGAAGCAGGGTGCCCAGCCACAGAAGCTGTCCCAAAACCAGGTTGACGGCCTCGTCGCTGCCGGAAAGGGACAGGGTGAGGCTTGCGGTTTCCCGGATGGGCTCCTGGGGCTCCCGGACCGTCAGGGTGCCTGTTTTGGCGGTGAGCTTCCAGTGGACGGTATTCAGCCGGTCCCCGGGGCGGTAGGGCCGGAGTTCGTGGTTTTCCCCGAAGGAGCTGGCGCTGGGCTTCCAGGAGACGGCGGCCTCCTCTCGCAGCTCCGGAAGGTCCTCCATGGGCTGGGGCAGGGGGAATACCCGCAGAAGCTGGGTATCCCGGTGACGGACGGGCAGGGAAAACAGACCCAGATAGTCAAAAACCCGGCATTTTTCCGGGACAATTTCCCAGCCGCCGCAGACCTTCGGGCAGAAGCCCAGGGCTTCGTCATAGAGAACGCTCTTGCCGGTCCGCAGGTTCCGCAGCCGGAGCCGCCCCCGGAAGGGGGGCATGGGGGCGTTGCAGCTGCCCGCCAAAAGAAAGGTTCCGGTTTCCCCGACGGTGAGCTTTTCCGGCCCGGCAGGGGCCATGTGAAAGCCGAAAATGGCCGGAAGGCTGAAAAGCAGGGACAGCAGCGCAAGGGCGGGCATGCTTAGAAACAGCATCCAGCCCAGGTAGCTGCCCCCCAGCAGATACCACAGCCCGCAGCCCAGCAGCCCCAGCAGAAAACAGGCCCGGCGCATCAGCGGAGCCTGGGGGCGGGGGTGGTATCCAGAATGGCCTTCAGGACCTGCTGGGCGCTCTTCCCCTGGCTTTCCGCACGGGTGGAAAGCTGGACACGGTGGGCGAGTGTGGGAATGAAGACCTCCTTGATGTCCCCGGGGACCACATAGTCCCGGCCCCGAAGCTGGGCAATGGACTTGGCCATGGCGGCGGCGGACAGGGTGGCCCGGGGGCTGGCCCCCCGCAGGAGAAATTCATTTTTCCGTGTGGCGGCGCAGAGGGCTACCAGATAGTCGATGACGCTGTCGCTTAAGTAGGTCTTGTCCACCTGGTCCTGCAGGTCCATCAGCTGCTCCCGGGTCATGCAGGGGCGCACCTGGGCCAGGGGGTTCCCCGCCTGACGGTTTTTCACCATGGCGGCCTCGTCCTTGGGGGCGGGGTAGCCCAGGGTCAGCCGCAGGGTGAACCGGTCCACCTGGCTGTCCGGCAGCAGCTGGGTTCCGGCGGCACCGGTGGGGTTCTGGGTGGCGATGACCACAAAGGGCTGGGGCAGGGGATGGCTGATGCCGTCTACGGTGACCTGCCCCTCCTCCATGGCCTCCAGAAGGGCGGACTGGGTCCGGGAGGTGGCCCGATTCAGCTCGTCCGCCAGAAAGAGATTGCATAATATTCCGCCGGGGCGGTAGCTGAGCCCGCCCTGGGGGTCCGGCACGGAATAGCCGGTGATGTCCGAGGGCAGCACATCCGGGGTGAACTGAATGCGCCCGTATTCCAGGTCCAGGGCGCGGGCAAAGGACAGGGCCATGGTGGTTTTGCCCACCCCGGGAATGTCCTCCAAGAGAATATGCCCCCGGGCCAGAATGGCGGCCAGGGCCCACAGAAGCGCCTCGTCCTTGCCCACAAGGACCCTGCGCACCTGGTCCAGAATCTGGTGAACGCTGCCCACCACGTCGCTTTCACGGGTCTGCATAGAATTCCCTCCTTTTGCTGAGAATGGATGCCTTATTATACCGATGATTCGGCGGAAAAACAAGGGGATTGTACACCCAATCAATAGCATCGTTGTTTGAAAGCTCTGAGGAATAGAAACGAATTTATGATAAACGAATTTATATTCTATTCCCCGGCGGCCCCGGAAACCGGAGCATCCTCGTTGATGAGAAAAAGATTGGGCATTTCCCGGGCGGCAGCCAGCACGCGCTGCGTAAATCCGCTTTTGCTGAACAGACCGTAGGTGATGGCATATCCCGGAAATGCTTTTTGAATTTCGGAAGCCTCCAGAACCTTTTTCTTTAACGCAAAATAAACCGGCGCGTCAACGGGTTTGATGTGATACTTGCATTCCCCAGCGAAGATTTGTCTATTCTGGTGGTCCACGGCCATGACATCGATCTCCGTATCGCCGTCATAGTCGTTGAGCCAGTAAGAGCCGATGCGGGAGGGAACAAAGGGGATTGCCCCCTTTTTGCACAGCTCCGCCAAAATGTTTTTGCAGATGTCCTCATAGGCGAAGGCCGCGAAATGCTCCCGGAAATCCTTGTGAATCTCGTCCAGAACAATCTGCATATTGTCCAGCTCCAGCTCACCTTTATAGGGGTATACATACCGAAACCAGAAGCGGATGAAATTATCGGAAATAAAATACAGCCCCTTCTTGGATTTCTCGGGGCTTTTCTCCGTAATCGGGGTCCTTTTTTCAATAAAGCCCAAATCACAGAGCGTGGAAAGATAAGGGGTCAGCGCGGAGCTTTCCTGCCCCAGGGTCCCGGCGATTTTTCCAAGCTTGTGGTTGCCGTCGGCGATGGCTTTGATAATGGAAAAATAATTGACCGAGGTCATCGATTCGCTTCTCAGCAGGAAAAAGGGCTCCTCATACAAAAACCCGCTTTTAGACAGAACGGAATCCCGAATCTGCTCCATAAAATCCCGGTTATCCTCAAAAAACTCCAGATATTTGGGAACCCCGCCGGTTACCGCGTACTGCTCTACGGCTTTGTCAAAAGGCAGGCTTTGGGCGGCATAGACCTCTGTGAAGGACAGGGGGGCCAAACGAATTTGAGCGGTTCTTCGTCCGTACAGAGGGCTGTCGTAGGAAAGGGCGTACTTCTGCATCATCCCAATCAAAGAGCCGGACAGAATCAGCATGACACCCCGGTCCCGCAGAATTTCATCCCAGGCATTTTGCAGAATGGAGGGAAAGGCGGGATTGGTCTTTACAAGATAGGGAAATTCGTCGATGACCAGAACCTTTTTTTCACCGGGGGCATCGTCGGCAACCATTTGAAACAGGTCCAGCCAGTCGGTGAATACGGCCTTTTGAACCACGCGGTTTTGCGTCGTGCGGGCGATTACGCCGGCCAGACGCTTCATGCTCTGGCTTTCCAGCTCCTCTGTCGCAAGAAAGTAGAAGGCGCGTTTTCCCTTTAAAAACTCCTTAATGAGGGTGGTTTTTCCAACTCTGCGGCGGCCATAGATAACAACAAAGCCGCTGCCGCGGGCAAATTCCGTTTCCAGCTTCGCAAGCTCTGTTTTCCTTCCGATGAATTCCATAGAAACGCCTCCTGAATATAAACTCGTTTATGATAAACTAATTTATATTATACTCGCCGCGTGGGAAAAGTCAAGGATACCTAGAAAGACACCGCAGGAACGGAAGGTCCTGCGGTGTGACGGTTGGAGAACAGCCTCAGCCGGTGCCAAGCATGGCGCGGAGGCAGTTGGCGGCGGGGAAGTCCTTGGTGCCCAGGCCGTAGCCGATGCGCTCTACGGTCATGAGCGGCATGGGGCCGTAGTCTGTGACAAACTGGCGCAGCAGGGCCGCCCCTGTGGGGGTGCACAGCTCCCCGGGGATATCGCCTGCCCGGATGGGGACACCCAAAAGAATCCGGGCGGTGGCGGGGGCGGGCACCGGGAGAATGCCGTGGGCGCAGCGGGTTTTGCCGAAGCCCACCTGAACCGGGGAGGCCAGAATTTCCTCCGGGGCCAGACGCTCCAGAAGATAGCACACCGCGGTGACATCCGCCAGGGCATCCAAAGAGCCCACCTCGTGGAAGTGAATCCGGTCTACCGGCACCCCATGGACCTGGCTCTCGGCCTGGGCGATGCGGCGGTAAACCTCCAGAACCTGAGCCTTGACGGCCTCCGACACGGAAAGGCCGGAAACCAGGGCCTGAATATCGGCCAAGGCGGTATGGGAATGGGGATGCTCGTGGCCGTGTTCATGCGCATGTTCATGCGTATGCCCATGCACATGTTCATGTTCGTGTTCATGCCCGTGCCCGTGCTCCGGCAGGTCCTGGGAGGGCTCCTCCTCCTGACCGTGGATGCGGACATGCATGTGGGTGCCGAGGATGCCGCATTTTTGGGCGGTTTCCGCGGTGTAGACGACCCCCGGAAGCCCCAGGCTGTTGAGGGAAGCCAGGGCTTCTTCCCGGTCCGGCATCAGCTCCAGCAGGGCGGCGGTGAGCATATCCCCCGCGGCACCCATGCCCAAATCAAGATAAAGGGTTTTCATAAGCAAGCCTCCTATACGGGTTCAAAGAAGGTGTCGGGCCGCTTGGGGTCAAAGATTTCGTTGCAGGTCATCACCGTCACCAGGTTTTCCGTTTCGGACAGGTTTTCAATGCTGTGGGTCCAGCCGGGAATCATGTGGACGGCCTCGATTTTGTCGCCGCTGACCTGGAATTTCACGGTTTCTCCCGTGTGGATGTTCCGTTCCCGGATGAGGGCCCGGCCCTGGACTACGATGAAAAGCTCCCACTTGGAATTGTGCCAGTGCTGGCCCTTGGTGATGCCGGGCTTTGAAATATTGATGCTGACCTGGCCGCAGTCCTTTGTGTGCAGCAGCTCAGTAAAGCTTCCCCGGTCATCCGCGTTCATTTTGAGGGGGAAGCGGAATTTGTCCGTGGGCAGATAGGTTAAATACAGGGAGTAGAGCTTTTTGGCAAAGCTTCCCTCCGGGATGGGGGGCATCAGCAGGGTCTCCGGCTGAGCCTTGAAGGATTGGAGTAGCTCCACAATTTCCCCCAGTGTCACCTTGTGGGTCACGGGGACGCAGCAGTAGCGGCCCTGGGGGGTGAGGACGGTTTCCACGCCCTCGAATTCACAGCGCTGGGGCTTTCCCTCCAGCAGGTCGAACATGCCCTCCATCAGGTCGTCGATGTACAGAAGCTCCAGCTGGGTGGAGGGATCGTTGACGGTAAAGGGCTGGCCGTTTGCCACGGCCCAGCAGAAGGTGGAGACGGCGCTGTTGTAGTTGGGGCGGCTGTGGCCCATGAGGTTGGGGAAGCGGTAGACATAGACCGGGGCCCCGGTTTCCCGGGCATAGTCAAAGAACAGCTCCTCCCCGGCCTTTTTGCTGCGGCCGTATTCGCTGGTTCCAAAGCGGCCGGAAAGGGTGGCCTGAATGGAGGAGGAGAGCATAATGGGGGCGGAATTGCCGTGGCGCTTCAGGGTGTTCAGCAGCTGAGAGGCAAAGCCAAAGTTGCCCTTCATAAAATCCTCCGGGTTTTCCGGACGGTTGACCCCCGCCAGGTTGAAGACAAAGTCCGCGCTCTGGCAGAAGGCATCCAGCTCCTCCGGGGTGGAGTCTCGGTCGTATTCGTAGATTTCCCCGATGGACAGCCCGGGGCGGGTGCGGTTTTTGCCGTCCCGCAGGTTTTTCAGATTGGAAACCAGGGCGGTGCCCACCATGCCCTTGGCCCCTGTCACAAGAATGTTCACAAAAATCAGCCCTTTCTCCAGACCATCTTATTGACCACGCCTACGTAGCTCTGGATGATTTTGACCACCTTGTCCGAGACGTTCTCGTCCACGTAGTTGGGGACGGGCAGGCCGTAGCAGCCGTCCTTTACCATCTCTACAGCCACGTCCACGGCCTGCAACAGGCCCTTTTCGTCGATGCCGGAGAGAATGAAGCCCGCCTTGTCCAGAGATTCGGGCCGTTCCGTAGAGGTGCGGATGCACACGGCGGGGAAGGGATGGCCCACGGAGGTGAAGAAGCTGCTCTCCTCCGGCAGGGTGCCGGAGTCGGACACCACGCAGAAGGCGTTCATTTGAAGGCAGTTGTAGTCGTGGAAGCCCAGGGGCTCGTGCTGAATCACCCGCCGGTCCAGCCGGAAGCCGGTCTGTTCCAGGCGCTTCCGGGAGCGGGGATGGCAGGAATAGAGAATGGGCATGTCGTATTTTTCGGCCATTTTGTTGATGGCGGTGAACAGGGACAGAAAGTTCTTCTCCGTGTCGATGTTCTCCTCCCGGTGGGCAGACAACAGGATATACTTTCCCTTGGTGAGCCCCAGCCGGGCGTGGATATCGGAGTTTTCGATCTGCGGCAGGTTCTGGTGCAGCACCTCCGCCATGGGGGAGCCGGTGACGTAGGTTCGCTCCCTGGGGAGGCCGGTGTCCGCTAAGTACCGGCGGGCGTGCTCGGAGTAGGCCATGTTTACGTCGGAGATGATGTCCACAATCCGGCGGTTGGTCTCCTCCGGCAGGCACTCATCCTTGCAGCGGTTGCCTGCCTCCATGTGGAAGATGGGGATGTGCAGCCGCTTGGCGCCGATGACGCTCAGGCAGCTGTTGGTATCCCCCAGCACCAGCACCGCGTCGGGCCGGATGGCGGCCATGAGCTTATAGGACTCGGAAATGATATTGCCCATGGTCTCGCCCAAATCGGCCCCCACGGCGTTCAGGTAGACCTCCGGGTCCTTGAGGCACAGGTCGTGGAAGAAAATGCCGTTTAGGTTATAGTCGTAGTTCTGGCCGGTGTGGGCCAGAATCACGTCGAAATACCGGCGGGTTTTGTTGATGACCGCGGCCAGACGGATAATCTCGGGCCGGGTGCCGACGATGATCAGAAGCTTCAGCTTCCCGTTGTTCTGAAAGGATACATCCGTGTAATCTGCCATGATTTTCTCCAATCGCTTTCTTTAAATTCGCTCAATGGTCCAGTCCACATCCTGCCGGACCTCCTTGGCAGGGACACCGGCCAGAACGCAGTTGGGGTTTTCGTATGTTTTGCACAGCAGGGAACCGGCACCGACTACACAGCTATCGGCAACGGATACCCCTTTGAGAATGGTTGTGTCCGTGCCCACCCAGACGTGGTTTCCGATGGTGACGGACTGGGAAGGGTTGATGCGCCGGCCGGTGGATTTTTGCAGCAAAGAGTGGGAGTCGCCGGTGCGAATTTTGACGGGGGAGGAGAACAGGCAGTCCCTTCCGATAGAAATGGCGGTGCCCTCCATGACGGCCAGCTGAATTTCACCGGCCAGATAGGTGTGCTCCCCCAAAGAGACGGTATTGCCGCTGTCCTCAATCCAGAAATCCGCTTGATTGCAGTAGCAGCGCTTCCCGATACGGACGGTGTTTCCGGTGCCCTCAAAGTGGAAGCGGCAATTGATAAGCCGCGCGTAGTCCTCCACAATCAGGGTGTTTCCGGTGCCGCCGGTGATGCGGCAGCCTTTGAGATAGGCAAGGCCGATTCGGGCGTTGAGCTTCCCCTGCCAGCGGTTGACAAAGGGAAACCGGTTGTGCAGGGCAAAGAAAAACCGGAACAGGCCCCGGTGGCGCTGGGTCAGGGCGAGGATTTTCTGTCTGTCCATGGCCCGCCTCTCTCAGCTGTGGCGGATGCCGGCCAGCTCCTCCCGGACATAGTCCGTGGTCAGGAGTTTTTTCACGGTCCCTTCCACATCCAGGCGGGTGGTGTTGTGGCTGGTGTAGGACTCGTCGGCCTGGGTGTGGACCTGGCCCTCCACCACAAATTTATCGTAGTTTAAGTCCCGGCTGTCGGCGGCCACCCGGAAATAGTTGCCCATGTCCTCGGCCCGGAGACGCTCCTCCCGGGTCATCAGGGTTTCGCAGAGCTTTTCCCCGTGGCGGGTGCCGATGATGTTGGTGCCGGTGTCGCCGAAGAGCTGCTGGACGGCCTTTGCCAGGTCTCCGATGGTGGAGGCATCCGCCTTCTGGATGAACAGGTCCCCGGGGTTGGCGTTGGTAAAGGCGAATTTCACCAGGTCTACCGCCTCGTCCAGGTTCATGAGGAATCGGGTCATATTGGGGTCCGTAATGGTGATGGGGCTTCCGGCGTGAATCTGGTCGATGAACAGGGGGATGACGCTTCCCCGGGAGCACATGACGTTACCGTAGCGGGTGCAGCAGATGGTGGTGCCGCCCCGCTCGGCGGCGACCCGAGCGTTGGCGTAAATCACGTGCTCCATCATGGCCTTGGAGATGCCCATGGCGTTGATGGGGTAGGCGGCCTTGTCGGTGGACAGGCAGACCACCCGCTTGACCCCGGCATCAATGGCGGCGTGGAGCATATTGTCGGTGCCCTCTACGTTGGTCTTCACCGCCTGCATGGGGAAAAACTCGCAGGAGGGCACCTGCTTTAAGGCAGCGGCGTGAAAGATATAGTCAACCCCGGGCATGGCATCCCGGATGGACTGGGGGTCCCGCACATCGCCTACATAGAATTTGACCTTGTGAGCGGTGCCCGGATGGGTGGCCTGGAGCAGATGGCGCATATCGTCTTGCTTTTTCTCATCCCGGGAGAAAATGCGGATCTGGCCAATATCGGTGTCCAGGAAATGCTTTAAAACGGTGTTGCCGAAGGAGCCGGTACCACCGGTAATCATCAGGGTTGCGCCGGAAAATTCTGACATAGTTACTGTCCTTTCTTTCGGTCCGCCAGAATGCGCAGGTGGTCGGCGGCCATGGCTTCAATGGTGTAGGGGCGGATGGTTTCCAGCGCGGCGGCCCCCAGGGCGGCGCTGTGGACGATGGCTTCGCTAAGGGCCTGACGCAGGGCGTGGACATCGTCTACCGGCACGAGATAGCCGTTTTTCCCGTTTTCAATCAGCTCCAGACCGGCGTTGCACCGGTCGGTGGTGACGACTCCCAGACCGTAGGACATGGCCTCGGCCACCACAAGGCCCCAGATATCCTCCCGGGTGGGGTGGACGAACAGGTCCGCGGCCAGATAGTAGTCTTCCAGGGCTTCCTTGGTTTTAAAGCCCACAAAGTGCACATTGGTCAGGTCGTTTTCCCTGGCAAAGGTCAGGTATTCCTCCGTAGGCTCACCGCCCACAATATAGATGCCGATGTGCTTGTCCATGGTGTTGGCGGCGTTTAAGAGCACGTCAAAGCCCTTTCGGGGGATGAACTGGCCCACGGCCAGGAGCATTTTGTCCTCCGGAATCTGGAGCTTCTTCCGGTAATGCGCCTTTTCCTCCCAGGAGATGGGGGCGGGCAGAATGTCGCGCTTTTGCAGGGAGGAGAAGTGATACCGCCGAATGGCACCTGCCTCGGCACCGTAGTGCAGATAATAGCGGTCCAGCTCCCGACAGGTGGAAAAATAGAGCGCTGCCCCCCGGATGCTCCGGCGTTTCAGCCATTCCTTGGCTCCGCCGCCCTCCTTTACAAAGGCACCGTCCGCCTCCAGACAGTAGGGAATGTGGCGAAGCTTGCACCAGAAAATGGCCATGAGCTCCGTAGGGGAGGAGTTGCCGCAGATAATAATGGCATCCCACTCCCGGGTAAGCCAGCTGAGAACCCCGGGGCAGATGGCCTTGTCCACATCGGTGGAGTGCCCCCGGAGAAAGACGGCCTGATACTGCCCCCGCTGGGGCGCGGCCCACTGCTTGTCCCGCTCCGCCGAGGCGTGGAGCTGATAGAGCACGGTTAAATCGCAGGAAGTGCTGAGTTCATCAAAAAACGCCACCCGATAGGGCGACGGCACGTTGGCCAGAAACAAAATGCGGGGCCTTTCTTTTTCATCCATAGGCTTTCTCCCCCTTTTATACCAGCCTGATTATACCACAGGGGAACAGAATGTGTCAATGAGAAGGAAATTGAAAGCAGCGACCATCCTGAATGTTACGTAAACTACAGATAAACAAATGTCAGCCCCGCTCTATGCAGGGCATGGGCTGTGCGTCCCATGCCCTTGACGATTTAACGGCAAAGTTTTGCTTCCCAATCCTCCGGAAAACCAATATGCTCCAACGTGATACTATCGATGTATTCCTCAAACAGGGCTGAAATGTGCGGTAAAACCTCGTGGTTCCAACGTTCACCATCGGGATACAATGCCCGCACTGCTAATACCGCACCCCAAAGCTGAGTTCTTTGAAGAGAATCCGCATCAACATTTGCTGGGGTCGCGGGAAATATTCTGTAGTAAAGTCGGCCATAGTGGGCGCAGATGTTGCGGAGATCTGTACAACAGCGCAGCCAACTGGATACATTTTTGGGAACCGTCCCATACAGCGCCTTCGCAAGTTGCTTTTGGTCACATGTCTTTAAGTCGCTATAGAATCGGGACAACATGCCAAAGCTAAACAGTTCAACAACAGCCCAGATGGGGAAATGCCCCTCGTATTTCTCTTGATGGTGGGCTACAAATGCGGAACGCTGGTTGCTGATGATCTCCCGATGCAGATTTTCCTTGAATTTGTCTTCCTGATGTTTCTCAGAAAAATTAGACGCATCCATATATCCCTCCGCACCGTATTTATGTGCGTGAAAATATGCGATCTTGGCTCGAAGATAAATCTCAATTTCTTCGAGAGCTGCAAACAGGACACTGCGAAGCTTCCGGTCAAACTCATAAATCTGGTATACCTGTGCAAACTGCGTCCCTTCACGATACAGGCCGTTACTTTGCTTAAAGGGCAGAAAATATGCGGTAAACCGATAGTAATTTACATTTTCAAGGACGGCAGCGCAGAGTGCTGCATCGTGAATTTGAATATTCCTGCTTTTCAGAAGTTCGATCTGCTCTTGATAGGTTGTGGGTTGTTTCAGCTGGGCCATATCTATCTCCCCAGAAATAAAAAATGCCCTCCCTGGGACACATCACACGTTGCCGTGGAGAGGTGCGGGAGGTCCTGTTGGGAATATTATATGTGCCGACGGACGGTTTGTCAAGTGAGGAATGATGACGGATTGTGAAAAAAGGGTTTACGTGCCTGTTTGCCGAAGCGGCTGTGCAGGATATGCATAATTTTTGCGCTTTTCCTTCGGAGTCTATGGATATTGCCCATTGAAATTTTGGATGTTTCGGAGTATGATATAGGTAAACTGCAAGAAGCGAGTTTTTAACTTGCAAATTCATCATTCGGAGGTAGCTATGAAACCCTATTCTGAAATGAACCGCCAGGAGCTTTTGGAGCTGAAGGATACCCTGAAAGCGGAATATACCGAGTATCAGAGCCGCAAGCTGTCGCTGAACATGGCCCGGGGCAAGCCCAGCCAGGCCCAGCTGAATTTGTCCATGGGCATGATGGACGTTCTGAACAGCGACAGTGACCTGACCTGTGAGGATGGCACCGACTGCCGGAACTACGGCGTGCTGGACGGCATTGAGGAATGCAAGGAGCTGATGGCCGACATGATGGAGGTCCGGCCGGACCAGGTGATTATCTACGGCAACTCCAGCCTGAATGTGATGTTCGATACCGTGGCCCGGTCGATGATCAGCGGCGTTATGGGCTCTACCCCCTGGTGCAAGCTGGACAAGGTCAAGTTCCTGTGCCCCGTCCCCGGCTACGACCGGCACTTTGCCATCACCCAGTATTTTGGCATTGAGATGATCAATATCCCCATGCTGCCCACCGGTCCGGATATGGATATGGTGGAAAAGCTGGTGGCCTCCGATGCCTCCATTAAGGGCATCTGGTGTGTCCCCAAGTACTCCAACCCCCAGGGCATTTCCTATTCCGATGAGACCGTCCGGCGGTTTGCCCGCTTAAAGCCCGCCGCCGTGGACTTCCGGATTTACTGGGACAACGCCTACACCATCCACCACCTGTACGACCACGACCAGGACCATCTGATTGAGATTCTGGCGGAGTGCAAGCGGGCGGGCAACCCGGACCTTGCCTACAAGTTTGCCTCCACCTCCAAGATCAGCTTCCCCGGCTCCGGCATCTCCGCCTTGGCCGCCTCTCAGAACAACCTGGTGGACATCCGGGCCCAGATGAAGGTCCAGACCATCGGCCACGACAAGGTCAATCAGCTGCGGCATGTCCGGTTCTTTGGGGACATCCACGGCATGGTGGAGCACATGCGCCGTCACGCCGCCATCCTGCGGCCCAAGTTTGAAATCGTCCAGAACACCCTGGAATCGGAGCTGGGCGGTCTGGGCATCGGCACCTGGACCAACCCCAAGGGCGGCTACTTTGTCTCCTTCGACTCTCTGGATGGCTGCGCCAAGGAAATCGTCTCCCGGTGCAAAAAAGCGGGCCTGGTCCTGACCGGCGCCGGTGCTACCTACCCCTACGGTAAGGACCCCCACGACAGCAATATCCGCATCGCCCCCTCCTTCCCCTCCAACGAGGATTTGACGCTGGCCATGAAGGTCTTCACCTGCGTGGTCAAGCTGGTCAGTGTCAAAAAATTCCTGGCAGATATGGACGCGGCGGAAGGGAAACAGTAATCATCAGGATATAGAAAAGCTACAAATCCTGTAGGGGCGGCTACCCAGCCGCCCGTAAACTAACGGGCCAGAACGCTACAGATGAACGGTATACCCCAGATGGAAACCCAAAAAGGGGCTGTTAGAAAAGTATGTCGCTGCGAAGAGTAGACCGATGTCACTGGTGTGGCAGCCCCCCGGTTGAATGGGAAACAGCCTGGTTTTATTACCAGAATGTTTGAAAATCCGGGGGATTGCACACCAGTCTGCGGACTGGTTCGCAATGACAGGTTGTTTTCTAACAGCCCCAGGGGCTTGCCCGTAAGGGTTTACGTTCATCGATAGCACTGTGGCCCGATAGTTTTCGGGTGTTAGTACAGGATAAAATAGTTTACGCAGAATAGAACAGTGGCCTCCGAGTGGTTGGAAATTCCACCACTCGGAGGCCAATTTTTCGTTACTTTATTCCGCTTTCTCCCACTTGGCGTACAGGGTCATGGACTGTTGGACGCGGTGGTTGGAGAGGTCCCATTCATAAAGACAGTCCCGGTCCTGGAACCATCCGGCGAAGCGGTAGCCCTCTCTTGTGGGGGGCTCGGGCCCGTCTACCAGTTCGGCGTACATGTGCTTCTGGGCTTCTACAGGGGTGCCGCCTAGGGAATCGAAGGAGACGGTGTAGCCCCGGTTCTGCATCCCCAGAAGGAGGACCAGAACCATGGCGATGATGCCGACGATAATCACGGTATCCAGGACCTTTACGGGAATTTTCACCTTGCCGTAAAGGCCACGGAGCTGCGGTTCTTTGCGGGGCTCGTCCATTACTTCCGAACCAGATACTTCCGCATATCGATGGAGCAGGCGATCAGGATGATCAGGCCCTTGACGATATACAGGTAGTTGGCGTCCACGGACAGGAAGTTCAGACCGGCGAAGATGATCTGCAGCAGCAGAACGCCGATGATGGCACCGCTGACCTTGCCGATGCCGCCGACGAAGGAGATACCGCCGATGACACAGGCAGCGATGGCGTCAGCCTCATAGTTCAGGCCGGTGGTGGCGTTGACGGAGGCGATACGGGCGGCATCCATGAAACCGGTGATGCCATAGAGCATACCGGCCATGACGAACACCAGAATGATGGTCTTGGAGACATTGACGCCGGAGACGTTGGCAGCCTCTTCGTTGGAGCCCACAGCATACATATTCTTGCCGAAGGCGGTCTTGTTCCAGATCACCCAGACAATGGCGGTGATAATGGTGGAGTACAGCACATAGCGGGGGACGGTAACGGGGCCGCTGCTGGTCTTCAGAGTGAGCAGGGGCTTGATAATGAAGTTCCGATAGCCCTCACTCATGCCGGACAGGGTCTGGCCGCCGTTGGTGCCCAGCTGCATGAACAGCAGCACCAGGCCGTAGACGATCAGCTGGGTGGACAGGGTGACGATGAAGGGGTGCAGCTTGAACTTTGCCATGAAGAAGCCGTTGACAAAGCCAACCATGGCGCAGGCCACCAGTACGCACAGCAGGACCACGGGGATAGGCAGGATCTGCAGGCCGGGGAACAGCTTATTGGTGGTCAGCTGCAGACCGGCGGAGATACAGGCTGCCAGACCCACCTGACGGCCCGCGGAAATATCGGTACCGGCCAGAATGATACAGCCGCCGACACCCAGAGCGATGGGCAGCTTGGCTGCGGTCAGGCTAATGATGTTTACAAGAGAGGGGATGCTCAGGAATCTGGGATTCTTGATGGCAACGTAAATAATTACCAGAGCGATGATGATGAACATGGCATTGTTCATGATCCCATCGAAAATGGCCCGTCTCCGGTCAGCGGGGGTCATGGCTTTCAAGGCCTCCATTTTAGAGGGCTTGTGTTCTTTCAGTTTGGTCACGTTGGGTTCCTCCTTATACGTACTTTGCGGCAAGGGTCATAATCTCTTCCTGGGTGGTATTTCTGGCATCTACCTCACCGGCAAGTCTGCCGCCGGACATAACCAGAATCCGATCACACACGCCCAGCAGCTCCGGCATTTCGGAGGAGACCATCAGAACGGTCTTGCCCTCGTTGGCCAGGTTCAGAATCAGCTGGTAGATTTCGTACTTGGCACCCACGTCGATGCCTCGGGTAGGCTCGTCCAGCAGCAGGACCTCAGGCTCTGTGAGCAGCCAGCGGCCGATAATCACCTTCTGCTGGTTGCCGCCGGACAGGCTGCGAATCTGGGTTTCCTGGCTGGGGGTCTTGGTGCGCATGGCATCAATGTAGCGCTGGGTATCGTCAATCTGACTCTTCATGCTGAGCAGGGGCCCAAATTTCTTGTGTCGGTCCAGACTGGAAATAACCGTGTTCTCCCGGATGTTCCGGACACCGAAGATACCGGTTGCCCGGCGCTCCTCGGTGAGCAGCGCAAAGCCGTTTTTGATGGATTCGCCGGAATTGCGGTTTTTGCAGGGCTTTCCACCCAGGGTGATGGTGCCCTCCTTCCGGGTGCGGATGCCGAAGATGCTCTCCAGCACCTCGGTACGGCCGGAGGCATCCAGGCCCGCAAGACCCAGAACCTCGCCCCGCTTTGCCTCAAAGGACACATCCTTCAGCTGGTTATACATGCCGGTCAGGTGCTCTACCTTCAGGTAGGTTTCCCCGGGGACGTTGGTCTTCGGGGGGAACTGGTTGGTGAGCTCACGGCCGACCATCAGCTTGATGATATCGGCCATTTCCAGCTCGGCGGCGGGGCGGGTGGCCACCCACTGGCCGTCGCGCATGACGGTGATGTCATCGGAGATGCGCTTGATCTCCGCCATTTTGTGAGAGATATAGATAATGCCACAGCCGCGGTCCCGGAGCATGTTGATGATTTTAAACAAGTGCTCTACCTCGGTCTCCGTCAGGGAGGAGGTGGGCTCGTCGAATACAATCACCTTGGAATTGAAGGAAACTGCCTTTGCAATCTCCACCATCTGCCGCTGGGATACGGGCATGGTGCTCATAATCGTTTTCGGGTTGACGTTGATGCCCAGGTCGTTGAAGACTTCCATGGTGGCATCATACATCTTCTTCTCGCTGGTGAAGGGGCCGGTCATGGGGAAGCGGCCCAGCCACATGTTGTCCATGACGTTGCGCTTGAGGGCCTGGTTCAGCTCCTGGTGCACCATGGCCACGCCATGCTCCAGGGCCTCCTTGGAGTTTTTGAAGTTGACCTCCTGGCCTTCCAGGTAGATATGGCCCGCGTCCTTGTTGTAAACGCCGAAGAGGCATTTCATCAAGGTGGATTTACCGGCACCGTTCTCGCCCATCAGGGCGTGAACCGTACCGGCACGGACGGTCAGGTTGACACCATCCAGCGCCTTGACACCGGGGAATTCCTTGGTAATGCCTTCCATGCGCAGCAGGACGGTTTCGCTGCTCTTATCCAAGGGGTTTTCCTTGGGATTGCCCTCCGTGCGCGGCAGGGTGGCCTCGTTGTTCTTATCCAAATTATTCGCCTCCTGATTTGAAATCCGCCCCCGGGCAGTGCCTTGTGGGAGCGT
This sequence comes from uncultured Eubacteriales bacterium, assembly GCA_900556935.1. Taxonomy (GTDB): domain Bacteria; phylum Bacillota; class Clostridia; order Oscillospirales; family Oscillospiraceae; genus Faecousia. The sequence continues at coordinate 12,402 of USQL01000004.1, read as the reverse complement.
TCAGGCAGCACGCGCGACACGCGCTTATGTTGAAATCCAATAACTGCCCTTTAAGAAAGGCAGCCGCGCCGAAGCGCGGCTGCCTGCTTTTGAGAATTATTCGCCGGTGTAGGAAGAGTAGGGGATATTTACACGCCAGGTGCCGACCACGTTGGCAGAGTCGATACCGTCGAAGGTAGCCTTGCCGGAGGCCAGGTTCTGGGTGATGGTGGAGATGGCCTCGGCCATGCCCACGGCATCCTGCTTGATGGTGCCGGTCATGGACTTGTCAGCGATCTTCTCCTTGGCAGCGTCGGTAGCGTCAACGCCGAAGACGGGGATGGTCTTGCCGGTGCCGTTGTTGTAGCCGGCGGCCTGCAGGGCAGCGATGGCACCCAGAGCCATGTCGTCGTTGTTGGCGATGACCAGCTCAACCATGTTGCTGTTGGCCTCGGAGTACTGCGCCAGGATGGTCTGCATGTAGTCCTGGCCCTGAGCGGCGGACCAAGCGCCGTTCTGGTCAACCAGGTACTTGGAAGCGTTGTTGGCATCGTAGAAGGACAGGGCGGGCTTGCCAGCGGCAGTCAGGACAGCGTCGGCATCCTCAACACCGTACTGGGTACGGGCATCGGCTTCCATGTTGCCCTCCTGGCCCTTGAACATAACGTAGGAAATCACGCCGTCGCCGTTCAGGTCGATGGTGTCGTAGTTGGCAACCAGGTAGTCGCCAATCATCTTGCCCTGCATGTGACCGGCCTGGGTGTAGTCGGTGCCGACGTAAGCAGCCTTGTCATAAGCGGAGACGATTTCCTCGGAAACGGAACGGTTGAAGAATACCAGAGGAGTATTGGCGTTCTTGGCCATGTCAACGATGGCCTGGGTGGCATCGTCGGAGCTGGCGTCAACGATGTTGACAACCAGGACGGAAGCGCCCTTGGTGATAGCGGTCTGGATCTGCTCGGTCTGGGTGGTCTGGCTGCCGTTGGCATCATAGTCCTGATACTTGACACCGGCGTTGGTCAGAGCGGTGTTCAGAGCGGCACGAACGCTGGACAGGTAGGTATCACCGAAGGTGTACCAGAACACAGCGACCTCGCCGTCCTTCTTGGAAGAGCCGGAGCCGCCGCAGGCGACCAGGGTCAGGGCCATGGCCAGAACCAGGACCATTGCGATGAACTTTTTCATTGTTGTTCCTCCTAAAACTGCATTCCTTCTGCCAAAACGGGAGAAGGTATTCTCGTTGCCGGAAAAGAGATTTTTTCCGCTCTCCGGCGACACAAAAACTATAGCACTATTTAACATTTTTGTAAAGACGTTCGAAATATTTCGTGAATTAGCTAAAATACGGCACTTATTTTTTGTGAACATTGCACATGACATTTTTCAGCCCATTTTCAAATTGTCGAAAATGGTACATGGAAAAAAGAGAATGCCTTGGCGCGTACGCACAAATCGTAAAGCCGCATACCGGAGATTGGGGTGGAAACCGGCAGGTCCACATCGCTGTGAGGGGCGGCCTTGCTCTTTTTGAAATACGCAAGTGAAATACGCAAAAGCCGCGTGTCGAAAGAAAATACGCAAAAATTGCGTACCGCCGCGGGGACGGAATACGCAATTTTTGCGTATGGATGAAAAAACAGACCGTTACAGAAGGATTTTGAATTCCAGGGTGGAATCCTTGCCCGCGTTCAGGCGGTAGGCGGGCTCTACGTCGGTGCCCCAGGAGTCGATGCCGCCCACGCCCCGCATACTCGATGCCAGGGTGATGACGGTGCGGCTGGGCTTGGGAAGCTCATAGCTGTGCTGGGCCTCCTGGAGCTGGCCGGGGGTATAGGGGATGGCGGAGAAGAAATAGGGGCTTTCCACCTTTTCCAGGGTCAGGCGGGCATCGCCGATGGAAAATTCCGTGCGGCAGGTGCCGGTGTGGCCGCCGCACTCCTGGGGGACCAGGTAGGGGGCCAGATGGGGGACCTCCTCGTGGAGCCCAAAGCGGCCGCCCTTGTACCGGTCCGGGTAGGTTTCGCCGGAGTAGCCCAGCCACCGGGTTTTCTCCACAGGGACGGGGGTTTCAAACCGCAGGCCGAACAGGGGCAGCTCCGGCCGGTTTTCGGCTCCAAAATACCGGGCCTCGACTGTCAGAACACCGGAATTTTCTACCCGGTAGGTCACCTCCGCCCGGAAATCGGGGAGTACGTCCGCCCCAAAGGTATAGGTGACGGAAAAGACGTTTTCATTGGAAACAGTGACACGGTAGTCTGTGCACTTCTGCCACCGGTCCACGGCGTTCCAGACGGCGCTTTTCTGGGGAAAGCCGCAGCCCAGGTCGTTTTCCGTTGGGGCCCGCCACAGGGCGGGCTTCGGGGCCCGCCACAGCCATTCCCGGCCTCCGGACACCAGGGACACGGGGCCGCCGCAGAGCTTGGAGAAGAGAATCTCAAAGCCCTCGCCCCGGACACCCCAGGCACCGTCGCCGTTGGTCACGGTCAAAGCCTTTGTATAGCCGGGAAGGGGCGCGGGCGCTGCCTCCTCCATGGCCTGACGGTTGGCCGCGTCCCAGCGGGCCCGGGCCTCTTCCGGCAGATACCAGTAGCGGACCTCCTGCATACAGGGCTTTTCCTTGCCGTCGGCGGTGACGATGCCGTTGCCGCTGAAGGCATAGTCGCTCTGACGGTCGTCAAAGTCGCCGCCGTAGCCCAGGGCTTTTTCGCCCCAGGGGGTCAGCTTCCACAGGGCCTGGTCCATGTAGTCCCAGATAAAGCCGCCCTGGTACATGGGAAATTCCTGGCCCAGGCGCACATAGCTCTCCATGCCGCCCAGGGAATTGCCCATATCGTGCATATATTCGCAGTTTAAGTAGGGCTTCTGCGGGTCGTTTTCCAGATATTCCCGGATTTCTGTGGGGGTGGCATACATGCGGCTCTCCACGTCGGAGCAGTCGCTCCACTCCCGGCACCAGTAGCAGCCCTCGTAGTGGACCACCCGGCTGGGGTCCTGGGCACGGAAGAAGTTCGCCATATCCAGAATGTTCTGCCCGGCGTAGCTTTCGTTGCCGCAGGACCAGAAGAGGATGGACACATGGTTCTTATCCCGTTGGAACATGGAGTTGGCCCGGTCCAGTACGCAGTCCCGCCACTGGGGCAGGCTCCCCGGGATGTTCCAGCTGGGGTCCACGCCTACGGCATCCTTCTGCCAGGAGCCGTGGGTTTCCAGGTTGGTCTCGTCCATCATGTAGATGCCGTTCTCGTCACACATATGGTACCACTCGGTCCGGTTGGGATAGTGGCAGGTGCGGACGGCGTTGATGTTGTTGGCGCGGAACATGCTCATGGCCCTTTCCATGTCCGCCCGCTCGATGCAGCGGCCGGTGGAGGGGTTCCACTCGTGGCGGTTTACGCCATTGAGCATCAGGCGCTTGCCGTTGAGCTCCATGATTTTATTCCGGATTTCGAACCGGCGGAAACCGATCCGGTAGGGAATCCAGCCGCCGCAGTCGAAGTGCAGCAGCACATCGTACAGCTCGGGGCACCCGTGGTCCCACAGCCGAATGTTGGGGAGCTCCAGCGTTTGGCTCCACAGGAAGCCGTCCCGCTCCGTAAGGGTCAGCTCCCCGTCAAAGAGGGTGCCCTCCAGCCTGTGGGTCAGCGCCAGGCGGCAGCCAATGGGGGCACCGTTGACCTTTAGCCGGAGCTGCAAACGGCCCGTGGTGTTGTCCTCCGACAGACCGGTTTTCAGCCACAGGTCCTCCACATCCACCTGGGGGCGGGCATAGAGACAGACACTGCGGAAGATGCCGCTGAAGCTGAAAAAGTCCTGGTCCTCCAGCCACGCGGCGCTGCTGCGCTTGTAGACCTCCACGCACATCCGGTTTCCGGTGGGGTGGATGTAGGGGGTCAGGTCAAAGTCCGAGGGGGTGAAGCTGTCCTCGCTGTAGCCCACGAAGTGGCCGTTGAGCCACAGGTACATGGCCTGCTCCACGCCCTGGAAGCTGACGCACACGGGGTGCTCCAGCAGGGGCTCGTTTAAGTCAAAGGTGGTGACGTAGCTGCCCACGGGGTCAAAGTCCCAGTCAATTTTCGGGGGGCGCAGCTCGGCGTGACCGTCCCAGTCGTAGAGCTTATTAATATAGTGCAGCCGGTCCCAGCCCTGGGTTTCCATATGGCCCGGAACCCGGATGGGCACAAAGTCAGAATCGTCAAACTCCGGCCTCCAGAAGTCCGCGGGACGGGCGGCGGGATTGCGGCTCCATTTGAATTTCCAGCTGCCGTCCAGGCTCTGGCGCAGGGAGGATGTTCCGCTCCCGGCCTCCTGGGCGGTGGCGCAGGTAATGTGGTCAGAATGTGCCGGAAGCCGGTTTACCGCAAATACGGTGGGGTCTTCCAGCCAGGAAAGCGTTGGCTCCAATAGGGATCCCATAAAATAGCGCTCCTTTTGATTTTTATTTTACAAGCTTCTCCGCCATGCGGAGGACGCGGGTGGCGTTGCGCTCCAGCTGATACCGGGGCAGCTCCCCGGAGCGGAGCATGGCCATGCAGCGGTCATAGTCGCCCTGACAGCCGGGCATGAACAGGTCCCCTCCGGCCAGGGCCACCTTTCCGGCGTTTGGCATGGGGAAGCGCTTGCTGTTATACATCAGTCTGTCGCCCACCACCCAGTCCGTCATGACGATGCCCCGGAAGCCGAACTCCCGGCGTAGAACGTCCTCCGTCAGGTCCCGGCGCTCGGAGGTGTGGACCCCGTTGAGCAGGTTATAGGAGGTCATCACGGCGCAGGGCTGGCTTTCCCGGACGCACAGGCCGAAGCCCTTCAGGTAGATTTCCCGCAGGGCCCGCTGGGAGACAAGGCTGTTATTGTTGTATCGGTTGGTCTCCTGGTTGTTGGCGGCAAAGTGCTTGACGGTTACGCCTCTGCCCGGGTGCTTCTGCACGCCCCGGGTGATGGCCGCCGCCATCAGGCCGCTGACCAGGGGGTCCTCGGAAAAGTATTCAAAGTTCCGGCCGCAGAGGATGCTCCTGTGGATGTTCAGGGCCGGGGCCAGCCACAGGTGGATGCCGAAGCGCTCCATCTCGTCCCCCACCAGGTCGCCCAGACTCTCGGCCAGGGCCAGGTTGAAGCTCTGGGCGATGGCGGTGCCGATGGGGATGGCCGTGGCGTAGCGGTGGAGAATCTCGGTGCCCTTGGGCAGCTTCTTGGGCTTCTTCGCCGCCAGCCGCTGCCGCGGGGGCAGCAGGTCAATCATGGTGGGAAGGAGGCTGTCCGTCAGGCTGTGGGCACCGGACTTATCCACATAGTAGTCCCTGGCCAGGCGGATGCCCGCGGGGCCGTCGGACATGACCATGGCGGGGAAGCCCTTGTCCTTCAGCTTTGAGGTGGTTTCCCCGGCGGTGCCGGGTACGGTGGAGCCGGAGTCGCCTACCACGCTGCTGCGCTTTTCCATCCGGAATGCGCCAATGTTCAGGTAGACCAGCTCCTCGTCGCTGAGGGCCCGCACCCGGGGGTCGGGCAGGGACTTGTCCTCATAGGAGAAGTGCTTTGTCTGGAGGGAGCCGATGTCCACCACGTAGACGGGCAGCCCCTCCGGAAGGGCCCAGGGAGCCTCCGGCTTCCAGTCCGCGAAGGGGACGGAGCCAAGGCTTTCCTTTACCTGGGCGGTGAGAACGGTCTGGGTCAGCCGCAGAAGACACATAGGGGCGGTATCCCGGGAGGAGGCACCGCAGCGCAGCACATAGTCGCCCTTTTCCAACAGGTAGGCCTGCCGCTCCTGGCTGAAGCCCGCCATATCCGCCAGGTGGAAGCTCAGCTCCACCCGACAGCTCTCCCCGGGGGCCAGCTCCCGGGTTTTGGCAAAGGCCGCCAGCTCCTGATAGGGCCGGTCCAGCTCTCCCCAGGGGCTGGACAGATACAGCTGCACCACTTCTTTGCCCGGAAACGCGCCGGTATTGCGCACCTGGGCGGAGGCGGTTACCAGGTCCCTGGCAAGGGTCACTTCTCCGGCTTTGACCTGGAAATTCGTATAGCCCAGGCCAAAGCCGAAGGGGAACAGAGGGGTGCGTCCGGCGCTGTCATAGTACCGGTAGCCCACGTAGATGCCCTCCCGGTAGGCCGTCTCCTCCGGGTTTCCGAACTCCGCCGCGGGGCAGAAATCGGCGGGATCTGCCCAGGAGGTGGTGAGCTTGCCGCTGGGATAGCTTCTGCCCAGAAGAATATCGGCAAGCACCGTTCCGGTTTCCGTCCCCAGCTGGCCCAGCAGCAGGATATCCTCCACGGTGTCCGCCACGGGGCCCAGGTCCACCGGCCCGCCCACGTTTAATACCAGCAGGAAGACGGGGTACATCTCCCGCAGTGCCAGAATGTCCCGCTTCTCGCTTTCGCTCAGAAGTACGTCACCGGGGGCGACGGTCCGGTCGTTTCCCTCGCCGGAAATCCGGGACAGGACGTATATGGCGGTGTTGCACCGCTGCTCCAAGGGAATTTCGTATTCCGGCTCCGGCATCACCGCGCCCATGCCCTCGACCAGGGGGCTGCGGCGGTGCTGACGGGCCCTGCGGCGGATGTCTTTGAGGAAGGCCTCGTAGGCGCTTTCCCGGACGGCATCGTACCGGTCCAGCCAGTCGTTTGTCAGAACCTGAAAGCCCTCCTGGGAAAGCGCCTGCTCTACTGTGAGAAAGGAGCGGGAATTTACCTCGCCGGAGCCGGTGCCGCCCTTGACCGTATGCCGGGCACCGCTGCCGTAGAGGGCGATTTCGCAGGGCCCGGGCAGGGGCAGCTTGCCGCTGCGCTTCAAAAAGAGCGTACACTCCGCACCGGCCGTCCGCACCTGGGAGAGGTGGCGGCGCTCGTAGTCCTGAAGTTCGTCTGCCATGGGAATACCTCCTTTGAGAGTCTTTTGTATGATTTCATTATAGCAGAATTTCCCGCCTGCGCAACGGCAAAAGGGAAAATTTTCTGTGAATGGAAGAAGCCGCGCCTGACTGACAATCAGGAACGGAATCGCTTTTTTGATTTTTCCAAAAAATATGGTTGAATTATTGTATCGGACGTGATATGATATGCTTGTATCGATATGGGCGTACTGTGCCCGCTTCGAGATTTCCCCGGATGGGGAAAAACAGAAATTTTCCAAGCAAAGGAGCCGATATTATGGCAGCACCCCATACCATTGCCGTTGCCGGTAAAGGCGGTGTCGGCAAGACCACGACCTGCGGCATGATTGTGGAATACCTGTGCCGACAGAAGAAGGGCCCTATTTTGGTGGTGGACGCTGACGCGAACTCCAACCTGAACGAGGTTCTGGGCGTGGAGGCCGACGTGACCCTGGGTCAGATTCGGGAAGAGATGGCCCACGCGGAGCAGACCGGTGCCATTCCCGCCGGAATGACCAAGGCCGACTATGCCGAAATGCAGTTTAACAACGCCCTCATTGAAGAGGATGACTTCGATATGCTGGTCATGGGCCGCACCCAGGGCAAGGGCTGCTACTGCTATGTCAACGGGGTTCTCAAAACCCAGGTGGACAAATATGCCAAAAACTACGCTTACGTTGTCATGGACAACGAGGCAGGCCTGGAGCACGTGGCCAGAGGGACCCTTCCCAAGGTCGATACCATGCTTCTGGTCTCCGACTGCTCCCGGCGGGGCATCCAGGCGGTGGCCCGGATTGCCGAAATGATTAACGAGATGCAGCTGAACCCGGGCCAGATGGGCCTGATTGTCAACCGCGCGCCCGGCGGCGTGCTGGACAAGGGCGTACAGGAGGAGATCGACCGCCACGGTCTGAAGCTCTTCGGCGTACTGCCCCAGGACGACGGCGTTTACCGCTGCGACTGCAACGGCGAGCCTTCCGCCAAGCTTCCCGACTCCTCTCCCATGAAGACGGCGGTCAACCGCCTGATGGAGCAGCTGGGACTGTAACAACCGGATATCCGAGGCTCATTTGAGCTTCTCTATCATTCATAAATCTACTAAGGGGGATACTTACATGTCTTTCGAACCTAAGAAGCAGCCCTACCGCGGCAAGATCAATGCCGTTACCCTGGGCACCGGCGACAAGGCAATTGTCATCGGCGGCCAGAACGTGCTGCCCTTCTACACCTTCGACGCGCCCATTGAGAACGCACCGAAGATCGGCGTTGAAATCTCCGACCTGGCAAGCGAGTGGACCGCTCCTGCCCTGAAGGAATTCTATGCCGGCTGCACCACCATGGCTGACTACGCCAAGAAGGCGGAGACCATGGAGGGCGCTGATTTCCTGTGCCTGCACTTCGAGTCCGCGGACCCCAACGGTGCCAACCGCTCCGTTGCCGACTGCGTGGCCGATGCCAAGGCCGTGGCCGATGCCGTGTCCATGCCCATCGTGATCATGGGCTGCAAGAACATTGAAAAGGACGGCGAGCTGTTCAGCAAAATCGCTGAGGCTCTGCAGGGCAAGAACATTCTGGTCCTGTCCGCCCGCAGCGAGGACTACAAGACCGTCGGCGCTTCCGTCGCCCTGGCTTACGGCCAGAAGGTTGGCGCTGAGACCGCTGACGACATCAACCTGGCGAAACAGCTGAACATCATGCTCAAGGGTCTGACCGTTCCCGCCGAGTCCATTGTGATGAACGTCGGTACCGCCGCCGTGGGCTACGGCTACGAGTACGTCGCCTCCACCCTGGACCGTGTTCGTCTGGCCGCTCTGGACCAGTCCGACGCGGACCTGCAGATGCCCATCATCGCTCCCGTGTCTCCCGACAGCTGGGGTGTGAAGGAATCCACCGCTTCCGAAGAAGATGAACCCGCTTGGGGCAACCAGGAAGAGCGCGGCATTGGCATGGAAGTTGCCACTGCCTCTGCTGACCTGACCGGCGGCGCGGACGCTGTTATTATGCGTCATCCCGCTGCCATTGCAACCATCAAGAAGTTCATCAACGAGCTTGTTTAAGCGGAAGGAGGATACATACCATGGCTTTGAAAGGTCTAGACATTTTTAAGCTGTCTCCCAAGAAGAACTGTAAGGAGTGCGGCAGCCCCACCTGTATGGCATTCTGCATGAAGGTGGCCCAGGGCGCTATTTCCATCGACAAGTGCCCCTACTTTTCTGACGACGCAAAGGCAATGCTGAACGAGGCCACTGCCCCCGCTATGAAGACCATTACCTTCGGTAAGGACCACAAGCTGGGCGGCGAGACCGTTATGTTCCGTCACGAGAAGACCCTGGTCAACAAGAACCTGTACTCCGTCCCCGTGTCTACCGCTATGACCGAGGAAGAGGTCGATGCCAAGCTGGCCGCCCTGCAGAAGGTGGACTACGAGCGTATCGGTGAGCGGATGTACGTGGAGACCGTTTTCGTTCGCAACGAAGGCACCGATGCCGCCGCTTACACCAAGCTGGTGGAAAAGGCCGCCGCTACCGGCCGGGACCTGATTCTGGAGTGCTGGGACGTGGAGTGCGCCAAGGCCGCTCTGGCTGTGTGCAAGGACTTGGGGCCCATTCTGGACGGCGCTACCCCTGCCAACTGGGAGGCTATGAATGAGGCTGCCAAGGAAGCCGGTGTTGTTCTGGGCGTTTGGGCTGAGAACATCTCCGACCTCTATGACACCGTCAAGAAGCTGGAAGGCGCGGGCAACAAGAACCTGGTTCTGGATGTCACCGGCAAGACCGCCAAGGAGACCCTGGCCAATGCTGTTCTGGTCCGCCGCACCGCCATCAAGGACGGCGACCGTACCTTCGGCTATCCCTCCATCGTGAACCTGGCCAAGCTCTGCGGCGGCGACATGCACCTGGAGACCGCCTACGCGGCCATGTTCACCGAGAAGTACGCCTCCATCATCGTTCTGGACAACATGACCTACGCTCAGGCGCTGCCTCTGTACGGCCTGCGTCAGAACATCTTCACCGATCCTCAGAAGCCCATGAAGGTGGAGTCCAAGATCTACCCCCTGAACGGTGCCGACGAGAACAGCCCCTGCGCGCTGACCGTGGACTTCGCCCTGACCTACTTCCTGGTTTCCGGCGAGCTGGAGCGCTCCAACATGCCCGTGAACCTGATCATCACCGACGCCTCCGGCATGTCCGTTCTGACTGCCTGGGCTGCCGGTAAGTTCTCCTCCAACTCCGTGAAGAAGACCTTCGAGGACCTGGACATTGCCAATAAGATCAAGAGCCGCACCCTGATCATCCCCGGCAAGGTGGCCGTCATGAAGGGCGAAATCTCCGAGAAGCTGCCCGGCTGGAACGTGGTCGTCGGCCCTCTGGAGGCCGTTCAGCTGCCGAAGTACATGAAGGACAAGGAGTACGAGGCCGCTGCCGCTGCCGCCGCCGCCGAGAACGCCGCCAAGGCTGCCACCCAGGTGGAGGTCAAGGAGCTGTCCTTCGACGAGCTGCTGGCTACCAAGGTTCCCGAGATCAAGGTGGTGGACATGGGCGTGCACTACAAGGGTCACAACCCCGAGTCCCAGACCTTCGTCACCATCGGCGAACGTATCCACTGCATCGCTCCTACCATCCGCAAGGCTATGGACGAGCGGGATCCCGAGCCCATCCTGAAGCGTGCCGCCGAGCAGATCGCTGCCGGTGCCACTTACCTGGATCTGAACATCGGACCTGCTGAGAAGGACGGCCCCGAGCGCATGATGTGGGCGGTCAAGCTGCTGCAGGAGAACTTCGACAACGTGCCTCTGGCTCTGGATACCGCCAACAAGCGGGCTATCGAGGCCGGTATCAAGGTCTACAACCGTACCCATGGCAAGCCCATCATCAACTCCGCCGATGCAGGCTCCCGTATCACCAACATCGATCTGGCTGCCGCCAACGATGCTATCTGCTTCGCGCTGTGCTCCGCCGACGGCATCGCCAAGGACAATGCCGAGCGTGAAATGCACTGCGACACCATGCTTGAGCGTGGCCTGAGCCTGGGTATGTCTTCTGACGACCTGTGGTTCGACCCCCTGTTCCTGGTCGTCAAGGGTATGCAGGACAAGCAGATGGAGGTTCTGGAAGCCATCAAGATGTTCGCGTCCGAGGGTCTGAAGTCCACCGGTGGTCTGTCCAACAACAGTAACGGTGCGCCCAAGACGCTGCGTCCCATCATGGACTCCGCTCTGGTTGCCATGGCGATGATGCAGGGTCTGACCTCCGCCATCGTCAACCCCTGCGACCTGCGCCTGATGGAGACCATCAAGTCCTGCGACATCTTCAAGAACCACGTCCTCTACTCCGACTCCTACCTCGACCTCTAATGCCCGCGCCCGCAGGGCGGGCGGCCAGTGACGTTACGGAGACTGGTGGTGGTCGAACATCCTTTGGGCCCCTCGACCGGTGGTGCGGCGGTTGTCGTGCTGGTGGGGGATATGGAGGGTGTTAACGGCATCGGGCGGTTGACGGACTGCGTTTGCGGTTGTTGACTGGGGTGTCGGATGACCATTTGACCCTGGAAGGTCGGCGCTTGGCTGGCCGGGTGACGTGACTGACAGTTTTCCCACGCATTCCATGGCTGGGAGGGAACCTCCCTCCCAGCCGGTTTGCTTTTTTACTTTGGAAAAATTTACTGCATTCAAAAGCCCCGGTGCTGTGCCGGGAAATAAGTTGGTATATTCAGCCTTCGGGCTTAATATATATCATCTTTGGGATTACATTATTGGGAGGAATTTACATGAGCGTATTAACCGATCTCATCTATGGCGGATCCAATGCCGTTGCGGGACTGACCGAAGGTGCCGTCAACGAAGCCATTGCCAAGTACGGCGCAGACAAGGAGATTGCCTTCCCCGATACCGCATACTTTTTCCCCACCATTTATGCTGCCACCGGCGTGAAGGTCAAGACTCTGGGCGACCTGCCCGCCTGCGTGGGCGTGCTGAAGAGCCTGATTACCAACCAGGAGGATCTGGGTCAGGCGCTGAACGCCGGTCTTGCCACCGCCGTCGGCGCGGAAATTCTTGAGGGACTGAAATACATCGACGGTGCCAACCCCTACGAAAACGAGTCCGGCATCGGCTTCGTTCCCGACCCCGTCATCCGTTCTCTGGGCGTGCCGCTGGTCACCGGCGATATCCCCGGCGTAGCCGTCGTGCTGGGCAAGGCGGACAATGCCGAGGACGTGGTCAAGGTGGTCAAGGACTACCAGAGCAAGGGCATCATGACCTTCCTGGTGGGCGACGTCATCGAGCAGTGCGCCGAGGGCGGCGTCAAGATGGGCTTAGAGCTGCGTGTCATTCCTCTGGGACATGACGTGACCGCCGTCATCCATGTCGTCACCGTGGCCATCCGTGCCGCTCTGATTTTCGGTAACATTCAGCCCGGCAATCTGGCCGGTCTGCTGGACTACACCAAGAACCGTGTTCCCGCCTTCGTCAACACCTTCGGCGCCATTGACTCCGTGGTGGTTTCCGCCGGAGCAGGCGCCATCGCCCTGGGCTTCCCCGTGGTGGTGGACATCGACCTGGGCG
>USQL01000003.1 GCA_900556935.1 uncultured Eubacteriales bacterium | reverse complement strand
CCGCGCCGACAATACTTGCAGGGTGACTTGCCGGGAAGATAGGTAATGCCAACACAAATGAAAACCGCTTCGATTTTTCGAAGCGGTTTTTTGCACCCTATGGACTTTTTTCAAAAATTTAGGCTCTATGTCAATAGTTGGGGTAAGGACAAAAGTAAAATAATTTTAGGTCATGCCGAGGAGAGATTCTCGGCATGATTTTATGTATGGCAGAATAGGACACGCTTTCTGAAATTGGAGAAATTGCGCATACCAAAGCAGGCTCTTTTCAGAACTTTTGTCTTGTTGTTGCAGCCTTCGATATAGCCGTTAGACCAGGGCACATCCATGGAGTTTAGAATTTCGTAGAACCAGTTACGATAGGCCTTGACGCACTCTGTAAATTCAGGAAGGTCCATGACTTCAACAGATTGAAGCCAATCAATAAGCAGTGGCTTGCCTTTTTCAGACGAGCCGGAACGGATCACCTGTAGGAAATCATTTTTCAAGCGGTAGGCATCAGCTAACCTGGGAGCTATTTCAAACATGAGGGCAAGACGATCCATTTCTTCAACGGTTAGCTTTTCTTTTGGCTTCATAAGGAGACACCTGGATCTCTTGAAGTATTTACGGAATCGTTTTGAGAGCTTGTTTTGCTCATTTTTGCGAACACGCTCCATAGCCCAATAGGCTTGACGAATGACATGGTATCGATCAGCAACAATGATGGCATTGGGGAAGCAGACTTTAGATACCTCTCGAAAGTGCAGATTCATGTCAGTAACGAAGTATTTTACCTATGTTTTTGATGGAAATTGTGAAAAATATTTAATGAGTTCGTTTTCAAACTTCGCTCCATCGTATGTCACTTCTGTTTTCACAGCTGCCTGTGCTGCCGCTCTATGTAAATCTGATACAGCCCCAGGCGGGATTTGACTCCTGCTTTTTCGTAGATCGAGGCGATATGCCGCTGGCAGGTGCGGCGGGAGAGGTACAGGGTGTCTGCAATTTCCTGGATGCTTTCTTCTGAGTTGACCAGTTTGTCGAAGATCTCTATTTCTCTGGGGGTCAGGGCCAATGTGTCTGACAGAAGCCGGAACGTTTCCTCAGGGTCTGGGGCTGCGGGAGGCTCTTGGGGCGTATCGGGCGGAGCGGTCATCCAGGCGGTGTACAGGGAGATCACCACGCTGACGGCCACAAACAGCCCAAGGGTCAGGACGATGGCCACAAGGCCACCGCTGTCGGAAATCAGCAGGGCCACGGAGCCGTTGGTCAGCAGGGCGGCGCTGATGTTATTCATGGCACGGCCCATGCCTGTCCACAGCACGGGAACAGGCATGAGGCGGGCAAAATCCAGAAAACAGGTGGTAAAGAACACCGCAAAAAAGCCGGCAGAAAAGTAGAATACCAGAAGCCCGATCAAAAACGAGCCCCCCAGCTTGAGCACCACCACGCAGATGACGGAGATGAGCATGACGCAATACATCATCACGGTCATGAATTTGCGCTTTTGAAGATCAAACAGGAACCCGGCGGTCAGACCGCTTGCCGCCAGCAGAAGCCGGGGCCACTGGCCGATGTCGGCATCCGACCCATGACGCAGGGTGACCGCATTGTCGAGCGTACTGAAAATACAGGCCATCAGCACGATGAGCAGCGCCAGGAGAACGCCGGAGGCCAGCTGTTTGCGGCTGGCCTTTTTTGGGCCCCCCTCTTCCGTAGGTGCCGCATAAGAAATCTTTTCCGCCTTCGGCAGCATGGCAAGCAGAGCAAGCATGGTGGCGGACAAAATCCAGGTCTCCTGGGTTTGGGAACTCGTCAGGTTGTTGTTTAAAAATTGCAGCAGGATGCCCAGGCCATAGGAAAGGCCCACCAACCGCGCAAGGCGATCCCAATCCGCCACCAGCTTGAAAAACAGATAGTGGACAGTGCTGCCAAGGAATCCCAGAACAAGAAACAATGTCAAGCCGGAAAGGAGCGTGGACCTATAAGAACCCTGCCGCTGGATAAAGAAGTTGCAGCCCACCGCCACCAGGGCCAAAAATACCGGCAGCCCAGTCTTTGCGCTCCGCTTCCAAAACCGCCGGATCGGGGGATATAGGAAAAAGCCCAGAGCGCTGACACCCAGAGCATAGTTCTGGGCGATGACCGTTTGTTCTTCTCCCACGGTCCGGGAGAGCATATTCACATACATGTACTCGGTTCCCAGGAAGAGGAAGGTGAACACGCCCAGCAGCAAGACCGCATAAGCGGAGCTGGATTGAATTGATTTCTTTTGGAGCGTCATGTACCCGGTCCCCCCTTCCACACTTTTTTAAATCATTATAGCATGGTCCGCCTCATTTTTCAACGATTCCGGATCGCATTTCATCCGAAGCTCATGTGGTTCCCAATTGAAAAGCTTGATATTGAACGCTGGTGCAAAAGCGTCAAAGCAGCAATAAATGATGCAAAATATAAAAATGGCGCCGGTGCGCCACCGGTATTTTGCCACTTTGGCGCCAAAGCGGCCTGCAATGCTCCGGCCGAAAGCGCTATAGTAACGGTGTCAGGAACCCCCGGGGCCTTCCTTGGGCCCCTAACAATTTTTTCAGGAGGAACAAAGACCATGAAGCAATGTGATAACGGACACTTTTATGACGAAAACCGATTTGACTGCTGCCCCTACTGCCGGGAGGGGGCCGGTGTCGGAAAGACCGTGGCGGCGGGCGCTGTAGGAAAAACCGTTGCCGCCACGCCGGAAAGCCCGATGGCGGATGCGGACCAAGGCAAGACCGTGGGCATCATCAAAAAGAACATCGGCATCGACCCCGCCGTAGGGTTTCTGATTTGCATTGCCGGCCCCAACCGCGGCAGGGACTACAAGCTGGTAGCGGGTAGAAATTTCATCGGACGGGCAGCGGCCATGGATGTGGCCCTGACGGATGACGACACCGTATCCAGAGAGGGCCATGCGCTGGTGACCTATGACGTAAAGCACAACAAATTCTCCCTTTCCCCCGGCCAGGGCCGAGGGATCACCTACTGCAATGACGAGCAGGTGGAAATGGTGCGGCCCCTCCGGTCCTACGATATGATCGAAGTGGGAAGAAGCCGCCTGATTTTCCTGCCTTTGTGCGGAGAAAAATTCCGATGGGATGAGGCCTAGGCCATGGAGCATGTACTTTCATGGCTGAACCGCCCCCTGCCGCCCGGGCCCTCCGTCCGGAATTGGATGGTGCTTTTAGCAGGTGTTCTAATCCTGTCGGCACTGATCGTTGTTTTTCGTTTCCGGCGGCAAAAAAAGAAGCGGGCGAAAAAACCGGAGGAGCCCGGCACCGAATCACCAAACCCGGATCGGCTGCCGGAGCTGGAGCTTGCCAATTTGCAGGGCTTGGGATGCCGGGAGGAGCAGCAGGATGCCTTCGGTATCTCCCGGATGGACCATTATGAAACAGAGGGTCTTCTCGCCGTCCTGTGCGACGGCATGGGCGGCATGGCCGAAGGGGGCAAAATCGCCACGGAAACGGCAGCGGAGCTGGTAGGCCTCTTCCCGTGGGAAGAAGACGGCTTTGTTCCTCGCTGGGCCCGGCAGCGCAGCGCGCGGGTGTACCGGCAGTTCCGGGGCCATGGCGGGACCACCCTGGTGGCTGCCCAGGTGAAGGGAAACCGGCTCTCCTTCTGGTGTGTAGGTGACAGCGACCTGTTTCTCCTGCGGGAGGGCCAGCTCTACAGCCTGAATACCCGGCAGGAATATCAGAACGAGCTGATACTGCGGGCCCTGGCCGGGGCTTTTCCCATAGAGAATGCCTTTCTCGACCCTCAGGCCGGAGCCCTTTCGGAGTACATCGGCAAGGAAGAGGTCCACTGTGACTGTAGCCGCATCCCCTTCCCGCTTCTCCCCGGAGATGCGCTGCTGCTGTGCTCGGACGGTGTCAGCGACACCCTGACCCTAAAGCAGATCCGGCAGGCCCTGGGCCTCCCCCCAAGGGTCTGCTGCGACAAGCTGGAGCGGGAGATCCTATTGGCCCAAAAACCTGGACAGGACAACTATACGGCCATTGTACTCAAGTATCACGGTAAAGGAGAGAAGGAATAAATGAACGTCAAAATTACATCCAAGCAGCAGCGAACTGCCATTTTGCTATTGGCTGTGGCAGCAGTCTTGATTATTTTAGGCCTTCTGGGGCTCGGAGGCGGAGGAAGCAAGGACCCCTATGAGGCCCGGAACAGCGTTGTAATGGTCTACTCCTATCTACAGCTCACCGACGGCCAGTCCGCCGGGGCTATGGGCACCGGCTTTGCCATCGGAAAGCCGGGAGAAGCGGTGGAGTACATTGTGACCAACGGCCATGTGGTGGATTACGGCTATGTAGGCCCCAAGGCCTATGCGGGGCAGGTGTATTCCGCCGGGGTGCAGGTCTACTTCTCGGCGGCGGAAAATCAGTATGTATCCGCAGAAGTGGTCTACTACTCTCCTTCCAATGACAAAGACATTGCCATCATCAAATTGCCCTCGAAAACCGACAAGCGCAGGCCCATTACCATCAAGAATGCGGATGCGGTTTCCATCGGTGACACCGCCTACGCCCTGGGGTATCCGGGGGTGGCCAGCAACAGCCAACAATTCAGCACCTATGACGAAAACGACATCACCCTGACCCGTGGCATCATCAGCAAGCGCACCAAACCGGCCTGGAGCAATTACGATGCCTTCCAGATGGACGTTTACATCAACCACGGCAATTCCGGCGGTCCGCTGGTGGACGAACAGGGGTGCCTCATCGGCATCAACTCCTCCGGTGCCGTGGATGAGCAGGGTAAGAGCGAAGGGGTCAACTTTGCCATTACCTCCGGGGAGCTGGTGAAAATTCTGGACAGCGAGCACATCCCTTATGCCATGGCCCACAGCGGGCTCTCCCGGGTACCGGGATGGTTTGCCTATGTATTTTTGCCCATGGGTATTCTGATGCTGGCAGGAGGCGTTGTTCTTCCGGTGATCGACCGGAAACGAACGCAGGCCTTTGCCGGAGCCCAAAGGGCCGGAGGGGGCCCTGGTTCCGCCGGAAAGCGGGCCGTGCTGCTGGGCGTCACGGGAAAATATGCGGGGCAGCGCTTTGACCTTCTGACAGGCCAGGTGGTCCTGGGCCGGGACCCGGCCACCTGCAACATCGTCTTTGACCGGGACACGCCGGGCATCAGCGGGCGGCACTGTCAGGTTTCCTACGACCGGAATGAGGACTACTTTGTCATTACGGACCTGGGCTCTACCTATGGCACCTTCCTGGGAAGCGGCAAAAAGCTGACGGCCAATGTGGCGGAACGGCTCTATGCCGGAGATACCTTCTGCTTCGCCGACAACGCCAACCGATTTGTCGTAACCAAGGAGTGAACGATCATGGCAGCGTATTGCTTAAAAAACGGGAAAATACAGCAGGCCCCGGCGGATGCCGCCGGGCGGGAGCTGACGGCCATCTTCCACCTGTCAAGGGACGGCAGCATGACCGAGCCCCGGGCGCTTCCGGTGCCGGCGGCGGGAGAAGGCCTGCTTGCCTACGAGGGGACCTTTTACATCGAGCCCCTGGAGGTACAAATCGAGTTTCTCAAGGCGGCTGACAGCAAACAATGGCTGGAGGCGCTGGTCCTGCGGCATGCCCATCGAGTGCGGCAGGTATCGGAGGAGCTTTTCGTCATTGCGGAAATCAAGGAGGTGGTTCCATGAATCCGGAACGTATTTGTTATGGCTGCTTTACGGAAAAGGAGCCGGGGCAGCGTTGTCCCCGCTGCGGCTTTGACGAAAACCAGGAGCAGCCCTACCTGGCCCTACCCCTGGGGACCATTTTAAACGGCAGATATTTGCTTGGAAAGGTGCTGGGCATCGGCGGCTTTGGCATCACTTATCTTGGGTATGATCTGACCCTGGAAATCAAAGTCGCCATCAAAGAATATATGCCCTCCGCACTGGCCACACGCCACGCCGACCGCTACAGTGTGGCCCTGACCGGACGTGTGGAGGAGGACTACAAGTATGGCATGGAGCGGTTTTTGGAGGAGGCGAAAATCCTTGCCAAGCTGCAAAGCACCCCCAATATCGTCTCGGTGCAGAACTATTTCAAGGAAAACGGCACGGCCTATTTCGTCATGGAATATATTGACGGCATGAGTCTCAAAGCATATCTGGAAAAGAACGGCGGAAAAATTCCCTACAGCCAGGCCCTCACCTTCCTACAGCCCATTATGGAGGCCCTGGTCCAGGTCCATGGGATGCACCTGCTGCACCGGGACATCAGCCCGGACAACATTTACATCACCGCCAAGGGCGAAAGCCGCCTGTTGGATTTTGGCGCTGCCAGATTTGCCTCCGGCGACGGGAAAAGCGTGTCGGTCATTTTAAAGCACGGCTACGCCCCGGAGGAGCAATACTCCAGCCACGGCAACCAGGGGCCCTGGACGGACGTATACGCCATGGGCGCCACGCTGTACCGCTGCATTACCGGGCAGCTGCCGCCGGACTCTATTGAGCGCATCCACGGCGACCGGATCAAATCCCCCTCCGAGCTGGGGGTCTCCATTCCGGGTTCTGCGGAAAACGCCATTATGAAGGCCCTGGCCGTAAGGACCCAGGACCGGTTTTCAAACATGGAAGCCTTCCTCTGGGCCCTGAATGGCCGCCCCTCTCTACAGGATCAAGTAGCAGAGGTCAGCAAGCGGGCCAGGGCCACCGCTTCCGGGAAGAGCGTCTACAAAAATCCGATTCCACAAGACGTGGCACCCAATCAAGAAAAGCCCTCCGTAGTTTCCAGGCTGCTTTCCTATCTGAAGGCCAACCCCACCATCGCCTTTGTGTCCGCCGGCGGGGTGCTGGCGCTGATCGCCCTGTGCGTCATCCTGCCCATTGCCCTCTCCGGCGGCAAAAAAACAACGCCTACCGTCAGCGGCAGCACCCCAGCGATTGAACAGCCGACCACCGGCATCATGCCCACCCAGGCGGCAGATGCCACAGTCCCCACCACCCAGAGCACGGAACCGGCTGCTAAAATGGAAGAGTGGGAGTTGGGGAATCTCAATGCCACCATCCAAGTTCCCGAAAGCTATATGGCCTCCACCACCGATCTCATCTTTATCGATGAGCAAAAGAGACGGGGCATTGTGGCAGACTATTATTGGATCATTGACGGTCCTATTTATGACCTTTCCGATGTAGAATCCCAGCGGGAGGCCGTCGTTGCCACCATGATGGAAAAATGGAAGGTCCAAGACTATCGAATATTGACCGCCGGGCCGGACCGTGTGGGAAATGCGGATGCCTACCAGATCTACTTTGAGGCCACGGACATTGACGGCACCGACATGGAAATGGTCGTCATGGCGGTAGAGGGCTACGGCTGCGGCTGTTATTTCCTCATTGCTGTCTATCCCAAAGGCGACGAGGCCGCGGCGTCGGAACTTCAAACCGTCATCCGGTCTTTCCGCAGCAAGGGCGCTCCCAACATCACCCATCAGGTGTATTATGCGGAGCGTGCCGGTATCAAGGTGATCGCGGACAGCGCCCTGGCCCAGGGTGGCGGGGCGGATATAGAGGTGGAGATGAATGTAAACGGCGTCGGCACCGTTCACGAGCTGATCCTCTACCCCACCCAGGCAGACCGAAACGCCCCCATCGGAGAGGGCTGCGCCGTAGAGGTCGGCAAGGCCTATGAATATGGCCTGTATTCGCCGGAGGACGTGATCAATTACAACAAGCGGGTCAGCGGCACCAATAACGAAACCTACACCTTCTCCTCCGGCGGGGCGGAATGGCTGGCCTATGACTTTACCATCTCCAACAAGAATTTCAGCTGCGCCGCGGCAATGATCAACGGGGAATGCTATCTGGTGGCCTGCATGTTCAATGCTGCCAACAAAGATACGGTGGTGTCCCTTTACAATCAGGCCATTGCCTCTGTAAGGCCCTGGAACGGTTGATAGGCGGAGGGCATGGATGAGGAGGGCCTGCCCTTTTCGCCATCGATGCAGCGTTATGATATTTTTAATATCATTTCGTAGCCTCCTATTAGAAGGAGTCTATCCATGAAGACATTTTCTTTCGATCTTTTGGCGGAAACCGTCAAGAAGCAGCGCAAGGCCAAGGGGATGACCCAGGCGGAGCTTTCCGAGGCCACGGGGATGAACCGATCTATACAATCCGAAGGGACTTACGGCGAAATAAAGGCGAACCGAGGATACGAGCGGTTCCGAAGAAGGGGCATAAACAAGGCAATTTTGGAGATTGCCCTGATAAGCTGCGGTTTTAACCTGCACAAGTACCATTTGAGCAAATTAGCAAAGGCCAATCCGGCCAAGGCTGCTGGATGAATAGCCCCCAAAAACTGCCGAAGAAAGACGAATTTTCTCCGGTTGTGGCTGGTGTGCGCATTTTTTGCCAAAAAGTTATCCACAGCCTTGATGGGTAAGAAAAAGCAGACCCTTTCCGTTTCTTGAAAGAGTCTGCGATTTGCTTTTGGGGTTATTTAACAGCCCCAAAGTTTACTGTTCGCAGCCCTATTGTTGAAAATCAGAAATCCTTCTTCGGCCAGAACAGGGAGAGCTTGTCAATGTGCTCCTCGCTCATGCCCTCGTAGCCGGACTCGGGGTCGGTCCAGGTTCTCGTGGGAGGAACCTTCCACAGGGTGTAGATATTGCCAAAGGGGTCGGAAACGGGGAAGGCGCTGGACCAGGTGTCCTTTTCGGGCATCTCGCCGATGAGCTTGCCGCCCAGGGCAACAATCTCATCCACCGTGGTCTTCGGCGGCTGATCCATATGGATTTCCACCATGAAGGAAATTTCCCGCAGATCACCCTCGTCATAGTGGGCCATGAAGTTCATGTGGCCGGGGACCAGGCCCTCGTAGTCATAGTAGCTGGGGCCGGTGGCAATCAGCAGGCTGGGGTGCGGATCGCCCAGGGGCTTGCCGCCCGCGGTCTCGGGCAGTTCAATCATGTCCCAGCCGAACAGGTCCACCCAGAACTTCTGATAGCGCTTGAAATCCTTATAGCCCATAATGCCAAAACGCATCCGTCCATGCAGGTCCTTCGGCGGGAAGGTCTTGGGCCGACGGCCGATATACTCCGGGATGGGGCCCTGATTTTTCACACCGTTGCGGTACATCTGGGGGTACTCGCGGACATCCCAGTTGTTCTGGTTCTCAGGGGCGTTCCAGTCCAGGTCGTCAGGCGTCTGGGTAACATAGAAGGGGTTGCCCTCAGAGTCTTCCAGAACGGCGTACAGCTTGCCCTCCTCATTAGTATAGGGCTCGGTCAGAACCTTACCCCCGTAGGGAACCACGGCTTTGCAGATATCGGCAATGCTGTTGACCTCAACGATAATCTTGGGGTTGACACCGCCCGCGTTCTTTTTCTTCAGATAGGTATAGTTAAAGGAGGGGAACATGGGCTCCCAGTTGTCCCAGCCCGGGCCGGTAGCGGCAAACATCAGCGGGTCACTTCCGAAAGCGCCCTTGGCGTTTACAATGTCCCAGCCAAATACTTCGGTGAAGAACTTTTTTGCAAGAGCAGCGTCGTCATAGGGAACCACAGACCAACGGACCTGTCCGTGACGGCTGTGGGCCGGGAACTGTCTGCAGGGATGGAAGGAAATATCATAGGGATCGATGTTGGGATCGGGCTCCGCTGGGTCTACATGAATGCGGCGGTTCTGGAAATCGTCGATGAAGGGCTCCTCAAACAGGATAGAGGACGCGCAGTAGGGGCATACCTTGACGGCATCCGCCTCTTCCAGGTCCCAGGCGGAACCGCAGGTATAGCAGGTTTGAATGACCTTTGCCATATAAAAAACTCCTTTTTAAAAATGAGTGTGTTTTCTTCCGGGGCCTCCGCGACGCGGAAGCCCCGGTGCAGTAATAGGATGGAATCGAAATTAAAAGCTCTTGGGGGACCAGAACAGGGAGAGCTTGTCAATGTGCTCCTCGCTCATACCCTTCCAGCCGGACTCGGGATCGGTCCAGGTGCGGGTATCCGGGCACTTCCACAGCTTGTAGACATTGCCAAAGGGGTCGGCCACAGGGAACATGCTGGCCCAGTTGTCGGCCTCGGGAATCTCACCGATGAGCTTACCGCCGAAGGCGAGAATTTTATCCACAGTCACCTTGGGGCTCTCGGTCATACGAATCTCAATAACAAACTCGATATCAGGAACCACTTCCTGATCGGTGTAGGCGGCCATAATATTCATATGGCCGGGAACCAATCCCTCGTAGTCGTAGTAGCTGGGGCCGGTGGCCACAATCAGGGTGGGGTTCTCCGCGCCCTCCCGCTTGCCGCCCGCGCTTCCGGGCAGCTCAATCATATCCCAGCCGAACAGGTCCACCCAGAACTTCTGCCAGCGGCGAAGGTCCTTGTAGTACATGGTGCCGAAGCGCAGACGGCCATGGAGGTCCTTCTCCGGGAACTTCTTGGGGGGACGGCCAATGTATTCGGGGACCTTCCCCTGGTGCTTCAGGCCCTCCCGGTACATCTGGGGGTACTCCCGGACATCGTAGTTGACCTGGTTCTCCGGGGCGCTCCAGTCCAGATTGTCCGGAGTTTGGGTGACGTAGAAGGGATTGCCCTCCGTATCCTCCAGAACCGCGTAGGCAACGCCCTCCACATTCAGGAATTTATCCCGCAGGACCTTGCCGCCGTTGGCGGGTACCCGCTTCAGAATCTCATCCAGGGAGTCTACTTCGACAACAATCTTCGGATGCCGATGGGTGGGATCCTTTTTCTTGGATTCCAGATAGGCATAGGTGAAGGAGGGGAACATGGGCTCCCAATTATCCCAGCCGTCGCCGGTGGCGCAGAAGTAAAGGGGATCTGGATCATCGGCGGTTTCATTTTTTGCAGGAACGATATCCCAGCCAAACACATCCTCATAGTATTTCTTGGCCAGAGCTGGATCATCATAGGCAAGAACGGCTCTGCGAATCTGACCATGGCGGGAATGGGCCGGAAACGCCTTTGCATGGTGGAAGGAGACATCGTATTTGTCCCAGTTGGGATCCGGCAGAATGGGGTCCACGTGGATGCGGCGGTCATCAAAGCTGGTGACGAAGGGCTCCTCAAAAATGACGCTCTTGCCGCAATACGGGCAGACATCCGGTGCCAGTTCCTCTTCAAGATCGTACGCTGTGCCGCAGGTAAAGCAGGTGTAGATTTTTCTCATGGTACATGTCCTTCCTTTTATTTTTATTTGGAACACCAGGCATACCGCCGGGTGCGTCCATTGTTTTGTCATTTCCGGAAGACTCCAAGGGGTTTTAGAGTCTTCCGGAACGCAGCAGCCTTCCGGCGGCACATCCGCGCCGCCCGGCTGCGCGTAATTGAATCAGATGGAGCCAAACAGCTTGGGATCCCAGGTGTCCCAGCCTGCCTCCGCCTCGTCCCAGGTTCTGGAATCCGGGCACTTGGAGAGGACAATCTTGTTTCCGCTGGGGTCCCAGACGGTAAAGGTCGCAAACCAGTTGGCGCTGTCGAATTTCGGAACGTCATCGCCAACCTTGCCGAAGAAATTGGCAACCTCGGCGGCGGTCATGGCAATGGGCACATCCATATGGATTTCCTGCCCGAAGCTGACGGGAGGAAGCTCCGCATCCTCGCAGGAATAGCAGCTCATATTCATGTGGCCGGGTACGCAGCCCTCCCAGGTTTCATAGCTGGGGCCGGTGGCAATCAGGCAGCCGGGGTTGGGGTCGCCGGGCTTCTTGCCGCCGACAGCGGCGGGCAGCTCAAAGAAATCCCAGCCGAACAAGTCAATCCAGAACTTCTGGAACTGCTTGAAATTGCCGGTGTGATAATAAATGGTGCCGAATCTGGGGCGGCCATGCAGGGTTTTACGGGTGTATTTCTTCGGGGCCCGATAGGGATATCGGGAGGTGGGGTCGAAGCTGGACTGATACATCCGGTCGTATTTCCAGGGATTGGTGCGGTCCCACTTGTAGTAGGTCTGGGACTCCGGCTCCCGGAAGGTGACATCCGTGGGAGTCTGCCAGATCAGGAAGGGGTTGCCCTCCGTGTCCTCCAGGGCGGCATACAGCTTGCCGTCCTCCGTATATTTCTCCCGGAGCACCTTTCCGCCGAGTGCGCCGACCTTGCCGCAGACAGCGTCAATGTCGTCCACCTCTACCACAAACTGAGGCCGCTTTCCGGTGGGATCGGCCTCTTCGGGCTTCAGGAAGCCATAGCCCGTGGAGCCAAAGCGGGGCTCCCAATTCGGAAAGCCCGGACCGGTGGCGCACAGCAGCGTGGGGCGGGCCTTATCCTTGTCCGCTTCAATGGGAACCGTATCCCAGTCGAAGACCTTTTCATAGAACTCCCGGGTTTTGGCGTAGTCCGTGTAGTACCGGATAAACCGGCGGACCTGGCCGTGACGGGTTCCGGAGGGGAAGTGCTTTGGATGGTGATAGGCGATGTCATACTTGGGCCAATTGGGATCCGGACCGATGGGGTCTACATGAATCCGCCGCTTCTCAATGCTTCCGCGCCAGGGCTCTACCAGATACTGGGATTTCGGTGCGGAGCAGGAAGGACAGAATTCCGGGCAGTCCTCCTCCTCCAGAGCCATGGGGAAACCGCACTTAAAGCAGGTATAGATATACTTCATTTTGCTTCCTCCTTTGAAAATTCCTTTTGTGCGCATCCACTGATTCGCCAGGGAAGACGCGTTGTGTACTGTATTATCAAATTTGCCTAAAAGCATCTTTGATGGCCCCATTTTTTCAGATAATTTGCTTAATTTCAAGTTATAGATAATGGAAGCTCTTTTGGTATTTGTTATGACTGCGTTCGAAAGTAACAGAATCCGTTACATCTTTGCATAATTGAAAAAGGGAAAACGGCAGTCCGGGCCACGATTTCCCCGAAAAATATCCCTGTTTAAAAATTTACATTATTGTCGAAAAAGGGCGAGACTTTTTGTGAAAAATGGTGTATACTAAAAAGGCTTGGATGCTCCGGAAGATAAAAATGCAGCAGTTTTATCAAAAATATGCACATCGTCGAAAGAAGCTGTGGAAACGAAACTACGTTTTTATCCATAAAAATCAGGCAATCTCTTCTCCGGAGCCGTTTGTGGGAGGGCCTAAAAGGAAATCACTGGAGGTCTGCAATGGAAAATCAATCCACAAAGTCAAAAATCATTGACGCATTTCTCGATATTTTGTCCCAGAAGCCCATCAGCCGGATTACCGTAAAGGATATCGCTTCTGTTGCGGGTATCTCGCACATGACGTTTTACCGGAACTTTCCGGACAAATACGCCCTGATTGGAGAAATCTGCTATGAGGACATGATGCTCTTTTCGAAAATCTATGGCAGAAACGCGGAGTGGAAAAGCATCGTTATCTGCATTTTGAATACCATCCAGAACAACCGGGAGTTTTACAGCAAGGTCTTCCGGGACGAGGATGCCAAAACCGAGTGTCTGAACGCCCTGGCCAGGGTTTCCCTGTTCTTTACAGGGGCCAAGGGCTCCCGCGCCACATATGGAGCCTGGGACGACGCGTTGAGCGATTGGGCCAGACGGGACTTTTCGGGCCCCATCGATGTGGTGTATCGGAATCTGGTAGCGTCGCTCCCACTGTGCGAGATTTTTTCCGGAGAGGACCTGGACAAGGCCATTCGCCAGTTTGAGGTAAATACCCTGGATGATTTCCGCAACCGCCAGAAAAAAGCATAAGTGCTTCCCCGGAAAAGCGGGCCCATTTGGGCAGGTTGAAGAAGTTTTCCGCACATTATCCAAATTTTGGAAATGTGCGGAAAACTTTTTCGTTCATTATGTTGTCAAGCGTTCTCCATTATAACACAAATGTTATAGTCGCGTCTCTTCGTAACAAACGCAATAAGAGGGCGGGCGGATTATAACTTGATGGCCCACGCAAAATTTTTTATAGTAGGGTCATCCAGCAAATCTACCAGAAAACATTCGATTTGATGCTTTATATTAAGCAACTTGTCGATGGCTCACAAAACTTCATGTTTTTGAGGCCCTATTTGAATGCAAAAGTGCAAAGGAGAATGCGTTATGAAGTGTCTTGTTCTGGATTACGGCGGAAGCTCTGTAAAGTATGCCGTTGTGGGTGATGACGCATCTGTAAGCCATAACGGCTCGGCGGCAGCCCCCTTAAATTCCCTGGAGGAATTTCTGGATTCCGCGGCGGCGCTGTACGGAAGCTTTCGGGATGAGGTAGACGGCATTGCCATGAGCCTTCCCGGCTTCATCGACCCGGAAACCGGCATGCACTTCGGCTCCGGTGTGTACGGCTCTATTCTGAAGGGCAAAAACGTGAAGGAGCTTGTGCGGCAGCGCTGCGGCTGCAAGGTCTCCCTGGAAAATGACGGAAAGTGCGGCGCTCTGGCAGAGGCCTGGAAGGGCAGCCTTTCCGATGTCAAAAACGGTGCCGTCCTGGTCCTGGGCTCCGGCATTGGCGGCGGTGTCATCGTGGACGGCAAGGTACTCCACGGAAGAAACACCACAGCCGGTGAATTTTCCTTCCTGCTGACCGGCAGAAGAGAAAATCTTCTTGACGCGGGCTTTGCAAGCGTAGGCGTGATGGGTCTAACCTACGAGGTGTGCAAGCTGAAAAATCTGGATTTGACCGTTCAGGACGCCGCTCCGATGATGCCTATTTTTGAGGCCGCGGTGGGAAACGAGTATCCCAGCTTTGAAGAGCCCCCCAAGAAAATCAAGGCGGACGGCCGGCAGATTTTCCAGTGGGTTGCCGAGGGTGACCCCGCGGCGGTAAAGGCCTACAGGGCGTTTCTGCATTCGCTGGCGATGATCTGTCAGAACATTCAAATCACGGTATCGCCCGACCGCATCGTCATCGGCGGCGGCCTGAGCCGCTCCGATATGCTGCTGGATGACCTTCGGGCAGAGATTGACAAGGTATGCCGGGATTCCATGATTGACGACATGATGAAGGCGGAGGTTGTCCGCAGCAGATATATGAACGAGTGCAATATTCTGGGTGCCATGTATAATTTCATCCAGCAGTATTGCTGAGCAAGAAAGGATGTTGCCAAATGTTTAAGGAAAATTTCCTGTGGGGCGGCGCAACCGCGGCAAACCAGTTTGAGGGTGCCTGGGACGAGGACGGCAAGGGTCCCTCCGTGCCGGATCTATGCACCAACGGCACTCGGGACAAGTCCAAACTCTTTACTCAGACCATCAAGCCGGATTACCTGTACCCTTCCCATGAGGCCGTGGATTTCTATCACCATTATCAAGAGGATATCGCCATGATGGCGCAGATGGGCTACAAGTGCTTCCGGATGTCCATCAACTGGTCGAGAATCTTCCCCACAGGCATGGACAGCGAGCCCAATGAAAAGGGCCTGGCCTTCTACGACAGGGTGTTTGACGAGTGCCTGAAATACGGCATCGAGCCCTTGGTGACACTGTCCCATTACGAAATGCCCCTGGCGCTGGCCCTGGAAAAGAACGGCTGGCTCTCCCGGGATACCATTGATTACTTCCTGCGCTATGTGCAGACGGTTTTTGACCGGTACCAGGACAAAGTCAAGTACTGGCTTACCTTTAATGAAATCAACGCCGGGCAGATGCCCATCGGCGACATTATCTCCACCAGTATGGTGCGCGGCTATGAGGGCCCCATCAACGAGATTCAGCACACGGAGCAGGAGCGCTATCAGGCGCTGCACCACCAGTTTGTGGCCTCCGCCCGGGTTGTCCGACTGGCCCATACCAAGTACCCCCAGTTCAAAATCGGCAATATGCTCACCTTTGTCGTGGGCTACCCCATCAACTGTGACCCGGTCAATATCATGATGGCCTCCAAATATATGCAGGAGATGAACTGGTATTGCAGCGATGTGCAGGTCAAGGGTGCCTACCCCTACTACGCTACCACCATGTGGCGAGACAAGAACATCAACCTGAACATTACCGCCAAGGACCTGGAGGACCTGAAGCAGGGAACCGTGGACTTTATGACCTTCTCCTACTATATGTCCGTCTGCGTGGGACGGGCGGAGGAAGGCACGGCGGTTGACGGCAACATTATGACCGGTATGAAGAATCCCTATCTGCAGGCCAGCGACTGGGGCTGGCAGATTGACCCAACCGGCATCCGGTTTGCCCTGAATCAGGCCTATGACCGGTATCATGTGCCGCTGATGATTGTTGAGAACGGCCTGGGAGCCTTCGACAAAATCGAGGCGGACGGCAGCATTCATGACGACTACCGAATCGACTATATGCGCAAGCACATCGCCCAGATGAAGCTTGCCACCGAGGACGGCGTAGACATCATGGGCTACACCAACTGGGGCTGCATCGACCTGGTCAGCCTGACCACCGGCGAGATGCGCAAGCGCTATGGACAGATTTTCGTAGAGAAATACGACGACGGAACGGGTTCTCTGAAGCGCCGCAAAAAGGATTCCTTTGACTGGTACGCGAACGTCATCCGGACGAACGGCGCGGAGCTCTGATGCTGAACAAAACAACGAACGGGGGGAACGATATGGCAGAAACGATTCTGAAAGCAGAGCATATGTTCAAGGAATTCGGCGCGACAAAGGCGGTTACGGATGTCACAATCGAGCTGAAAAAGGGGATGGTTCTGGGCCTTGTCGGTGAGAATGGCTCCGGAAAGTCCACCCTGTCCAGCATGATTGCCGGTGTCTACCCGCCTACCAAGGGCACCATG
This sequence comes from uncultured Eubacteriales bacterium, assembly GCA_900556935.1. Taxonomy (GTDB): domain Bacteria; phylum Bacillota; class Clostridia; order Oscillospirales; family Oscillospiraceae; genus Faecousia. Next base: position 26,473 of record USQL01000003.1, on the reverse strand, counting down.
ACCTACAAGAGCAAGCCCTATAAGCCCGGTTCCGTACTGGAGGCCCGAAAGGCGGGCATCCAGTATCTGACCCAGGAGCAGGGCACCATTGATGGCATGACCGTCGCCGAGAATATGTTTCTTGGCGAGGAGGACCGTTTCGGAAAGCATGGCATGGTGGATATCCGCCAGGTAAACGCCCACGCGAAGCAGATTCTGGAAGCCAACAATCTGCGGGATGTAGACCCTGCCCACAAAATTGACGACTATTCCTTCGAAGACAGAAAGATGATTGAAACGGCCAGAGCCCTGAGCAAGCAGCCGGATATCCTGATTATCGACGAGACAACCACGGCCCTGTCCAAGAAGGGCGTGGAGCGAATCTACGAAATTATCGAAGAGCAGACCGCGAAGGGCACCGCAATCCTGATCATCTCCCACGACCTGGCAGAGGTTCAGAAGCTGTGCGATGAAGTTGTCATTCTCCGGGACGGCGTGTACATCGATACCCTGCGGGGAGAGGACATCAACCCCGACAACATGCGCCAGAAAATGATTGGCCGGGAGCTGGAGGGCTCCTATTACCGGGATGACTTTGTGTGCAGCTACGATGACGAGGTTGTGCTCTCGGTAAAGGACCTGAGTGTGGACGGCCTGTTTGAGGATATCAGCTTTGACCTGCACAAGGGCGAAATTCTGGGCATCGGCGGCCTGTCCGACTGCGGCATGCACGAGGTGCTGAAAACCGTCTTCGGTGCCATCAAGCCCACCCAGGGCACGGTGACGCTGTGCCGGGACAATGTAAAGCTGACCAGCACGACCACCTCCGTGCGGCATAAGGTTGCCTATATTCCAAAGGACCGGGACAAGGAATCTCTGTTCCAGCCCACCAGCATTCAGGATAACATTGTGGCCTCCTGCCTGGACAAAATCAAAACCGGTCCCTTTATCTCCCCGCGGGCAGAGCGAAAAATGGCCGCGGAGGAGGCCAAGAAGATGGAAGTCAAGATGCAGAACGTATCCCAGATGGTCAAGGCCCTTTCCGGCGGCAACAAGCAGAAGGTGGTTCTGGCCAAATGGCTGGCCAATGACTCCACGGTTTTCATTATGGACTGCCCGACCCGCGGCATCGACGTGGGCGTGAAGGCGAAAATTTACCGGCTGATGGAGGGCTTCAAGCGCGACGGCATCTCTGTTTTGATGGTTTCCGAGGAAATGATGGAACTGATCGGCATGGCCGACCGCATCATCACCATGAAGGACGGAAGACGAACCGGAGAGTTCACCAGATCCGAAAACCTGGGTGAAGCGGACATCATTCAGGCCATCATTTGATTGGAGGTATATGCTATGCGTGATAGAATTCGAAAGATTGTCCCCATCGCGGGCCTGCTGATTCTGATTGTGCTGTTTTCCCTGACCACAAACGGAAAGTTCTTTACCTGGCGGAACGCCCAGAACATTGTCATGCAGGCATCCATTGCTCTGGTTGCCGCCGTGGGTACCGTGTTTGTAATGGCCCATAACAACCTGGATTTTTCCCTGGGCGGTGCCTGCGCGCTATCCAGCGTACTGGCCTACCTGTGCTCCGGCGGAAATTTGTGGCTGTTCTGCCTGCTGGCCGTTGTGTTTGGCATTCTGTGCGGCCTGTTTACGGCAGCGGTCCATATCTTTGGCCGTGTTCCTGCGTTTATGGGCGGCATGTGCCTGATGTTCGCCGGCCGCGGCATTGCCCAGACGGTTTCCGCGACGCAGAACATGATGGTGACCAAGGCCGCCAAGCTTAATAACATCTGGGTCTTCCTGGCTGTGATTGTGGTTGTGTATGGCGCAGGCTATTTCGTGTTCAACTACACGAAAATCGGCAAATATCAGAAGCTGATTGGCACCAATCCCAATGCGACAGAGCTCAGCGGCATCAACGTCAACAAATACAAAACCATCGCCTTCGCCATCAGCGGAGCCACATTGGGCATTGCCTCCTGTCTGACCCTTTCCCGGAGCCTGGCCGTAACCGGCAATACGGGCCTGAATCTGGAAACCGACGTTCTTCTGGCACTGAGCCTGGGCGGCATCTCCATGTCCGGCGGCTCCGCGACCAGAATGCGCTCCGCCATCATCGGCGTGCTGACCTATTACATTTTAAACAACGGTATGCTTCTGTGGGGCATGAACCCGGACTATGTGGATATTGTGAAAGCAGTATTCTTCCTTGCCACGGTTTCAATCTCTATTGACCGCTCTGAGTACGATCTCATTGCGTAAATAAGAGGAAACAAATACAATATTATATATGGAGGAAACGTACATGAAAAAGATTCTCGCGTCACTTCTGGTGCTGGCAATGGTTTTTGCCATGGCTGCCTGTTCCAGCCAGGGCTCCCAGACAACCGCCGCGCCCACTGCCAACAACGCAACTTCCGCTGCCTCTGAGAGCGGTACATCGGATGAGACCCGGCACAAAATCGGCATGATCTGGTACGGCAACACCGATGCCATGGGCGGCACCTTCTATGCCTGGGCCAATCACGCCGCGGAGCTGCTGAATGTGGACCTGGTATGGCACCTGGGTGACTTCACCACCGAGGCCGAGCTGGCCGCTGCCGAGCAGATGATCACCGCCGGCTGCGAGGGCATCTACTTCATCCCCATGGATACCGCCGCAAACCTGCAGGTCGGCAACGCCTGCATGAACGGCAACGTCTACTGGGCCATTTCCAACCGTGATATTCTCGACGAGGATATTAAGCAGACCTGCTACGCCAACCCCTATATGGTTACCCACATCTGGGATGCCAGCTATCAGCTGGCAAAGGACATGGTCAAGGTTCTGGCTGACCAGGGCATCAAAAAGGTCTGCATGATCTCCGGCGACCCCAAGGATGCCATGATGGTGGAGCGGAACAACGGCTTTAAGGACGGCTGCGCTGAGTATGGCATTGAGATTCTGGGCACCTTCCAGTCCGACACCGACGCGAAGGTCATCACCGACGGCGTTTCCAACTTCCTGACCCTGTATCCCAACATGGAGGCCATTCTGGCCGTTTCCGGCACCGCCGGTGTCGGTGAGGCCATCATCTCCACCCTGGAGGGTTCCGGCAGAGAGGCCGGCTCCATCAAGCTTGCCACCTTCGATACCTTCGACGGCAACAAGGAGGCCTTTGAAAAGGGCTGGCTGGCCACCTGCTGCGGCGGCTACACCTCCGAGTGCCTGGTTTCCTTCCTGTCCCTGGTCAACCGGGTAAAGGGCAATGCCGCTCCCGAGCAGCCCATGAAGCTGGCCCTGACCCCCATCATGATCACCAGCGTAGAGGAAATGGAGATCTTCTCCGAGTACGTTGACAACCCCGAAATCCAGCTTTACAGCGACGAGGACATCCTGGCCATGGTGCAGCCCGCCTGCGATGAGGCCTACTACCAGAGCGTTCTGGACGGATGGACCATCGACTTCGTCAAGCAAGCTGTCGGTAAGTAATCACAGCTCCCATTCTCCGGGAAGCGGCTGAAAGGCCGCTTCCCAGGAGAACCGCTTCCTCGGAAGCACATCGAAAAAAGCCGGAAATAATTCATTGTAATTCTTTCCAGTCAAGAAAGGCGAGGGTACTCTTTCATGAAGAAAGTAACAAAGTATATTAAAGATTACGCGCTTGCGGTTGCGGCTCCCGCAATTCTGATGTTACTCCTTGTTTTGGTCTCTCCGGAGACCAGAAGCTGGAAAGCAATTGGAAATGTGCTTCTGCAGTCCCTGGCACCGGCCGTACTTGGGTGGGGCGTGCTGCTCAATATGCAGGTTGGCAACTGGGATTTTTCCGTAGGCGCAAGAATTGTACTGATCAGTATTCTGGCAGGCAATCTGGCCATGGCCCTTACCCAGTCCATGGGCCTGAGCGCGGTAGGCTTCGTGATTCTGCTCGCCCTGCTGTGCATTGCCATCGGCGCGCTGCTGGGTGTCATCGTTGGCGCGGCCTACTACTTCATTCAGATTCCGACGCTGATTGTAACCATCGGTCTGATGCTCATTATGGAGAGCATCACCAGAATTATCTATGGCGGAGCAGGCATCCACATCGGTGTCAGCTATATGCTCCTGGGCAATTTCCCGGCAAACGTGATTCTGTTCATGGTGATTTTCGTATTTGCCTCCATGATGTATTACAAGCGGAAGCTCGGCTACAGCATCCGCGCCGTGGGCAGTAACCCCAACGTTGCGAAAACCAACGGCATCAATCCGAAATACACGAAGGCGCTGGCTCTGGCGGTTTCCGGCGTGTTTGCCGGTCTCTACTCCCTGATGAGCCTGAGCTCCACCGGCGTTCAGGCGGCGGTTCAGGGCACCATGGGAAGCGCGGTCTCCGTTTTCGATGCCATGATGTGTGTGCTCATCGGCATGTCCATCGCCGGAAAGGGCAATATCATGTTTGGCATCTTCTCCGGCGCGGTCGTAGCACAGGTCCTGAAAATGGGCATGATGGCCGTCGGCCTGCCAACAACCTTCAACAAGGTCGTCATCGGCGTATTCGTGGTCCTGTTCATGGTCGGCTCTTCCCGGTCAGACCTGCTGCAGAAGCTCTTCCCCAAAAAGAAAACCGGGGCAGCCGCCTGACACCGGATCGGAATCACCGAGCGAGAAGCGGCAGCATGGGATCATGTCCCGAAACTTGAATATCTCCCATGCAGTCTGTGGGAGGTATGTTCTAAATGTGGACATATTTTGATTTTTGGGAGCTGCTGCGCAATATGAATCCCCGAAAACTGGAGCTTGCCAAAAGCTTTTTACTCTGGCTGACCGATCAAACGATTTAATTTCTGTGTTTTCGTAAAAATTCCACAGCCCCTCCCCACCTTGTGGAAAAGGGCTGTGGATTTTTCGTTCAATACTGCGCCGCCTCGGCGCTCTTGAGCTGCAATTGCAGCCTGTCCGCAATCAGGGCAATGAACTCACTGTTCGTGGGCTTTCCCTTGGTGTTGCTCACCGTGTAGCCAAAGAAGCTTTGCAGGGTGTCCAGGTCCCCCCGGTCCCAGGCGACTTCTATAGCGTGGCGAATGGCCCGTTCTACCCGGCTTGGGGTGGTCTGGAAGGTCTTGGCCACCTGGGGGTAGAGGACCTTGGTGATGGCGTTGATGACATCCATATCGTCCACGGCGATGATGATGGCCTCCCGCAGGTACTGGTAGCCCTTGATATGGGCGGGAACGCCGATTTCGTGGATGATGTTGGTTACCATGCTTTCGATGCTGGTTTTGTCCGCGCGGCGGGGCGCGGGGCTCCGGAGGCTCTCCCCACCCCGGATTTCCTCCATGCGCTCCACCAGCACGGTCATATCACAGGGCTTCAGCATCAGATACCGAACGCCCAGATTGGCGGCTGCCGCGGAAACATAGTCCGTTACAAAAGCGGAGGTTGCCAGCGTAACCGGCTTCCGGTCCAAAGCGCCCATGGCCTTGAGAACGCTGAGTCCATCCTGCTTGCTGAGCATCAGGTCCAGGACCAGGACCTCCGGCTTGCGCTCGTTTACCAGGCGAATGGCCTGTTCCCCGTCACTGGCCGTACCCACAACCTGGAACCCCTCCGCACGCTGCAGTGCCGATGTAAGTCCGGCACAGAACTCCTCCGAACTATCCGCTATCAACACAGTTGTTTGATGTTCCATACATTCCTCTCCTGTCCACTTGAAAATACCCCATGTGCGGCGTTCCCGCCGTGTGCGACAACAATAATTTAGCACAAAGGCCGCCATTTTGCAAGGCTGTTTCGCAACATTCGTTCGTGATAAATCGACGAATTTTCGTTTCAAATCGAATATTACGAACAAAATCGCCACTTTTCGACAAATTGTCGTAAAAAACGCGCAGATTGACGGAAATACCCGTTTGTAGTAAAATAGTTCCAAAATCAATTTTAGGAAAGGAACATCTGCCATGTTAGACCGTACCAAGGCCCTCTGCGCATTCCTGGATGCCTCCCACAGCCAGTACCACGCCCGGGCTTACCTGGAGGAAATTCTGAAAAAAGAGGGCTATACCGCCCTGCCCGAAGCCGACCACTGGACCCTTGCCCCCGGAGGGAAGTATTATGTAACCCGCGGAGGCAGCGCCGTTCTGGCCTTCCGGGTGCCGGAGGGGGAGGCAAAGGGCTTTCTGATCAGCGCCGCCCATACGGACCGCCCCGCCTTTAAGCTGAAGGAAAACGGGGAGCTGGAGGGGACCTATCCCCGCCTTGCCGTGGAGCGCTATGGCGGGCAGCTCCTGGCCCCCTGGCTGGACCGGCCCCTGAGCGTCGCGGGCCGGGTGCTGGTGGAGACGGAGCAGGGGGCCCAGAGCCGCCTGGTGGACATCGACAGGGACCTGCTGCTGATTCCCAACGTAGCCATCCACATGAACCGCCAGGCCAACGACGGCTACAAGTGGAACCCAGTAACGGATGTGCTCCCGCTGCTGGCAAGCCCCGAGAGCAAAGGCCGGTTTGCCGCGCTGCTGGAAAAGGAGGCCGGGGGCAAGGTTCTGAGCCACGACCTGTTCCTGTACATCCGGCAGAAGGCCAGCGTCTGGGGCCTGGACGAGAGCTTCCTGTCCTCCGCGGCGCTGGACGACCTGGAGTGCGTCTGGGGCTGCTTCCGGGGCTTCCTGGCCGCCGGAACCGGCGCTTCCATCCCCGTCTTTGCCGCGCTGGACAGCGAGGAGGTGGGCTCCTGCTCTGCCCAGGGTGCCGCCTCCACCCTGCTAAAGCAAACCCTTCACCGCATCGCCGCGGCCCTGGGCCAGGAGGAGGACCGACTGCTCGCCCAGTCCTTCCTGGTCAGCGCCGACAATGCCCACGCCCAGCACCCCAACCATCCGGAGCTGGCGGACTCCGGCAACGCCCCCAAAATGGGCGGCGGCATCGTTGTGAAGTTCAACGCCAACCTGAAATACTGCACCGACGGCTACAGCGCCGCCCTGTTCCGCACCGTCTGCCGGAAGGCCGGGGTGCCCACCCAGGACTACTATAACCGCCCGGATATCCCCGGCGGCAGCACCCTGGGCTGCATCTCCATCGGCCAGGTTTCCGTCCCCACGGTGGACATCGGCCTTGCGCAGCTGGCCATGCACAGCTGCTACGAAACCGCCGCCGTGGCCGATGCCATCTACCTGGAGGATGCCATGACCGCCTACTTCGGCCTGACCCTCACAAGAGACGAAAACGGGTTCACACTGGAATAAAAAGGCTTCCCCAGGGGAAGCCATATTTAGGAGGCGATTTTGTGAAAAAAACACCGATTTATATCACCGGCCACCAGCATCCGGATACGGACTCTGTGGCCTCTGCCATTGCCTATTCCTTTTTCAAGCGCTCCCTGGGCACCCCGGCGGTGCCCTGCTGCCTGGGGAAGCTGAACACCGAGACCAAATACCTTCTGGGCCGCTTCCACTTCCCCGAGCCCCAGCTGCTCACCGACGGGCGGATTACCGTAGGGGAGGTTGCCATGGACCCGCCCACCTACATCTCCCCGGACACAACCATTTTTGAATGCCTGCAGCAGATGCAGCAGGGGAACCGGACCTACTGCGGCGTAGTGGACGAAGAGAAAAAGCTCATCGGCATGGTGACCAAATCCGACATTTCCGTCATCGGCCTGTACGATACCGCCCGCTCCATTGCCATCATGGCCCAGACCCCTCTGGAGAACTTCCGCAAGACTCTGGATGGCCGGGTCATCTATGACGACCCGGAGATGGAGCTCAACGGCAAGGTCAGCGTCATCGCCATGACGGAGTTTGCCCGGCTTTCCAGCTACGATGTGGCCGGGCGAATCGTCATCTGCGGCTGTGACCCGGAGGCCCAGAAGCAGGTCATCTGCCAGGGCGCGGGGCTGCTGGTGGTGGTGTGGGCAGAGGAAATCCGGCCCGATGTGGTGGCCTTGGCCAAAAGTCACCACTGCCCCATTATCATCTCCGGACACGGGGCCATGAACACCACCCGTTACGTCTACTTTGCCCCCTCCGCCAGCATGATTATGAAAACCGAGCTGGTGCGCTTCACCTCCACCGAGCTTGCCGAGGATGTAAGCCGGAAGATGATGCAGTCCCGGTATCATATCTATCCCGTGACCGACCCGGAGGGCCATCTGACGGGCTATGTCTCCCGGTATCACATCATGCAGGCCCCCAGCAAAAAGCTGATTCTTGTAGACCACAACGAATTTTCCCAGTCCGTTCGGGCCATTGAAAAGGCCCAGGTGCTGGAGGTCATTGACCACCACCGGATCAATGACTTCTCCTCCCAGTACCCTGTCCAGTTCCGGAACGAGATTGTGGGCTCCACCTGCACCATTGTGGCCACCATCTTCCGGGAAAACCAGATTCCCATCCCCGTGGAGCTGGCTGGGCTCATGCTGGGTGCCATTTTGTCGGACACCCTGAACTTCCACTCCCCCACCACCACGGAAAAGGACCGCACCACCGCCAATATTCTGGCCGCCATCGCGGACCTGGACATTGAGGACTTCGCCACCGAGCTCTTCACCGCCACCGCCTCCAAGGCCGACGGAAACCCCTCCGAGCTGATCAAAACGGACATGAAGATTTTCGAGGTGTCCGGCTGCAAGCTGTCCATCTCCCAGGTGATTTTAGCCTCCATGGAGGACCTGCACCTGGAGGCCGGGGACATTCAGAACGCCCTGGACGTGTTCGCCGAAAAGAAGGACCTGGACCTGTCCGTGCTGGCCTTTACCAGCATCCAGGAAAACGGCTCCGTTCTCTATTTCGGCGGCAACCGCACCGCCTGGGCCCAGGAGGCCTTCCCGGAGGACCCCGCCCGCGAGCGCACCTTCCACCGCGGCCTCCTCTCCCGCAAGCAGCAGCTGCTGCCAAAACTGACCGCGGTCATTGAAAAATACGCATAAAAATCGGGCCCGTTAAAACCATCCACGTTTTTAACGGGCCCGAATTCTATGCCGAAATTTCCGTCAAAATCTCAATTTGTGCAAATAACCCAAAAATAAAACCATAAATTCGTGCAAGTAATCCCTAAATTTTCTTGCTAAATCGTGCAGGTTATGGGAACATGCGGCGCTTTTTACTTTTCTATTCTCCGGCTCAGGTCGAAGACGCTGATGGTGCTGCCGCCGCAGGTGCTGTGGCCCAGAAGATACCGGACGGACAGCGGGATGTTTCGGCTCAGCCAGGGGCTGCCGGACCGGTCGTCGTCCGGCACCAGGCGATAGACCAGGGGGTATTGCGCCTCAATGGCGCTGTATACCGCGGCCTTGTCTCCGTAGCGCTGCAGGTCCCCCCGGTAGCGGCCATAGAAGCTGTCGCTCATCATAAAGTACCGCTTTCCGGCGTACTCCGCCTTGGGTCGGATTTCCCCGTCGGCCCATTCAAAGGCATCGGAAAGGTCCGTATAGTCCGCCGGGGCAAAGGGGGTATAGCCCTCGTAGAGGGTGTTCTCCGGGGTGATGCCCATGGCGCTCACCGCCTCCAGGGAACGGTTCCGGGTGTCCGGAACGGTCAGCGCCTTGGTCTCCGTCAGGCCGGACAGCAGGACATTTCCCCCCAGCAGGCAGGAGAGCACCATTGCCGCGGCCCCCAATGGCTTCCACTGGTTCCGGGCCCAGAGGACGGTCTGCCCCAGGCCGACCCCTGTGAGAATCAGATAAAACGGATAGGCGGGAAGCCCCCACCGGGACCAGTGGAGCTTCAGAACGCTGATGCACACCCAGAAAATGGCCCCCACCGCCAGGCACAGGCTGTCCCGCCGCCGCTGCCAAAGGAGGCTTCCCAGTCCAATCCCCGCAAACAAAAGGCTGATTCTTCCAACCGCGTCGGCGATATCCATCAGGTAAAATCCGGCGTTCCCCCAGAAGGACAGCCCGTCCGCCCCCAGGTGGTTGGGTCTTGCCTCCCGGATGACGTTGGCAAGCACCGTCCGGTATTCCAGAATCAGGTTTGGCCCTATCACCGCCACGGCCATTCCCGCCAGAAGCGCGCTGAGAATGCCGTATTTCAGAATATCCCAGGGGCGTTTGTCCACCCGCAGGGCTCTGTAAATCACCGCCAGCGCCAGTGGAAGACACAGAATGGCCCCGTTGTATTTGACGGTCACGCACAGGCCGATGAGCGCTGCCCCGGAAAGCAGCGCTTTTTTGCTGCCGGAACGCAGATACCGCAGCATACACCAGGAAAAGAGCACCACAAAAAAGGTCAGAACCACATCCGGATCCGCCAGGGTGGAATACCGCAGAAAGACCGGCAAAAATCCCACTCCCAGCCCGGCAAACAGCGCCACCGGGCAGCGGAACCGGAAGGGCTTTTCCCGCAGCACATCCATGGCAAACAGAGAAACCAGGGGAATCAGCGCCGTTCCAAAGGCGGCCGCCAGCATACGGCCCACAATGTAAAAGGCGGTCATGTGCTCTGAAAACGCCTGATAGGCCGGCACCCCGTAGCGGATTCTGGAAAAGATGGCAAACAAAAGGGCATCGCATTTGATTTCAAAATGGTCCGGCCGGTCAAAGGAGGCCGCCATCCAGGAATGCCGGGAGAGCATATCGATGGCATAGTCCACCGTTGCCGATTCGTCCGGGTGCAGCAGCAGCGGATATCCCCAGAAGCAGCCCACAACCCGGGCAATTCCCCCGGCCAGCGTCAGCGCCAACAGCGCGGTCCAAAAAATGTTTCGTTCTCTTTTTTCCATGATTTGACGTTCGAATGCACCCAAAGAAACAGGGCACTCCCTTTCTTCGCGGTTTTTTCAGCCGCTCGAATATTAACCGATATTGGTTAATACCAATATACACTATGTTCGGTTACTATTCAAGGGGAAAGGAGTGTTTTCCCCAAAATGATTTCCTATAATAACTTATGGAATGTCCTGAAAATGCGCGGAATTTCCCAATACGCGCTGATAAAAGATTACCATATCAGCCCCGGCCAGCTGACCCGTCTCAAACGGAACGAAAGCGTCAGCACCCACACCATCGAGACCTTCTGCCGCATTCTCCGGTGCCCGGTAAGCGCCATCATGGAATACCTGGAAGACGAAACCGGCCTGCCGCCGGACGGCTGGGAACCCCCACATCCAAAATAGTCCGGCTTGCGCTGGGCTTTTTCTTTGCCTTGAAACATTTGATTTTTCAATTGAAGATAGGGCAAAATTATTGTATAATGGGAATGATAATCCACACAGGACAATTGCATGCGTTACGATTTTATGAGCAAATTGTTTCATGCAAATCAAGCAGGGAGGCGGAAAGATGCATCTGATAAGTGTTCAAGCCGGAAATTTCAAGGGATTCAAAAGCCTGGACCTGGCTGTTGGCGGGAAAAACGCAGTGATTTTTGGAATCAACGGAACAGGAAAATCCTCTGTATTGGCTGCAATCAATTATGTGTTTTGGAGATGGCTCAATCCAATCAATCCGTCGCAAAGCATCGCCTACAAGTCGCTGACCCCTGAAAAAATTCATTATGGCTGCTCCCAGCAGCTTGTCCAGGCGACATTGGAGCTGAACGGTCAAAGCTATACTCTGTATCGGGTTTATTCCAAGGCCCGCCCAGGGAAAAACGCGGTTGCAACTTACAGCCGAAAAGAATACGAGCGGTTTGTAAAGGATTTCGTCGAGCTATATCTACGGGATGACGAAACGGACATGCCAATCTATGTAAGCTATGGTACCAACCGTTCGGTGCTGGATATTCCGCTGAGAATTCGAACCAAGCATCAATTTTCGAAAGTTGCGGCTCTGGAACATGCCACCGACAACAAATTAGATTTCAGAACCTTTTTTGAATGGTTCCGCAACCAGGAAGACATTGAAAATGAGCACATCCGTGAGTCGGGAGATACCAACTACCATGACCGCTGTTTGGAAAGCGTCAGGACGGCGGTTCAATCGATGCTGGATGGCTTTACGGATTTGAGGGTGAAGCGAAATCCTCTGCGAATGGTGGTCAAAAAGGCGGGCGCTGAAATTCAGGTTGATCAGCTTTCTGATGGCGAAAAATGTACGCTTGCGTTGTTCGGCGACCTCGCGCGGAGAATCGCAATTGCAAACCCAAGCAGAGAAAATCCGCTGCATGGAGCTGGCATTGTTTTAATTGATGAAATTGAATTGCACATGCACCCTCAGTGGCAGAGAACAGTTCTTAAAAATCTCCAATCCGTTTTTCCCAATATTCAGTTTATTGTGACAACACACTCTCCACAGGTTCTCGGAGAAGTCGGTGAGGATTTTGCGGTCTTTAAGCTGTATGGCCACGAGGACGGCGATATTGGCGTTGAAACCGTTTCTACCTATGGCAAGGATTCCAACGCAATCCTGAAAACCGAAATGGACACAACCGTGCGTACCCAGCCCATTTTGGATAAGTTCCAGGAGTTCTACAGCACATTAGATGCCCAGAAGTATACGCAGGCGCAGAAAATATTGGATGATTTAAGCGCTTTGGTGGGCGAGGACTCCGACATCACAGGAATGCAGATTCAGCTGGATATGGACCAGATTTGAGGGCAGCTTATGATAGAAATCAAGAAAGAACAGGAGCCGTCTGAATTAATCACGCACCGCAAAACCGCATATGCCACCTATGAGAACATGCCTGTGGAAACGCATCAGGCCGTGCTGAACAGTCTGATGCATGAGCAGGGGTTTCTCTGCGCCTACTGTATGCGCAGAATTCCCCAGAAGGGCCGGATCCCCTCAGCAACCATTGAGCACTGGGATCCGCAGAGCCAAACGGATACAACCAAGGCCCTGGATTACAAAAACATGCTTGCCGTCTGCAATGGCAACCGGGGCAGCGAAGTGCGCTATCTAACATGTGACGCAAAGAAGCAGAGCACCGCAATCAGAGTAAATCCGCTGAACCCCGCCACATTGAAAACAATTTGCTATCAAAGCGATGGGACCATCTATTCGGAGGATGCGGATATCAACACTGACTTGAACGTCACTTTAAACTTAAATTGCAACCGGTTCGGGCTGGTTGATAGCCGCCGGGATGCCCTGCAAAGAATGCTGAAAGAGCTACAAGCAAAGCATTCCTCAGGGGACATCAAACGGTATTGCGCAAAGCTGCTGAACGCATATCGGGAGAATTCCCCCAAAACGCCCTATGTAGGTATTTTAATACACTGGCTGGAAAGGCACTGCTGAGTACATAGCGTCGTGTCTAACCAGGTATCCATTTTTCGCTTGTCCCAGATATGAAAGGAGCGCTTCCCATGGCTGAATATGAGGTTGTCCACGAAATTCAGAATCTGTGCCGGAACAATCAGATGCGGGATGTGTATATTGAGGAGGTCACCTGTGAGGACCCGGAAAAATATGTCCGGGGGCTTTTGAAGGGGAAAAATATGGAGCTTTCCGTGGATGTGCAGAGTGAGAACACCCTGACCATCCATACCGTCACCGATGGGCTGATGGAGAAATTTCTGTTCACCCGGCTGTAAATTTACGAAATTTTCAAAAATATTTTTGGAAACAGGGCGGCTTTGGGCTTTTCTTTTGCAATCAAATGTGCTATAATCAAGAAAAAGACCCGTGGAGGTGGCCTTATGCCCAGAACCAGCAACAAAGCCGAAAAAATCGTAGAGTTCGTCAATGCCTTTATTGCGGAGAACGGCTATTCCCCCTCTGTCCGGGAGATTGGCGAGGCCGTGGGCCTGCGCTCCACCGCTTCCGTGAGCTACCACCTGCAGGCATTGCAGGAAAAGGGCGTGTTTCAGGCCCCGGAGGCCAAGGGCCGCAAGCGGGCGCTGGTGACAGGGGCCCGGCCCGGGCAGATTCCGGTAATCGGTGTGGTAACCGCCGGTCTGCCTATTCTGGCGGTGGAAAACCAGGAGGGGACCATTCCCTGGGAGGACCCCGGCTGCTTTGCCCTGCGGGTGCGGGGTGACAGCATGGTAAACGCCGGAATTCTCAGCGGCGACAAGGTCATTGTCCGCCCCCAGTCCACCGCCGACGACGGTCAGATTGTGGTTGCCATGATTGACGAGGAGGCCACCGTCAAGCGTCTGCGCCGGAGAGACGGGCACATCTGGCTTATGCCCGAAAACGAGAACTATTCCCCCATCGACGGCACCAACGCCCAGATTCTGGGCCTTGTAAAGGGTGTCGTCCGGGAGTATTAAATTTGTCTTTTTGACACGAAAAAAAGTTCTTGACAAACGGACAATTCTGGTGTATAAAGATACCAAGTTCAAAAGACAAACCGAAGACGCGGAAGTAAAGCTGCAAGCGCATCCACAGAGAGTCCCGCAGAGCTGAGAGCAGGGCGAAAAGCGGAGCAGCAAATGGGCCGCCGAGGGCAGGGAGAACGGATTTCCTAGTATCCTCTGACGCAATGCCTGCGTTATTGGGCAGACGGTGTGTTGGCACCGTGCTGAGCGGTCGATTTGCAATCGGCAAACAAGGTGGTACCGCAGAATTTGTAAGTTCTGTCCTTGTTCCCCCGGTAGGGGGAGCAAGGACTTTTTTGTTTTTCCGGGAAAGGAGCCCCATATGAAACATCCAGGCAGACGATGGTGAAACGGAAATTTTTCCGAATAAAAATCCACACTATCCATCATTGATTGAATAAAGGAGTATGATTATGAAAAAGTTTCTGTCTGCGCTTGCCGCCCTGTCTATTCTGACTGCCGCCCTCTCCGGCTGCGGCTCCTCCGCTTCTACCACCACAACTACCGCCGCCACCACCGCCGCCGTCACCGAGGCTGCCGCCCAGGGAAACGGAAGCGAATACAAGGTCGCCATCGTCCAGCAGCTGGACCACACCTCCCTGGATGAAATCCGCCTGGCCATGGAGGCCGAGCTGGACAAGAAGGCCGCCGAAAAGGGCATCACCATTACCTACAAGGAATTCAACGGCCAGAACGATGCCACCGTTCTGAACCAGATTGGCGCTCAGGTGGTCTCCGACCGGTATGATGCCATCCTCCCCATTGCCACCCTGGCCGCCACCACCATGGCCACCGCCACGGAGGAATACCGGATTCCCGTCATCTACGCCGCCATCTCTGACCCCGCCTCCTCGGACCTCACCGGCATCCCCAACGTCACCGGCACCTCCGACGCGCTGAACACCCAGTTCATCCTGGATATGATGCTGGCCGCCCAGCCGGATATTGAGACCGTTGGTCTTCTCTACTCCAACAGCGAGGTAAACTCCGTCACCCCCATTGCCGAAGCCAAGGCTTACCTAGACAGCAAGGGCATCGCGTACCTGGAAAAGACCGGCAACTCCACCGACGAAATCCTCACCGCCGCCAGCGCCATGGTGGGCCGGGTCCAGGCCGTCTTCACCCCCACCGATAACGTGGTCATGGCCGCCGCCAGCGCCGTGGCAGAGATTCTCACCGATGCCGGCATTCCCCACTACACCGGTGCCGACTCCTTTGTTACTGCCGGTGCCTTCACCACCTGCGGCGTCAACTACACCGAGCTTGGCACCTACACCGCCGGTATGGCCGTGGACATTCTCCTGGGCGGTGCCATCCCCGAGTACCACGTGATGGACGGCGGCATCATCACCGTCAACACCGACACCGCCAAGGCCCTGGGGATTGACTACAGCGTCTTTTCCACCATGGCCGGGACTGTGAAAGAGGTTACCACGGAGTGATGGCAAAAGAATAATAATTATGGATTGGCTCCCCTGAAAGGTATAGAGGCCGTTGCCGCTCGCGGCTTACGGACTCTTAATGCAGAGCGGAGCTGGCCCGGCGATAGCCGGGTCTGAGGGGTCCGGCTTTTCACCGGAAAAGCCTCCGCCGAAGGCGGAATGTAGGCCTGGATATCCCAAAAGCTTAGTATTTGCGCCTTGCGGCGCAAGGCTTGGCCAAGAAGGCCAAGCCGGACCTCTCAGTCAGCTTCGCTGACAGCTCCCCTTTCAGGGGAGCCAACCGCCTCCAATCAAATCCATTTCAAAGGAGCAACCAACATGATTTCATCTGCCGTGATTCTCAGTGCCCTGGAACTGGGGTGTGTTTACGCTCTGGTGGCGCTGGCGCTGTTTTTGAGCTACAAGACCCTGAATATCGCCGATATGACCACCGACGGTGCCTTTACCCTGGGGTGTGCCGTGTCGGCGACGGTTTGCGTCGCGGGGCACCCCTGGCTGGCCCTCCCCGCCGCTATGCTGGCCGGGGCCGCGGCAGGGTATATCACCGCCTTTTTGCAGACCAAAATGCGGATTCCCTCCATTCTGGCGGGAATTATCACCAACACAGGGCTCTACACCGTAAACCTGGCGGTGATGGGTTTCTCCTCCAACGTCAGTATGCTGAAGGCCACCACCGTTTTCATGATGTTAAAGCCCGCCCTGGGCACCTTTTACCGCCTGATTCCCGCCGCGGTGCTGGCGCTGCTGGCGGCTGCCCTTCTGGTGCTGTTCCTGAAAACCCGCTTAGGGCTTTCCATCCGGGCCACCGGCGACAACCCGGATATGGTCCGGGCCAGCTCCATCAATACGGCCTTTACCGTTACCGTGGGCCTGTGCCTGGCCAACGCCCTGACGGCCCTGTCCGGCGCTGTGCTGGCCCAGTACCAGAAGACCGCGGACATCAATCTGGGCACCGGCATGGTGATCATCGGCCTTGCCTCCCTGATTATCGGGGAAACCCTGACCCGAAAGGGCTGCATCGGCCTCAAGGCCTTCGGTGCCGTGGTGGGCAGCATTCTCTACCGGTTTATCATCGCCATCGCCCTGCGGCTGGACCTGCCCAGCGAATGCCTGAAGCTGATCTCCGCCGTGATTGTGGCCCTGGCCATCGGCCTGCCTGCCCTGCGGGCGGAAAAGAAGGGAGCGGTATAATATGCTGACGCTTACAAACATTCAAAAAACCTTTGCCATCGGTACGGTCAACGAGAAAAAGGCCCTGCAGGGCGTAGACCTGCACCTGGATGCCGGGGATTTTGTCACGGTCCTGGGCTCCAACGGCGCGGGAAAATCCACCCTCTTTGGGGCCATTGCCGGTTCCTTCCGGCCGGACACCGGAAGCGTGGTCTTAGACGGGCAGGACATCACCGCCATGCCGGACTACAGGCGCAGCAAGTTCATTGGCCGCCTGTTCCAGGACCCTCTGCGGGGCACCGCGCCCAATATGACCATTGAGGAAAACATGGCCCTGGCCTATTTGCGGGCCAGCCACAGCCGTTCCCCCTTCTCCACCATCACCAAACGGGACCGGGAGGGCTTCCGGGAAAAGCTCTCCATGCTGGACCTGGGGCTGGAGGACCGGATGAACCACCCGGTGGGCCTCCTCTCCGGCGGCCAGCGCCAGGCCCTGACATTGCTGATGGCCACGCTGGTCACCCCCAAGCTGCTGCTGCTGGACGAGCACACCGCCGCCCTGGACCCCGCCACGGCGGAAAAGGTCCTGGAGCTGACCAAAAAAATCGTGGCAGAGAACAACATCACCTGTCTGATGATCACCCACAATGTGCCCTCCGCCCTGCGTCTGGGCAACCGGACCATTATGATGAAGGACGGACGGATTGTCCTGGAGCTTCAGGGCCAGGAGCGGGCCAATATGACCCCGGAGGACCTGCTAAAGGCCTTCCACGTGGAAACAGACCGGATTTTGTTCAGCGCGGAATAAAAAACACCCTTGCGGCAAACACGCCGCAAGGGTACTTTTTTACAATTGTGTCTCCCAGATGCCTGTAGACGCATTCTCCTGCCGGAGCAGGACATAGGAAGCAGACGCAGGCACGGAAAGGCTGTCGGTCTGGTTTTTGTTTTTGGTAAACAGCACCACCAGGGAAACCAGTAAGATGGCCGCCAGAATGCCCGCCACGATGGCCAGGGCGCGGATGAGGCCCGCCTCGCTTTTGCGCTTGGCGTTCTGGGCCTTCGGGGGCTGCTGACGGGCGGGCCGGGACTGCTGGGGTTGCTGGGGCGCTCTCGGCTGGGCCTGGGGCTTTGCCGGGCGCTTGGGCGCGGCGGGCAGCGTCAGGGAGCCCAGGATGGAATAGACCAGAGCTGTGGCCCGTTCCGGTTCCTGATTTAAAAGCATATCCGTCCGCAGCAGCGCGGGCAGGGAATCCGCCTGGGTGAAGTGGACCCCCTGGGCGGCGTACCGGCTCATCTGCTTCTGCACCGCCTGCTGGCCCTGGCAAATGTCCTTCTGGACCGTCTCCTCCGTTACCCCGGTGAGCTGGCTGATGGCCTTGGGGGTCAGGCCGCTGAGGCTGTAGAGATACAGGCTGAGCCTCGGCCGGTCCTCCAGCATATCCGTCAGCATCACCGCCACCTGGGCGGTTTCGGCCTTGTTGAGCTCCATGCTGGGAAAGCTGAAATTCCGATTCTCGGTGTTCTCTTCCCCCTGGCCGTTTTCCAGCAGGGTGGCCCGGACCCGCATGCAGCGCACGGCGGTAATCCGCCCCAGCCAGTTAAAATACTGGCTGGGCTCTTTCAGGGAATCCAGCTTTTCGGCCAGGGTTTTCAGCACCACCGTGGTCATCTTCTCCCCGGACTGCCGGGAGGGCAGAAGCTTTCCGCACTGGTAGCTGACAATGCCCCAGGAGTAGGTCAGAAGCTCCACCAGGGCCTCCCGGTCCCCCCGCTGGGCCGCGAAAATATACTCGTTTAAGGACTGCTTGTTCATATCTTTCCCTTCCTTTATCCCTCGCCGGAGATACGGCTCTCAATCCGTGACAAAGACTTCTGCATTGCGGTGTAGCAGTCGGCGGTGACCTTATCTACATAGTTGTTTTCGTAGGCGTACATGGCCTCCTGGGTGCGGACCACCCGGCGATAGCCGTCGCCCTCCGCTTCCTTCGTGGTATAGATGGGAATATAGCTGTAATTGGTCACCTTGGTGGTTTTCAGGTCCGCGTCCTTGGTGACCTCGATGTCCAGAATGATGGAATAGTTGCTGCCGCCCAAGGTCGCGTCCCCAAAGAAATCCCCCAGGGAATAGGCGACCAGGGTGCCCGTCTTTTCGTTGAGCTCAATCTTTTGGACCAGATGGGGGTGGGTGCCGATGATCACATCCACGCCGTTTTTCTGCATCAGGTCCACAATCTGGGTCTGGGTTTTGCTGATCTGGTCGTTGTTCTCGCTGCCCCAGTGGAGCATGGCGACGGTCAGGTCCGGCTTTTCCGAGGCCACCTTCGAAAGAATACCGGTGATGCCCTTCCGGTTGACGGTGGTGTAGTTGGAGTCGTAGTCCGTGTACAGAAGGTTCACGCACTCCTCACTGCCCGCGGGCATACCCATGCCGCCCACGCCCTTGGTAAAGGCCACAAAGGCCACCTTCAGCCCCTGGATATCGCAGATGGTATAGCCGCCGGTTTTGTTGAAATCCCCCACCTTGCCATAGGCCCCCAGGGGCTCGATGCCCACGGCCCGGATGTTGTTCAGGGAGGAATTCAGGCCAATCAGGCCATTGTACACCGAGTAGGAGTTCGCCATCTGCACCAGGTCCACCCCGGCGGACTTAAGATAGGTCAGCAGCTCTGTGGGGGCGGAGGCGGTTTCCGTGCCGTAGGGTTCTCCACAGAAATTCCCCTCGATGTTCATAACCGTCACGTCCGCGTTGGCCAGCTCTGCCGCCACATCCTGGAAGGCCCGGGTGTAGTCGTAGCCGGAGGCCACAATGCCCGCGTCCACCGAGGCGTTGGTGATGTTCAGGTCCCCCACCGCCCGGATGTGAATTTTGGTAATGGGATTCTGGGTCCGCCGCCCGGCCTGGGTTTCCTCCGTTGAGGCGGTGGAGGCGGTGGTCGCCTGGGTGGTTTCCGTCGGTGTCAGGGCCGACACCGGCTCCGCGGAAGACCCGGAGGCCAGGCGGGCAATCACAACGCCGCAGGCAATCAGCACCACCAGCGCCACCGCGCCCAGCAGCAATGTCCGCATTTTCCGCTTCCGCTGCCGCCGCTTGGCCTCTTCCCGCTTCTGCCGCCGCCGCTCCATATCTTCCCTGTCCAACGCCATCGGCTCCACCCCTTTCCACGAACATTTTCCTCTATTATAGCGGATTTTCGGCTGTATTACAAGTTTTCAATTTTAAATTCTTCTTTAAGGGATTTTGACCGCTGCCCAGCTTTTTAACCTTCCCCTCCGGGGAAGGGGGACCGCGCAGCGGTGGATGAGGGCAGTACAGACCGACGGAACCTACACCCCCGGGCGAATACGTATACACGAAAAGCCGCAGCCCCTAGGGGCTGTTAGAAAATAACCTGTCATTGCGAACCAGTGCGCACACTGGTGTGGCAATCCCCCGGATTTTCAAACATCTTGGCAGTAAAACCAAGCTGTTTCCATTCAACCGGGGGGCTGCCACACCAGTGACATCGGTCACTGGTGTGGCAGCGACATGCTTTTCTAACAGCCCCAAGCATTATGGAACAATTGGAAGATGAAGTACGGCAACCGCACCGCCATGGTTATGAAATACCGCCTGCCCGCCATGGGCCGCGACAATCTGCTGTACCAGATGGAGTCCCAGAATGTGGGGTGCGTTGGGGTCGGAGCAGGTGTCAGAGAGGTTTTGTAGAACCGCTTCTGGGTATCCCGCCCCGCCGTCCCGGACTTCTAGCACAAACTGTCCGTCTACAATTTCTGCCGCTACCCAAATGTCACAGCCGGAGGGATTGTGGCGGACACTGTTGTTCAGAAGATTATCCATGGCTCTTGTCAACAATTCTTCGTCTGCTTCTAGCGTTGCCTGTCCCGCCGGTTCCCGGATTAGGAGGTCAACGCTGTGGGTTTCTTCCAATGAATCGCAGAAATCCGCCACACACCGGCGCAACCATGCCCCCATTTGGATTGGAGCTTTGTGCAGGGGCTGGGCGTTGTATTGCAGCTTGAAGGTCAGATTCAGGTCCTCAATGAGGGCCTTTATTTTTTGGCTCTGGGTGCAGATGGCGTCCGCCTTTTTTCGCGGCTCGGAACTGGGCGGAAACTGTTGGGCAAGCTGTTCCCCGTAGCCCATAATCAGTGCCAGCGGGGTGCGGATATCGTGGGAAACCCCGGCAATCCAGTTGGACCGGGTTATGTCCCGGCGGGCGATCAGTTCGTTTTGCTTTTGCAGATGGCGGCTGGTCTGATTCAGCTTTTCTGCCAATTCTGCCGTAGCGCCGGATTCCTTCAGATGGATTTCCTTCCCTTCTGTCAAAAGCCCGATGCCCTCCGCCAGTGCCCGCAGAGGTCTGGCCCCCTGCCAGCCCCAAAGTAGGCAAATTGCCAGAACCAGCCCCAAATCCAGCAGGAGCAGCGGCCCAAAGGTGGACAGCAGAGCGTACAGAATATCATTGTCCATGTAAAAATCGAACCGGGTCATGCTGCCCTTGGGCTTGCCCGCCACCAGAAGCCCATGGTCGTTGCGGTAGACCATCACCGGGTAGTCCTTCAAATACCACCGGGAAAAGGCGGCGACCTCGGGGACAGTATAAGGGTGATTCAGTTCCTTTGGCAAATTCTGCGACCACAGGATTTCCCCACCGTCACTCAGCAGCATTGCCCATGCAAAATGCTTCTGCCATTCCAGGCTCGGATTAGGGGCACAGCCATTCTCCGTCTGGATGAAAGAATCCGCAAATTTCCCCACGGGGAAAAAGCCGTCCTGCAGGCTATTGGAGCCATAATGAATAACAATGCCGACAAGCAATGCACCATTGACCGTAAGCACCAGCAGAACAATGGCGAAGGCCGCAAGAATATAGCTCCGAATCAAACGGGAGATCGTTTTCATTGTTTTTCCTCCTTGGCAAGCCGGTAGCCCAGTCCCCGGGCCGTGAGAATCCACCTGGGCTGGGAGGGCTGGGCCTCCACCTTTTCCCGAAGGTGCCGGATGTGGACATTCAGGCTATTTTCATAGCCGTAGTAATCGCCGCCCCAGACCGCTTCGCACAGGGCATCATAGGTGACAATGCGCCCCCGGTTGTCCAGCAGCTTTTGCAGAATGGTTCGCTCTGTTGCCGTCAGGGAAACAGTGCCAGCCGGGGTGGTTACGGTGGCGTCTCCAAAATCCACAGTGCGCTCTCCCAGATGGAGAACAGTCTCCCGCTGAATTTGCCCCCGGTAAACCCTTCTCAGAATCCCGGAAACCCGCAGCAGAAGCTCCTGCATCAGGAAGGGCTTGGTCATATAATCGTCCGCCCCCAGCCCCAGACCGAACAGCCGGTCACTGTCCGCGTCCCGGGCGGACAGGAACAAAATAGGTACATCAAAATGGGTGCGAATCTCCCGGAACAGGGAAAACCCGTCCCCATCCGGCAGGTTGATGTCCAGAATCACCAGTTCCGGCAGCTCTTCTCCGATTGCCTTCCGGGCAGCTTTGACACTGTCGGCACATTTCAAATGATGGTATCCCGCACTGCTCAATTCTTCTATTAGCAGATTCCGCAGTTCCCGGCTGTCGTCCACAATGAGGATTTTCGCGTCCTGTATGGTCTGCATACTGTCACCTTCCTTTGCGCCCATTATACCGGACAGAAGATGCTTTTTCCAGATTTTACCCGGAAAATTAAGGCAAATTTAAGGGAGAAAACAGGCTGTCATAAGGTAGCGGATGTATGCTGTTTCCAGCACAAGGAAAGGAGCAAACCTATGCAAATTGTCGAAACCACAAATTTAACCAAGCGGTACGGCACAAGTACGGTTGTGAATCAGGTATCCCTGTCTGTGCCGGAGGGCAGTGTCTATGGCTTTATCGGCCCCAATGGTGCTGGAAAGTCCACCACCATGAAAATGCTGCTGGGACTGGTGAAGCCCAGCGGCGGTGAGATTCATCTTCTGGGAAAGCTGATGAACGAACGGAGCCGGCTGGAGCTTCTGCGGCAGACCGGCTCCCTCATTGAATCGCCCTCCTGCTACGGGCACCTGACTGGGGAGGAAAACCTACAAATCGTGGCGGAGCTGAAAAACGTGCCGAAGAAGGATATTGACCGGGTGCTGGAAATCGTGGAGCTAAAAAACAGCCGCAAGCGGCAGGTGAAGCAGTATTCTCTGGGGATGCGTCAGCGGCTGGGCATCGCCCAGGCGCTGCTGGGAAATCCCAAGCTACTGATTCTGGACGAGCCTACCAACGGCCTTGACCCCTCCGGCATCCAGCAAATGCGAAGCCTGATTCGGGATATGCCCAATCGATGCGGGGCAACTGTGCTGATTTCCAGCCACCTGCTCAGTGAAATGGAGCAGATGGTGGATTGGGTGGGCATCATCAACCACGGGCAGCTTCTGTTTCAAGGGAAACTCGCCGCCCTGCGGCAGCACAGTCAGGGGGATATTTCCCTGCGGGTGCTGCACCCGGAAAAGGCGCTGCCCATCCTTGGCGAGTTAGCCAAACCCGACCGGGAACCGGGGGCTTTCCGCCTTCCTGCTATGCGGGAGGATTCGCTGGCGGAGTTGGTGCGGCGATTGTCTGTTGAGGCGGGGGTGGTGGAACTGAACCGTCACACCAAATCGCTGGAAGAAATCTTCCTGAGCCTGACGGGGGAGGAATCCAAATGAGAACCCTCTATGCTGAACTGAAAAAGTCCCGGCGAAGACACAACCTACTGGTGGCAGTGTGCATTTCCCTGTTCGTCCTGTTGTGGGCGACCCAGACCGGCGGCACCGGGGAGGGGCGGCTGGAACAGGGCTATTCCGGGCTGTTTTACGCAGTGCCGGTGATGAACACCGTGGTCATGCCCCTTGGTACGGCGGTGCTTGCCAGCCGCCTGTGGGATTTGGAAAGCAAGGGAAATAGCTGCCGGATGCTGCTGACCCTGCAAAGCCGGGAGGCGCTGTTTCTGGGCAAGACGGTGGTTGCCCTGCTGCAAATTCTGCTGATCAGCGTTATCGAGTGCGCGGGCATCCCAGCTCTGGGAAAGCATTTCGGGTTTACCGAACCGCTTGACTGGGGGCAATTCTGGTGGCTGGCAATCAGCACCTTTGCCGTGAATACCATGCTGTTTTTCCTCTGGCTGTTTCTCAGTATCCGCTTTGACAATCAGGTGCCCACCCTGGCGGCGGGGATGGTGGGGAGTCTTTCCGGGCTGTTTGCCGCTTTCATGCCGAGCCTGGTCAGCTATTTTCTGCCCTGGGGCTACTACATTCCCTTGAGCACCATCCGCATGGACTGGAACCGGGAGACCCGGATCGTCCGATATTATCCAGCGCCCTATCCCGTCTGGCTGCTGATCCTCACCGCCGCTTTTGGGGTACTGTTCGCAATTCTGGCGTGGGAAGCGCTGAAACGCAAGGAGGTATGACCATGCTGCTGCGCTGTATCCGGGCGGAGAACCGCAAGCTCCGCCGCAGTCCCATCTGGCTGCTTTTTCTGGCTGTCCCTGCCATTTCGGCGGTGTACGGCACATTCAATTACAGGGTGAATCTGGAAATACTCACCCACGGCTGGTATGATCTCTGGACGCAATACACTCTGTTTTATGCCATCTTCTTTTTCGCCCCACTGATTGGCGTGTACGCTGCCTACCTGTGGCGGCTGGAGCACCGGGGGCACAACTGGAACCTGATTATGACCGCCCCGGTGCGCCCCTTCTGCCTGTACTTTGCCAAATTCTGCGTGGTGGCGAAAATGGCTGTGCTGACGCAAGCTTGGCTGCTGGTGCTGCTTGTCTTCGGTGGAAAATGCGGAGCAACACTTCCCGGATTCCCACCGCCGGAGATTGTCCTCTGGCTGCTGCGAGGCGTCATCGGTGGACTTGCTATCATTGCGTTGCAGCTTCTGTTGTCAATGGTGATTCGCAATTTTGCCCTGCCGGTGCTGATTGCCCTGGGAGGGAGCGTGGCGGGTATGCTGGCTGTCAGTGAGGATTTAGGACTGTACTGGCCCTATTCTCTCATGATTCTGGGTATGAACTCCAACCGCACCGAGGATGTTATGGCAGGCGGAATCTGGGGCTTTTTCCTGAGCTGTGCTGTTTTTTTGACCGTGTTTCTTCTGATTGCCAATGTTCTGCTGACAAAGCGAGATGTGAAGGCATAACATCGTAAACAATTAAAAAGATCAACTCCGCAGATTCGGAACTTATCCGAACACAATTATCTTCCATTGGAATAGAGTCGCAATCATTATCTGCTGAAGCTGACTATTACTTAATTACACAAGGGCATGATTTCATCCATTATTTCCATCAAGTTTGTTTACATTCCATGCCGCAAAAACGTAATAACCCTAGTGCTAAAGAAATGTATCGCAGTTTAGTTTGCTCATATCGTTCAAGTGATTTATGCAACACTGAATTTCACCAGAAAATTGTCGATTATCAAAATTCCGTAGGGCGCAACGTTTTTGCATCCTAGAAAAGCCCCCCTCTGACCAATATGATAAAATGTCAGAGGGGTACTCATTAGCAATCAAATGGATAATATTCCGTCACATTTCTCAAATACCCCTGGATATCTCCATGGAGTAGCAGGTTCACATAGTCAACTGGAGCATTATACACCAGCCACTCCAGCTCGCTGCTCTCATACATATTCCGTGCAACCTCCGCTTCTACCAGAGTACAGTCGATGGAGATCATACTGCCATCCGTATACCTGACCTCGACACAGGCGGTGTCGATATTGAACGCACAGGAAATAACTTTCTTATCCATAACAGTGTCCTCCTAAAGCTGTTTCTTTTTTCTTGGGCCTCTGGGCTTTGATTCCGGTCGCTTGATAACACCGTTTCGGAAATAGGTTTCTTCAAACTTTCCAAAGAAAACAAATAATCCGAACCCATCTCCCACAGGGAAGATCTGGTTCGGATTATATTGGTTTGGTGCGGGCAACAGGACTCGAACCTGCACGCTTTTGGCAGTGGAACCTAAATCCACCGAGTCTACCAATTCCACCATGCCCGCTTCTTTTCGCCGAATGCGCCGCTGTCTGCTTCGCATTCCGCCCTCCGGGTTATCTTAACACGAACACATGTCAATGTCAATCCACACGATTTCACGACAATTGCATGAGTTGCAAATTCATGAACATCTTGTGAAAATGGCGCCGTTTTGATGCCCTATGGCTGAGAGTATTTGCGGAAATACGAACTAACCACACGCCGCATGGCCAACGGAACGGTATGTAGACCGCTTTCTATTGTTTACTCATGCAATCGTCGTGACACGATTTTTCTTTTTTTTTGCAAGGCCGATTGTAAAATGAAGTTGGACACCTGAAAAAGAAATCCATAGTGACTTCCCGTATGGTAGAATGAAGTATCCAAACACCATTCACCGGAGGTAATCACTATTCTGCGGAATGCTAAATCATCCCAAAATATTTGAATGCTTCTCGGATTGCTTTCTCTTTTTCCGGCGGACACTGGGGCCGTCTGGAATCCTCGGACTTCGGCAGATTATAGTTCTTACCAACCCCAATCCCACATTTTCGCTTAATTTGTGAGATATACAGGTTGGATACCTTTAACCCGCTATGCTCCAGCACATAGTCCTTAATCTGGGTGTAGGTTGCCCCATCCTGAAATTCGGACATATCCATATCTTCCAAAGAGAACTCAACCCGAATCTTTTTCGAGTCGACCTCGCCCTTGGAAAGCAAGACAACCGTCTCC
>USQL01000002.1 GCA_900556935.1 uncultured Eubacteriales bacterium | reverse complement strand
CGGCGGCTATGCCGCCGCCGGTAAGCGCGGCGAGAAAGGAGTGTAACCCATGGCAGATACCAAGAAAACCCCCAGGGTGGGCAGCCCCAATGTTGTGGGTCCCTCTATTGGCTTCGGCGCGGCGGAGGCCTATAAGCGTCTGCGTACCAATCTGGAATTCAGCTTTCCGGATACCTCCGGCTGCCGGGTCATCGGTGTCACCAGCTCCTTAAAAGGAGAAGGGAAGTCCACCACCTCCATTAACCTGGCCTATACCATTGCCCAGACCGGCAAGAATGTACTTTTGATTGAGGCGGACCTGCGTCTGCCCACCTATGCCAAGGTTCTGCGGCTGGCCCCGGCCCCGGGGTTTACCAACCTCCTGATGGGCACGGCAGACGGCACGCAGGTGCTGCAGCGCTACGGCAATATGGACAACCTGCGCATTATCACCGCAGGGGATCTGCCCCCCAATCCTGCGGAGCTGCTGTCCTCCCGGCGGACGAAGCTGGCCGTTGAGGCCATGAAGAATGTAGCCGATGTGATTATTCTGGACCTGCCCCCGGTGGGAGAGGTGACCGATGCCCAGCTTGCCTCCCGACTGACGGACGGCATGATTGTGGTGGTTCGGGAGAATTACTGCGTCAAGCGGGCCCTGGACGAGACCATGCGCCAGCTGCAGCTGGCAGAGGCCAAGGTTCTGGGCTTTGTCATGACGGATTCCGATATCCAGAAAAAAGGCTACTATAAGAAGGGCTACTACAAAGAGGGCTATGGGGCCCAAAAGAATGCTTAAAGGCCCGGGCGATGATTGACTACCATACCCATATCCTCCCCAAAATGGACGACGGCAGCGGCTCCCTGCGAGAAAGCCGGATGCTGCTGGAGGAGGAGCGTGCCTTCGGCATCGACAGCGTGGTGCTGACCCCTCATTTTTACGCCAATCAAAACAGTCCCCGTAGGTTTCTGGAGCGCCGGGAAGGTGCCTGGAACCGTCTGCAGGACGCACTGGGGCCCGACGTTCCCCAGGCAATTCTGGGGGCGGAGGTCCAGTATTTTCCAGGCATCTGCCAGTGCGATGAGCTGGAGAGCCTGACCATTTCCGGTACCCGGTTTCTCCTTTTGGAGATGCCCTTCCAGCGCTGGGACAATCAGGTGCTGCAGGATGTGTATTTCCTGGCCCAGTCCGGCGAACTGCAGATTGTGCTTGCCCATGTAGACCGATATTATTCCGACCAGCCCCATGAAATCTGGCAGGACCTGTTCGATGCCGGTATTTTCATGCAGCTCAATGCCTCCGCGTTCCATGGCTTTGGCCGGCGCAGACGGTATTTGCAGTTCCTGCGCAATGGCTGGGTCCAGATGCTGGGCTCCGATTGCCACAATATGGCCGCTCGCAGACCCAACTGGGATTTGGTGCCCAAGGAGGCCCCGGGGCTGGCGCTGGAAAATTTAAAAAAGGCTATACAGCGGTTTGGCCGCTTATAGTACATAGAGGTAGAACTGCCCCATCGGCATTTCTATAATCTTTAGAAAGGTAAAGGTAAACAACATGAAGAATCTTGTACGCGTAGTATCCTGCGTGATGCTGGTTGCGGCCCTGTCTATGGCAGTGTTCGCTGACAGCTTTACGCCCAGTGTCACGCAGAAGGAAGCCCCCGCTGTTGCCAAGACCGCTGAGGTCGTGGCTGCTGACGGCTCCAAGACGGAAGTGAAGGCTGCTGATATCAAGGTTGTGTCCGCTGGTTCCAAGACCGTGACCGCCGAGGTCAAGGCGGAGCTGGACAAGGCCTATGATGTCATCGCCAAGGCCGGTTCTCTGGAGAAGGCTGTTCCCGAGCTGAAGACCGTGTTGGAAGAGGCAAAGGTTACCGTTCCTGTTGCGAATCTGGTGGTTCGTGACATGGTGAACGTTTCCGTGCCCGACGATGTGGCCAAGCTGTTCGAGACCGAGGGCACCACGATTACCGTGAACTTCAAGCTGGATGTCAAGGAAGGCACCACCGTTGTTGTCATGCGTTTCGTGGACGGCAAGTGGGTTCCCCTGGCTCTGGAGAACGTCACGGTGAACAAGGACGGTTCCGTTGACGTGAAGCTGGACGGCGTTGGCCCCATTGCTTTCCTGGTTGAGAACAAGTAAGCGTTCCAAGGCGGCACTCAGGGTGGGCTTGCTCACCCTGAGCGCTATTTTTCTTTTTGGGGGCTGCGGCAAAAAAGCACCCGTCGAGACCGTTGCGCCCCCTGCTACGGAAGCTTCTTCGGTACCGTCCACCACGGAAGCCCGGAAACAAAAGGAAAATTTAGAGACCATTCTGGTCCTGGGCCTGGATAAAAACGAATACCCCGACGACAGTCGGGCCTATATCAACGATATGCAGGGGGATTTTAACCTTCTGCTGGTGCTGGATCACAGCACCAATACCTGCTCTCCGCTGCTTCTAAACCGGGACACCATGACGGAAATCACCCGCCTGGGGGTTTTTGGAGATGAGGCGGGCACCTTTACCGGCCAGCTGGCCCTGGCCCACACCTATGGCAGCGGCGGCTCCGACAGCTGTCTGAACGCCAAAAAAGCGGTGTCCAAGCTTCTGGGCGGCGTGAGCATTGACCACTATATGAGCTTCACCATGGACTCCGTGCCCACCGTCAACGATTCCGTCGGCGGTGTGAGCGTTACGGTTTTGGATGACTTCAAGAACAATCAGGACCTGAGAAAAGGGGAGGAGGTCACGCTGCATGGGGAAGAGGCCCTTCTCTATGTCCGGGGCCGCCAGAACGCCGGGGACCAGACGAATCTTAGCCGTATGAAGCGGCAGGAGCAGTATATGACCGCACTGATGGCAAAGCTGATGGACGCAGCCCGCGGCGATGCGGATTTTCTGACCAAGCTGACCTTCAGGCTGGGGGATTCCTTCCAGACGGACTACTCCGTCAGCCAGCTCCAGACGCTGGCGGACACCATGCTGGAGGCGAAAATCGAGCCGTTCCTGACCATTGACGGCGAGGCCCAAAAGGGCGAGGAATTCATGGAATACTACGTGGATGCCACGTCTCTGGAAAAGACCATCCAAACGCTTTTCTATGAATAAACACGGATAACTTGTAGGGGCCGATGGGTGGGACGATTTCAAAGAGTCGAAAACGCTGGATGATAAAAGCTTAGGGGGCGATGTGGGCATCGCCCCCACGAATATTTACGGGACGTTCCTCCGGGCAATCATTGTGTTTTTTTGCAAAACCTCTTGAAAAAAGAATCCTGAGCCTTTGCGAGGATTATACCCGGGCCGAGGACAGCCGGATTTCCAAGATTCAGGGAACGGGCCTGGGCATGTCTGTGGTCAAGGGCTTTACGGAGCGCCTGGGCGGAAAGGTTCATCATTTTCTGGAGGACTATGAGGAAAAATAAGCAAGAGGCCCGGCGGGCAGAACCGCCGGGCCTCTTGACATGCTAACGAACATACGATGCAATCTTTTCTTTGCTGTCTGCCGGTTTATAATCCAGTGTACCCAAATTACCTATCAGCGCAAATGTTCTATCCGCGTTCGCCTGCAATTCATCTGGAAGCGCAGGCGCAGATGAATCCACTTTTCATCTGGACAAGTGGCAACTCCAACATCCAGAAATTGTAGTCCTAAAATATGCAGTCAAACATATTGGGCAACAGTAAAAGTGGTTTTGATTTTCGCGGTAGCTGTGTTCATTGAAAATTTGCAATTTGCGAACAACTCGCATATTGACTTTCTTGCTTTCTTGGATTATAATATTTGCGAATAAAATGCAAATTGGAGGTGCGGTGACTTGCATAGCTACAGCACGCGGCAGCGAAAGGTTCTGCTTGCCTATTTGAGCCAGCACCCGGACGAGCTGTTGTCCGCACAGCAAATTGCGGACGCTTTGGCAGATGAAAAAATCAGCCTGAGCGCCGTATATCGAAACCTTGCACAGTTAGAGACAGAGGAAAAAGTGCGTCGGAGCAGCAAGAGCGGGACGCGCGAGGTCTACTATCAATACCTTGATGCCGAAAGCTGCAAAGGTGCGCTGCACATGAGCTGTATCAAATGCGGCAAGACCTTTCATATGGCAGATGGTAACGCAGCTTTGCTCGCAAAGCATTTGGCGCAGAGCGAACAGTTTATGTTGGACACGACTGACACGATCCTCTATGGAACTTGTTCGGACTGCAAGGGAAAATAACGATTGGAAAGGAGGACAGACCATGACAAAGAAATTTCGTTTTATGACGGGCTTGCTGGCCGTAGTGCTGGCCTTTGTTTTGCTGTCCTCTGTTGCCTATATCGCAGCGGAATCCGACCATGACTGTACTGGCGTGGACTGCGCCATCTGCCATCAGATTAACGTCTGCGTAAACCTGCTCAAAAGCATTGGGCTTGCTGTCTCCGCCGCAGCTACTGTAGCGGCGATTCTATATATTCTGTGCCGGATCATTCCCCCCTGTACAGAGGTTGCCCGTACCTTTACGCTGGTTTCTCTCAAGGTCAAACTTTCAGATTAAAAATAAGAACTTTTTACAAGGGTGTAGTCTATCTGTTTTCGGATAGACTTTTGCGGCGTTGCTGTTACCCTTGTATTTTTGCGCCCATTTTTAAGTTCTTATCATGATCTGGAGGTAACAAACCCTATGAAAAAAATAACTGCGCTGCTGCTTGCGCTTTTGATGCTCGTCGGCGCTCTTGCCGGCTGCGAAAAGCAGAACGATACCAACAAAACCGACAAACTGAGCATTGTCACCACCATTTTCCCCGAATATGACTGGGTGCGTGAGATTTTAGGTGACAAGGCCGATAACGCCGAAGTCACGATGCTGCTTGATAACGGCGTTGACCTGCACAGCTATCAGCCCACTGCCGATGACATTGTCAAAATCTCCAACTGCGACCTGTTCATCTATGTGGGCGGCGAGTCCGACGGCTGGGTGGACGATGCTCTGAAAAATGCCACCAACAAGAACATGAAGATCATCAACCTGCTGGATGTCCTTGGCGACAGCGTCAAGACCGAAGAAGTGGTCGAGGGTATGCAGGAAACAGAGCACGATCACGACCATGACCACAGCAAGGAAGTCTCCACCTTTGAAGATGACGAGGTTCAGGACAGAAGCCTGTCTGATTGGGCGGGCGACTGGCAGTCTGCCTATCCCTTTGTGCTGGACGGAACGCTGGATGATGCGTTTGCAGCGATGGCAGAGAAAGGCGAAATGACCGCCGAAGAATACAAGACCTACTATCAGAACGGCTACAAAACGGACATTACCAACATCGATATTGAGGGTGACCACATCGAGTTCACCTACGAAGATGGCAAGAAGGTCGGCTCTAACTACAAGTATGTCGGCTATTACATTCAGAACTGGTCTACCGGTACGAAGGCGGCCATGTATCGCTTTGAGGCGGAGGACAAGGGTTCCGGCGCGCCGGTCTACATTGAGTTCAACGACCACATGATCGAACCGGCCGCCGCCGAACACTTCCACATCCGGATGAGCAACGAGAGCTTCGACGCGATCGTCGATCCCGAAAACTCCTGGCCTACCTTCTTCCCGGCTGATATGACCGGCGAAGAGATCTGCGAACACATGGAAGGGCACGACCACGACGAGGACGAAGACCACGAGCATGAAGAAGGCGAAGACCACGAGCATGAGGAAGAAAAGGACGAGCACGTTTGGCTTTCTCTGAAAAACGCGGAGGTTCTTGTAAATGCCATTTCCAAGTCTTTGCAGAAGCTGGACCCCGACAATAAGGACACCTACGCTACCAACGCCGCTGCCTATATGGAAAAGCTCTCTGCGCTGGACGGCGAATATCAGGCTGCCGTGGACGCTGCGACCTATAAGACCGTTCTGTTCGGCGACCGTTTCCCGTTCCGCTATCTGGTGGACGATTACGGTCTGAGCTACTATGCCGCTTTTGTGGGCTGCTCTGCCGAAACGGAAGCCAGCTTTGAGACCGTTTCGTTCCTTGCTAAGAAGGTGGATGAATTGAAACTGCCCTGCGTTCTGACCATTGAGGGCGCACAGCATAAAATTTCCGAAACCATTGCCCAGAACACCGCTGAGAAAAATCAAAAGGTGCTGACCATGGATTCCATGCAGTCCACCACTTCTAAAGATGTGGCAAACGGTACGACCTACCTCTCCGTGATGGAGAAGAACCTGTCCGTGCTGAAAGAAGCATTGGGTTAAGGAGGTAGGTTTATGGCTCAGCTCACTTGTCAGAATCTCCGCGTCGGCTATGATGGGAAGCCCGTTCTGCAAGATCTCAGCTTTGAGATCTTTGCAGGCGACTACCTCTGCATCGTAGGGGAAAACGGCTCTGGTAAGAGTACACTTATGAAAACGATCCTTGGCTTGCAGCCGCCCATCAGCGGCAGAATTTTGACAGGCGACGGGCTGAGGAAAAATGAGATCGGCTACCTGCCGCAGCAGACCGTCGTACAAAAGGATTTCCCTGCATCCGTGAGAGAGATTGTTCTCTCTGGGTGTCAGGGGCGCTGCGGCAGCCGCCCCTTTTATAGCAAAGAAGAAAAACAGCTTGCCGAAGAAAACATTCGGAAAATGCAGATTGATAAGCTCTCAAAGCGGTGTTATCGAGAGTTGTCCGGCGGGCAGCAACAGCGGGTATTGCTTGCCCGTGGGCTGTGCGCCACACAAAAAATGCTGCTCTTGGACGAGCCTGTTTCCGGGCTTGATCCCAAAGTGACAGCGGAAATGTATCGTCTGATCGACGAACTGAACCATCAGGACGGTATCACCATTATTATGATTTCTCACGATATTGCCGCTGCAGTCAAATACGCCAGCCATATTCTGCATATTGGCAACACCGTTTTCTTCGGAACAAAGGCAGAGTATCTCCAAAGCCCGCAAGGGCGGCTATTTGCCGCAGAGAAAGGCGGTGATGAACAATGACCGCAATCTTGGAAAAACTGACCCTCTATTGGGCGTACCCCTTTGTCCGCTATGCGCTGGTGGTCGGCGTGCTGATTGCGCTCTGTTCCTCTCTGCTGGGCGTAACGCTGGTGCTGAAACGGTTTTCCTTCATCGGTGACGGACTTTCTCATGTGGCGTTCGGAGCCATGGCGATTGCCGCTGTGCTGCAAATCACCAACGAAATGCCGCTGGTCATGGTCATTACAATCATCAGCGCCGTGCTGCTTCTGCGTACCGGGCAGAACACGAAGATCAAGGGCGACGCCGCCATCGCCATGATCTCGGTGGGGGCACTTGCTATCGGCTATCTGCTGATGAACTTGTTCTCCACATCCTCCAACTTGTCCGGCGATGTGTGCAGTACGCTGTTCGGCTCGACCTCTATTCTGACGCTGACGAAAAGCGAGGTCTGGCTGTGCGCGGTGCTGTCGGTGGCGGTCGTGGCGATATTTGTTCTTTGCTACAACAAAATTTTCGCTGTGACCTTTGATGAAAACTTTGCAAAGGCTGTGGGGACAAAGGCCGATTTGTATAACTTACTGATTGCCATAACGATCGCCGTTGTGATCGTGTTGGCAATGAACCTTGTCGGCTCACTGCTCATATCCGCCCTTGTTATTTTCCCGGCGCTGTCTGCCATGCGGGTCTACAAAAACTTCCGTGCGGTGACGATCTGTGCGGCTGTCCTTTCCGTCTGCTGCGCCGCACTGGGCATTCTGATCTCCATCCTGGCTGGAACGCCGGTCGGCTCGACCATTGTGGCCGTGGACATTTTTGCATTTCTGATTTTCTCGGGAATATCCCGGTTGGGAGGTATCCGCACATGAAACAGGCTTTGCTTATTCTCGCCGTCGCGCTTTATCTGGTTTCCCTCTGCGCCTGCGGCGATCAGAAGATCCAGTCCAAATCGAAGCAGGGCAGCGCGACCCAGCAGGTCGTTCAGGAGCAGATGGCGAATGCCACAGGCAAAACGACCGCTTTGCCGACTGCAATTCCGGAGCAGCAGCCTGCTTCGGATGAAACTACACCGGATACATCTGTTCCGGAACCGGAGCAGACGCAGCCCGCCGAAGCGCTTCCGGACTATGAACCGGCACAGGCCTCCGGCGAACCGGATGTTGATCTGACTACGCTCAGCAGCACGATGGTCTACTCCGAGATCTATAACATGATGTACGAGCCGGATCGGTATGTCGGAAAGCGCATCAAAATGAATGGGCAGTTTGCGGTCTATAAGAATTCGAACACCGGCGCGGTGTACATGGTCTGCATCATCATGGACGCGACTGCCTGCTGCTCGCAGGGGCTGAAATTCGTCCTCGCGGGCGAGCATAGCTATCCTGCCGACTGTCCCGAACTGGGAACAGAAATCACGGTCGTTGGCACATTCCAGACCTACGAAGAAAACGGATATATGTACTGCCATCTGGTCGATGCGGAGATGACCGAGTAAGAAATCGTATCTAGCAAAAAAAGAAGAAAAGAAAAATCCCAAGAATCCATGAAGCGAGATTCTTGGGATTTCTTGTAAAATAAGGAACTTTCGCGGCTCTTTTATCTCTTGGAGAACTGAGGAGCGCGACGGGCGGCCTTCAAGCCGTACTTCTTTCTTTCCTTCATTCTGGGGTCGCGGGTCAGGAAACCGGCGGCCTTCAGGGAAGCGCGGTACTCGGGGTTCAGGGTCAGCAGGGCACGGGAAATGCCGTGGCGGATAGCGCCGGCCTGGCCGGAAACACCGCCGCCGCAGACGGAAACAACCACGTCAACCTTGTCAACCAGCTCGGTGGTGACCAGGGGCTGACGGACGACCAGCTTCAGGGTCTCCAGACCGAAGTAGTCGTTGATGTCGCGGCCATTGATGATGATGGAACCGGTGCCGTTCTCGTAGACGCGAACGCGGGCGACGCTGGACTTACGACGGCCGGTGCCGTAAAAATACTTCTTCTTGCTCTCGTACATTCTGTGTTACCTCCAATTAGTCCAGAGTCCAGGCTTCGGGCTTCTGGGCAGCATGAGGATGCTCAGCACCCTTGTACAGGTGCAGACGGGTCATGCAGTTGCGGCCCAGAGTGTTCTTGGGCAGCATGCCCTTGACGGCGATTTCCATAGCGTAGTCGGAACGGTTCTCCATCATGGTGCGGGCCTTGGTTTCCTTCAGGCCGCCGATCCAACCGGATACACGGTAGTAAATCTTTTGCTCTGCCTTCTTGCCGGTCAGAACAGCCTTGTCGGTGTTGATGATGATTACGTTGTCTCCGCAGTCAACGTTGGGAGTGAAATCGACCTTGTGCTTGCCGCGCAGCAGGTTAGCAGCGATCACAGCGGTACGGCCCAGGGGCTTACCGGCTGCATCGATGATGTACCAATTGCGCACCACGGTCTCCTTCTTGGCGAGGGTAGTGGACATATGGGTTCCTCCAATTTTTTGGTAAAATATTTTGACATTCTCGTGTGTTTGAAGTACAATATCTTCAAACCGCCTTAGATTTATACCATAAGAAATTTCAAATGTCAACACCTTTTTTGAAGATTTTTACGCAGCAGCAGAAAAACTCCGAAAATCTTCAAAATGCTCATGAATGCTCTTAAATGCTCACTTGCGGTTTTTACCTAATTTTGGAGGAAATAGATATATGCAGAGACTGGTTGGCCTGGTTCGAAGGTGCGTAGAAGACTACCACATGATTGAAGATGGGGATAAAATTGCCGTTGGTGTGTCCGGAGGAAAGGACTCCCTGGTGCTACTAAAGCTGCTGACGGCTCTGCAAAGCTACCATAATAAATCTTTCCAGCTGGAAGCCATTACAATTGACATGGGCCTTGGTATGGACTATGGGCCTATTGAAGAACTGTGCCAACAGCTAGAGGTTCCCTATACCGTGGTAAAGACGGAAATTGGCCCCATTATTTTTGACTACCGGAAAGAAAAGAACCCCTGCTCCATGTGTTCTAAAATGCGCCGGGGTGCGCTGAATCAGGCACTGCTGGAAAACGGTTTTAATAAGCTGGCCCTGGGCCATCACTATGACGATGCGGTGGAGACCTTTCTCATGTCTCTGCTTTATGAGGGCCGCATCAGCTGCTTTCAGCCTGTGACCCACTTAGACCGCACCGGAATCACCCAGATTCGGCCCATGCTCTATATCCATGAGAAAACCGTAGATGCTTTCGCTCGGCGGGAAAATCTTCCGGTGCTGCAAAACCGCTGCCCTGTGGATAAGCATACCAAGCGGGAGGAGATCAAAGATCTTCTCTATGATCTTGTAAAGACCTATCCGGATCTGAAGGAGCGAATCTTCGGGGCCATGCAGCGTTATCCGCTGGAGGCCTGGGAGCCCCAGGGTAGGTATAAAACCCCAAAAGATAGGGACCTATAGGGAATAATTTCCACAAAAACGGGAAAAACTTCCTCTGCGAGACGCAAAGGAGGATAAAAATATGGTCAAGGGTATTTCCCGCCAGGTCATTGTGGTCCCGTCCCCGGATAAGAAGCTGTTCGACCAGGCCATCTTCATTTTAAAAGACGATGCCGTATCGGAGGGCATCAGCGACGATGCCCTTCTCCGCCAGGCCCGGCAGGTGCTGCGCGGTGGGGCGGAGGAGAAGAAGAAAAGCGCCGCCCTCACAGGCATTCTCTGCGCCCTGGGCGGGGCGCTGCTGACGGGTGCGGCCTGGGCGCTGACAATTTTATTTTGATTTTAAGGAAAGAGAGAAAATCCATGCAAATCGGCAATCTGACAGTAGAAAATCCCCTGTTTCTGGCCCCCATGGCCGGAGTCACCGACTGGGCCTTCCGGACCGTCTGCGCCCGCCTGGGGGCGGGGGTCACGGTGACGGAGATGGTTTCCAGCCGGGCTCTGGTCTATAAGGACAAGAAAACCGCAAAGCTTCTGCGGAAAAATGAGGGCAGCCTCTGCGGGGCCCAGATTTTTGGCAACGACCCGGAGATTATGGCCCAGGGGGCGGTTTTGGCCCTGGAAATCTCCGGCTGTGACTTTTTGGACATCAACATGGGCTGCCCAATGCCGAAAATCGCGGGTTCCGGCGACGGGTGCGGCCTGATGCGCACCCCGGAGTTGGCCCAGAAAATCGTGGAGGCGGTGGCTGCCGCGGTCCATGTGCCGGTGACGGTAAAATGCCGCCTGGGCTGGGACAAGGGGAGCATCAACGTACTGGAGTTTACCAAGCGCATGGAGGATGCCGGGGCGGCCATGGTGACGGTCCATGGCCGGACCCGTGCCCAGCTCTATTCCGGCGTGGCGGACTGGGATACCATCCGCAAGGTCAAGCAGCAGCTGTCCATTCCGGTGATTGCCAACGGAGATATTACCGGGGTGGAGGCGGCGCTGCGCTGCGCCAAGTGGACAGGGGCCGACGGCCTGATGATTGGCAGAAGCTGCTTCGGTGACCCCTGGATTTTTCAGGAGGTTCAGGCGGCGCTGGCAGGGCAGCCCATTCCGGAGCGCCCGGCGCTTAAGGACCGCATTGCCGTGGCCGTGGAGCAGTTCCGGCTGGCCGAGCAGGACCATGGGGAGCATGTGGCCTGCCTGGAGGCCCGGAAGCACTTTGCCTGGTACTTACGGGGCGTGCCCCACAGCGGATTTTATAAGCAGCAGATTTCTTCCTTAACCACCATGGAGGATATTTACCGGGTGGCCAAGGAGATTTCCAGGGATTTGCAGTAGAATTTTGGATAAAAAAGCAGCCGTTTCGCATCCTAACCGGGAGAGGTGAGGGATGTGAAACGGCTGTTTGCGGCATTTTTGGCCCTGGCGCTTGTTCGGATGCCGGTGTCCGCCGAGCCCATTCGATGGGTGGATTTTGGAGTTCCCGCGGAGTCCATGGCCTATGCCCTGGGGCGGGACGTGGAGACCTTCGAGGAGGAAAACCACCGTTCCTGGATTGCGATTCTGGCCCTGGCCGCCTGCCGCACCGGGGGAAAATGCCCGCTGGCTTCCGTCAAGCGGGCGGCCAAGGACCTGGAAGGGGAAGGGCTTCCCAAGGAAGCCGCCGGAGAACTGGGGAAATACTATGATTACTATTTTGAGGCCTTCTCCGCCGCCCTGGGCGGGCTGGTGGGAAGCTACGCAATTGAGAAGGACGGCCAGTGGATTCCCCAATACGGCCTGAAAGCCTTTTCTCCCATTGCCGCGGGCTATGGCTACAGCCACTGCGATGATTTTGGCGTGGGCCGCAGCTTTGGCTTCAAGCGCAAGCACCTGGGCAATGACCTGATGGGGGCCCTGGGGACTCCCATCGTCGCTGTGGAGGGCGGCGTGGTGGAGGCCATGGGCTGGAACCGGTACGGCGGCTGGCGGGTGGGCATCCGTTCCTTTGACGGGAAGCGATATTATTACTATGCCCACCTGCAAAAGGATGTCCCCTTCGCGCCGGGGCTGGCGGAAGGGGACATGGTAGAGGCCGGTCAGCTCCTGGGCTTCATGGGCCGCACCGGCTATTCAGACAAGGAGAACGTCAACAACATCGAAACGGTCCACCTGCATTTTGGAATGCAGCTGATTTTTGACGAAAGCCAAAAGGAATGCGACAGCGAAATCTGGATCGATGTCTACCAGATCGTCAAGCTCCTGTCCACCCACCGCAGCAGCTACCGAAAAACCGCCGGGCTGTGGCAGCGGGTGTATCCTTACAAGGACTTAGACTGGGTGGAGTTTCCCTATTTCAGCGACCCTGCCACACAGACCTTCCGGCCCAGTTCCTCCAAATAGAGAATGTGCAGGTCACTATGGTAAATGTTCCGCAGCAGCGGCTCCTGCAAAATATCCTCGGCGGAACCCACCGTCAGGCTGCCCTTTCGGTCCAGCACCGCGGCTTTTCCCCCCAGTAAAATGGCGTGGTCCGGCATATGGGTGGTCATGACCACGGCATAGCCCTTGTCTGCCAGCTCCTTGACCATGGCCACGGTCCGCAGCTGGTTGCCGTAGTCCAAGTGGTTGGTGGGCTCGTCGAACATGATGATCTTCGGCTTCTGAACAATGACCCGGGCAATGCTGGCCTGCTGACGCTCGCCGCCGGAGATTTCCGTATAGGGCCGGTCAGCCAGGTGGGCGATGTTCATGGAGTCCAGCACCTGGTCTACCAGGCTGTAGTCCTCCTCCGATGGCTTTTGGAACATCCCCAGGTAGGGGGCCCGGCCCATGACCACGAAATCCCGTACATTGTAGCCGTAGGCGGGGGTATGGGTCTGGGGCACATAACCGATGACCTTGGCGATCTCTTTCAAGGGCATCTGCCGGATATCCTGCCCTTCCAGAAGGACCTTTCCGGAGGAAGGGGGAAGCAAATTGGTGATGCAGTTCAAAAGCGTAGACTTTCCGGCACCGTTGGGGCCCAGAATGGTCAGTACCTCCCCATGATCCACGGAGAAATTCACATCTGAAAAAATCGTTCTGCCGTTGTGATAGGAGAATGTGAGATTTTGCACTTCCAGGATCATGTCATTTTCATCCTTTGCTTTACCAGAATATACAGGTAGAAGGGCGCACCGATGAGACCGGTGAGAATGCTCAGGGGAATCTCCAGGGTGGTGGCGGCCCGGGCCACGGTATCGATCAGCAGCATGAAAATGCTGCCGAGTACGCAGGAGACCGGAATGGATTTGATGTTATCCGGCCCTACCAGGATCCTGGCCAGGTGGGGGATCACCAGGCCCACCCAGCCGATGGTTCCGCACAGGCAAACCGCACAGGCCGTCAGCAGGGTGGAACAGAGGATGATGATGTTCCGGGTCAGCCCAATTCGGATACCCAGGGTCTTCGCCTCCCGGTCGCCCAGGGACAGAAGGTTTATCTGCCAGCGGATGGCGATCAGCAGAGCCATAGCACCCAGTATGGGGAGGGAGACGGACAGCACATCGCTTTGGGTGATTTTTGCCAGGCTGCCCATCTGCCAATAGGTGATACTGGCCAGCTCCGTTTCTGGGTCTGCAACATATTTGATGACACCCATAATAGAGCCCATGATGCCGCTGACGATCACGCCGGAAAGCACCAGCATGGTCAAAGAGTCATTGCGCATCAGCCGTGGGATGGACACCGTCAGCAGAACGGTCAGAAGGCCAAAACCAAAGGCCAGAAGCTGGATGCCGGTGGCGTTCAGGTGCAGCAAAATCGCAATGGCCGCACCTACGCAGGCGCCTGTGGAGACGCCCAGAAGGTCCGGACTCACCAGGGGGTTTTTAAAGACCCCCTGGTAGGAAGCGCCGGACAGGGACAGGGACCCGCCTACCAGAATTGCCGCGGCGACCCGGGGAAGCCGCAGGGTGTAGATCACATTTTCGGCCATGGCATCCCAGCTCTGGGGCATCGGGGAGAGCCCCAGCAGCTGCCGGAGTCCGGAAAACAGCACCAGCACTGCATCCCGAAGCCGGATGGTATAGCGCCCTGTACACAGGGCCAGCAGAGCGCAGGCAATCAGGCAGAGGATCGACGTGAGTAAAAAAATCCGATACTTTCGATCGCTCATGGTTCGCCCGCTCATCTGGTGTGCTCTTTCTTCATTTCCGTTCATTGGCGCTTACTGATAAAGTTCCGTATGGAAAACGCTGTCCAGCTGCTCCTCCGTCAGGGTGACGCCAAAGAACTCCTGAATGAAATTCTGTTCCTCCTGGCGCATATCCACCTCAGAGAAGATCTCCGGCTGGATCATAGAGGCCATGTACAGGTAGAACAGGGGCTTTTCAACGGTGTTGGGAGGGGTCCAACGGTACAGGCTGAGGGGGATTTTGTAAACCCGATGGTTGATAACCGCATCTACATTGTCCCAATTCTGACCGTCGATGCGATTTTCGTATACATCCTGGGGTGTGCAGTCATCCCAGGCATTCAGGAAAATGATCTGGGGATTGTATTTGAGAATTTCCTCCATGGTGGGGGTAGAGCTCTCGGCAGAGGCACCTTCCAGAACAATGTCCTGGCCGCCGACCTTCTCGGTGATCCAAGCGTTCATGCCGGTGGCGCTGACGCTCATGTCGGACAGCGTGATGTTCAGAATCCTGGGCTTCTGGTCCTCCGTCAGTGCGGCGACCTGGTCCTGTTTGGAATCCACATATTCTTCAACCTTATGGTACCAGGCCAAAAGCTTCTGGGCCTGCTCCTGACGGTTGAGCACATCGCCCATCATGGAAATCAGGCTTTCCAGAGAGGCCATGTCTTTGGCGCCTTTGAAACCGGCTACGGGAATGCCCAGCTCCTTCAGCTGGGTTATGGTGTCTGTGGAGGTTGCCCAGCACAGCACCAGGTCGGGCTTCAGGTTTACCAGTTCCTCCATATTAACGCCGCTGCCGCTGACGACGGTGGTGTTTACGTTCTCCTGCTCCGGTGCCAGCTCCCGCATCAAAGAGCGCTCCCAGGCGGTGTAGGCGCTCTTGGGCATGGCGACTACGTTCTTCATGTGGCCCTGCAGGGCGAAGACGATGTTGGGGAAAACGGGTCCGATAATGACAATGGCCTTGGGGTCCGCGGGTACCTGAATCTCTTCACCGGTCGCGTCTACTACGGTGCGCATGCCGGTTTCTGTGGTGGCAGGGGTTTCAGCGGCGGGCGCCTGGGGCGCGGCGGTTTGGGCGGTGGTTTTGGCAGGGGCGGTCTCCGCTTTCCCGGCACCGGAACAGGCGGCGGTGCTGCAGATCAGCACTGCGGCCATGGTAAGTGCCAGTAGCTTCTTGAAAATGTTCATAGAGTCTCTCCTTTGTAAAAGATGGTTTTTATATTTTCAGCAATCCAGGCAGCGCCTTTCTTGCCAAAAATCTCGTAAGGGATATGTGCGTACCGGTTGCCGGATACCTGGGGATCGGGAATGGGCACCAGGGGCAGCGTCCCAAGATCAAATTCCGGGTCACCTAGTAGAAGATCCGCATCCTGTGCCAAAGCCCGCAGTTCCTGGGGCGTTTCAAAGAAAGAATAGGTTCCCTGGGGGAAGAGCTCACGGTAGAACTGCCGTTGCTCCGGTCTGGGGGCGTATACGGCCAGAGTCACATGGTCGCAGCCCTGTTCTTCGGTCAGATACCGTCCAATGCTTTGGATCAGCAGCGGTTCTCCGATGACAAGGACCCGTTTTCCTTGCAGTAGAGGCGTGGCCAAAGGCATCTGCGGCAGTTGCTCTTCATGGTTCAAAATGCTGTTGACGGCTTGACGCCAGCGCAGCATTTGCTTTGCACCGACAGGAATACCCACCAAATAGGGGATGCCCAGGGCCTGTTTCAGTTTTTTCGCCTGGGGAAGGCCCGATGCGGAGACGACCCAGTTCAGTTGAGCGGCATTGGTCTGCCGTTCCTCCGCCCCCCAGAATCCTGGGTCAAAGCCACATTTTAGAAGATGCTCCAGACCATGGGCCAGAAGGGCCTCGCTGCCCAGCACCGCACCGCAGTATCCGAGAATATCGACCTTGCCGGGCTGTGCGGGCCCCGGGGCAGACAGGTCTGTCAGCGTGGTCAGCGCTCGGGCCAGGGCCGGTTCCCCGGCGGTAAATCCGTCACAG
The DNA here is from genome assembly GCA_900556935.1 of uncultured Eubacteriales bacterium. Classification (GTDB taxonomy): domain Bacteria; phylum Bacillota; class Clostridia; order Oscillospirales; family Oscillospiraceae; genus Faecousia. Next base: position 32,182 of record USQL01000002.1, on the reverse strand, counting down.
CCCAGGTCCTGAACAGAAAAGCCCTTCCGAGATACGACCTCCTCAACGGCACTCCGGTCCAGGCCCGCAAAGGTGGGCACGGCGCTGCTCAGCAGATAGACCTTCCGGTCCCGGTGGGCCTCCGGTTGAGCTGCCGCTTCCTCAATGACTGCCGCCGCAACGGTCGTTTCGGCACCCAAGGTGAGACGAATATCGTTGAATCGGGTGTGGCCCAGGCGGTAGTCGAGTCTTCCGCCGCTGTCACTTTCCGGGTCACCGCCGCAGCCTCCGGCGGTGAGCAGCACGGGCATGGCGGGCATATATTGCAGGGCGGAGCTGACATAGTAAAAATCAGGTCTGGGAGGGGGGAACCATCGTTTTTCCCGGGGAACGGCAGTTCCGCATTCCGGGATTTCGGCAAGTATTCGTTCCAAATCCTCCCGGGGCCGCCGGTAGCGCGTCACCATGGGCCCCCGCAGCAGAACCCGGACGGGAACGGAGCGGGGATTTTCAAGGCCCTCTATGATTCTGTCAAAATCCGTCTGGCTGAGTATATCCAGGCAGGAAGCGTAGATGATCACGCCGCCCACCTCCGGGATGGTCAGGACCTGACGAAGGGTTTTCGCCAGCCCCAAGCCGTTTTGTCCGGCGGCATAGGCCTGGGCGGGCTGAATGCAGGGAAAAAACTGATGGGTCTTCTCCAGCCGCACCGCCTCCTGATACAGGGAGCGGATGCAGGAAAGGGAACCGGTGGCGACCAGCACCAGATCGGGTCTTTGGAAAATACGTTCCGGGAGAGACAGCATTCCGGGTATTTGGGGTGCGTTACTCATAGGGCAGCCTCCCGCATTTCGCTGGCCCATTGGCCGAAGCGCTCCATGTCCTCCTCATCCAGCGGGGCAGGAACAGGTGCCGGGGTGCCGTGTTCCAGCCGGTCCGCAAAGCGGCGCAAGGCCTTTGCGGCCTCGCAGTCCGGGAAGGTATCCACAACCAGCTGCCGACGGCAGTCCGCCACCGGGATTTCCCGGCACTGGGGCAGGGACAGGACCACCTGGGTCTCGGTCAGTGCGGCAAACCGGCGGAGAATCTCCCCATCCGTTTCGGTCTGGCAGTGATTCAAAATCAGGCCGCCCATCAGAGAGCTGTCTGCCTTGGAAAACCGGCGGATGGCTTTGAGAATGTTGTTTGCGGCGTAAAGGGACATATAGTCCGCGGAGGTCACGACGAAGACCCGGTCTGCAAAGCCCTTGCGCATGGGCACGGAGAAGCCGCCGCAGACCACATCGCCCAGCACATCATAGACCACCGTGTCCCATTCTTCCTCCAGAACGCCCAGACGGTGCAGGGCCTCCTCCATGGCGGTGATGCCCATACCGGCGCAGCCCATCCCCGCCTGGGGGCCTCCCGCTTCAATGCAGGAAACGCCGCATTTCCCGGGGAACACCAGGTCCGCTCGGCGGACATCCTCTGCCAGGGTGTTGAGCTGGTTCAGCACGGTGGGGATTTTCTTCCGGGTCAGCGGTCTGGTGGAATCTGCCTTGGGGTCGCAGCCGATGTGCAGCACACGCTTCCCGGACAGGGCCAGGGCGGCGGAAATATTGGAAGCGACGGTGGATTTGCCGATGCCGCCTTTTCCGTAAAACGCAAGATTCATAAATGAAATCCTCCAAAAGAAAATGGTTGAAAGAATTGAATACAGGGGGTATAATAGGGGAGAAAACCAATAGAAAGAAGTATTGCCATGACCCTCCAGCAGATGTACTATATCACCCAGGTCGCCCGGTACCGCTCCTACTCGGAGGCGGCCAAGGCACTGTTTGTTTCCCAGTCTACCCTGTCTCTGGCAATCAAGGATGCGGAGACGGAGCTGCACATTTCGATTTTCGACCGCAGCAACAAGGGCATTGAGCTGACGGAGGAGGGAACGGATTTTTTGACCCGGATCCAGGACATTCTGGACCGTTCCAAAAATCTGGAGGAATACTATCTGCAGCGTCAGCTTCTGGGCATGCGGTTTTCCGTATCTGCTCAACGGCTGGCATTCTCTGTCCGGGCCTTCAACCGGCTGCTGGAGAGCATTGATTGGGATTGCTACGATGTAGCCATGCGGGAATGCCCTACCAGCAATGTGATTTCCGATGTGGCCTGCGGCAAAAGTGAGCTGGGCGTTCTGGCATCGCAGCCCCATAACTTCCGGCTGATCCAGCGCTCCCTCAACTCCAACGGCCTAGTGTTTCACGAGCTGAACCAGCTGGCCTCCTTTGTATTCCTGCGCAAGTCCCACCCTCTGGCGGCCCGGGCCAGTGTCACCTTTACGGATCTGCGGGAGTATCCCTTTGTTACTTACGACCAGGAGGCGGATGCCACCTATTTTTCGGAGGAGCCGGTGTTTTACAACCGCCTGTCCAAAAACATCCATGTAACGGACCGGTGCACCAAAATCTCCCTGATCCGGAACAACAACTGCTTCAGCATTGGGCCGGACCTGCCGAACAGCAGCGCCGGGACCATGCACACCGGCATGCAGGAAATTGTGGCCATTCCTCTGGCAGAGGAGCAATCCTACCTGCATATTGGCTATATCTGCCAAAAGGGGCACCAATTGACGGATGTGGCCCAGAGGTACATCTCCTTCCTGCGGGAGGAAATCGAGGCACTGGAGCAGGCATTGATCAAGAGATAGACGAAAAAAGGCCACTTTTCCAAAGGAAAAGTGGCCTAAAACAGTACGGTTTGGTCCTGTCTCAGATGCGGTACTTTTCTCGGAAGATACACATCGTTCCTTTTGAGCAGGTTTCCTGACTTACGCCTCAATGCTCGCCGCACCTTCTCGTTCCTTAGAACAATGGTTTCTACGGTTCGCTCCGCTTTTACAGTGACCGGATCGTTCGGGATTTTCACCCGATTTCCTTTTAACCTTCCTGGGGGCTATCTGAAAACCGGAAAAGACCCACTGTTTGGGCGTGTTGACGGTTTTTAGATAAATCCTAAGAAAGCACTCAAAAAGTATACGTTTATTATACCCGCCTTGGGAGGAATGTCAATGCGGGCCGCATTGTGTTTTTTTCAAGGCAAACCATGAATTATACTCATGCTCCTTTTGGCAGCCAAGCCTTGCCCTGAATGCCGGTTTTCGGTATACTTGGGGAGAGGTGATGTATATGCTTCTTAAAAAGCTTTGGACGCTGTTTTTGTCCCAGCTTTCCATCAGCTGCCTGTCCTTCGGCGGGGGCCTGACGATCACGGCTATGATCCGCCGGCGTTTTGTGGAGGAGCTTCATTGGCTGGACGCCCAGGAGATGCTGGACCTTACCGCCATTGCCCAGGCGGCTCCCGGCCCCAGCTCCTGCAATACGGCAGTGATGGTGGGCTATCGGATCTGCGGCCTGCCCGGAGCCCTGGTCTGTGCGGCCGCTTCGGTGATCCCGCCCATGGCGCTGCTGATGGTGGTTTCGGCGCTGTATGACGCACTGCGGCAGATCGAGTTCCTTTCCATGGTGCTGCGCTTTATGCAGATCGGCATGGCGGCCTACCTGGTGGACATCTGCGGGGGCATGGTCCGGGAGTTCCTGGAGGCCAAGAAGGCCATCCCCATTTTGATGATGCTGCTGTGTCTGGCGGGACGGCTTTTTTGGGGAATATCCGTCACCAAGCTGTTCCTCTTCTGCCTGGCGGCGGGGGCCGTGGATTTGTTGATTCACAAGCCCCAAAAGGAGGTGGAGTGATGCCCAGTCTTTGGAGTGCCATCCTCTTCTTTATCAAAACCGGCTGTCTGAGCATCGGCGGCGGCTATGCGGCCATTCAGATGCTTCAGGTCCAGCTGGTGGATGTGTGGCAGATGATGACCATGGAGGATTTTAACACCCTGTTCGTCATAGCGGAAACGACCCCCGGGCCGCTGACCATCAATGCCGCAACCTTTGTAGGCTGCCGGCTGGCCGGGGTCCCGGGGGGGATCGTGTGTACGCTGAGCTATATTTTTCCGACGGTGCTGATCTGTGTTGCGCTGTCCTATGTCTACGGTCGGCTGCGGGGCGGGGCAGTGGTCCGGCGGGTGCTTTCATTTCTGCGCCCGGCGGTGATCGCCTTGATCGTCGCCACTACATTTGACCAATTGAGCACGGCACTGTTTGGAACCACGCTGCGGAAGCTGAACATTCATGGTTTTAAGCCCTTGCATTTCCTGCTGCTTGCTGCGGCCTACGCTTTGCTCAAAAGAAAGAAGCTGCCGCCCTGGGCGGTTATTGTCGGCTGCGGAGTCCTGGGAACGGCTCTGTCGATGCTGACCGGAGGGGTTTTCGGGGCTTAAAGGGGCTCCACATTCAAGACGGTGAGCGTTTCTTCCGCTACCGTAAAACGAATATCAAATCCTCCAAAGCTCAATCCATAGACCCTTCCGGGCTGATTCTGATAGGAAGGTCTGGGATCGTGGGAGAGAACACCGATGGCTGCCGCCTGCTTGTCAGGGGGCAGCTTTTTGAGCAGTTCCTGGGGAAAATCCACCTTCAGAAGGAAGTCCCCGACCCGGCTGGTAAAGCCGCCGGTGGCCTGGGGGATGCTGTCGCCATAGGGAATGTAGGGCTTGATGTCAAAAATCGGGGTGCCGTCCATTAAATCGGCGCCGCCTACTATCAGAACAGTCCCAAACTCTTTGGAGTGCCGCTTTTCAAGAAGCCGCACGCAGGAGAGCCCCAAATGATTGGGCCGGAAGGGGGAGCGGGTGGCGAAAACCCCCATGCGGGTATTGCCGCCCAGCCGTGGCGGCCGCACGGTAGGGGACCAGCCCTCCCGCACCGCCTGGGAAAATTGCCAGATGAGCCACAGGTGGGAGTATTCCTCAATCCCCCGCAGGGCTTCGTCCACCCGGTATTCCGGCTCGAAGACGATCATGGAGCGAAGCTCCTCTACCAGACCACTTTGCCGGGGAATGCCGAATTTGCTGGGGAAGTCGCTGTGCATATAGGCGATGGGGTGCATTTCTACGGTCTGCATGTTACCCGTTCCTCCCCCGGAAGAGATAGGTCACGGCAAAAATCGCCGTCAGCACCAGGCTGATGGCCGCACCGGCGGAGCAGCCGAAGCTGTAGGAGACGGCAAGGCCCGCCAGCCCTGACAACAGGGCGAACAAGACGGAATACAGATGGTACTGCTTCTGATTCCTGGCAATGTTCCGGGAGGCGGCCCCGGGCAGCACCAGCAGGGAATTGAGAATCAGCAGCCCCATGCTGGAAATGGACAGGGTGACCACCACGGCCACAGCCACGGTGAAAACCGTCTGGGAAAGGGCAATGGGGATTCCTCTGGAGGAGGCCAGCTGGGGGTGTACCGCTGTCAGCGTCAGACGGTTGGCGTACAGACACCAGAATACCAGCACCGCCGCCAGAACCACAGCCAGCATCCCGATTTCCCCGGGGGTGATGGAGAGCACGTCGCCAATCAGATACTTATTGTACTTGGTAAAGCTGCCCCCGCCAACGGTGGCGACCAGAATGCCCAGGGCCACCGCGGCGCTGGAAAATACGCCAATCAGCGTATCCGCCGCCTGATTGCTGCCCCGCCGGATGTAGGAAAACAGCAGGGCAAAGACCACGCTGAAGCCCACCGCCGCCCAGGTGGGGGCGGCAATGCCGAAAATGGAGCCCAGGGCGATGCCCGTAAAGGCGGAGTGGCCCAGGGCATCGGAGAAAAAGCTCATGTGCCCCGTGACAATCATGGTGGAGAGGATGCCAAACAGCGGGGCCATCAAAAGCAGAGCCAGAAGGGCGTTCTTCATAAAATCCCATTGGAGCATTTCCAGGGGGATGGCGTTGCAGATGGAATACCAGACGCTCATAGGGTGCCTCCTTTCATATGGAAGACGGACTGGAACTGGGAAGAGCTCAGGACCTCCTCCGGGGTACCCTTGGTGAGAATCCCGCCCTCAATCAGCACCACCTGGTCCGCGTATTTGGGCAGCATGGAAAAGTCGTGGGTGGTCATGAGGATGGAGAGGTCGTAGGTTTTCCGGATTTCGTCCAGCATGTCCATCAGGGTGGTCATGCCCTCTACGTCCACGCCGGACAGGGGCTCGTCCAGAATCAGGATGTTGGGCATGGGCTCCAGCGCCAGGGCAAGCAGCACCCGCTGCAGCTCGCCGCCGGAGAGGGTGCCCACCCGCTTGTGGAATAAATCCTTGCCGTGCACCCGGTCCAGGCAGTCCAAAATCATGGCCTCCATGGCCTTGGAGCAGCCCAAGAACGCGGGGCGCTTGGACATGCAGCAGGCAAAAAGGTCCGCTACGTCCAGGGGCTCGCCGGGGTCAAAGGCGGGGCTCTGGGGCACATAGCCGATGCGGGGCTTGTGGCTGCGCTTGCCGGGCTCGGAGAAGGCGATCACCCCCGTATAGGGCCTCTGGCCCAGGATGGCTTTTAGAAAGGTGCTCTTTCCGGCCCCGTTGGGGCCGATGAGGGCCACCATCTCCCCGCAGTGGACGTGCAGGTTCATGTCCTTTAAAATCACGCTGCCGCCGATGCTCACGGATAGATTTTCTACCCGCAGGCAGCAGGCGTGGCCGCAGTCGTTTACATGCCGTTCGCTCATCCCAGGGCCTCCTTGATGGTGTCGATGTTGTGATACATTGCGTCAAAATAGCTGTCCCCGGCCATGGCCATGTCCAGCGTCTCCTTCTGGGCACCGGTCTCCCGGCACAGGATGTCCGCCGCGGAGACGCTGCCGTTCTTTTCAATAAAGATGGCGGGAAGGCTGTGGTCCCGGGCCAAAGTAATCAGCGAAATCAGCTCCTTGGCCGAGGCCTCGCTGCCGGATTCCTCTTCTACCGCCGCCAGAATCTCCAGGTCAAAGGCCTGGGCAAAGTAGGCAAACCCATCGTGGAAGGTGATAAGCTCCCGGCAGGAGAGGTCCCGCAGCTGTGTCTGGCCGTATTGTTCCAGCGCGTCCAGCCGGGCGAGCAAATCCTCCAGGTTGCGGGAGAACACCGTTTCCCACTGGGGGTATTGTTCCGTCAGCCCCAGGCAGATATTCCGGGCCATGATTTTGGCGTTCTCCGGGGAGAGCCAGATGTGGGGGTCCCATTCGTGGTCGTGGCCGTCGTGGGCGTGGTGCTCCTCATGGTGGTCATGTTCTTCGTGCTCCTCGCCCTCCAAAAGGGGAATCCCCCGGGAGGCATCGACGGTGGGCTTCCCTTCGAGAATGTCCGCCATAAAGTCCTCCAGCCCGGCACCGGACAGGACGACGGTTTGGGCGCTCTCCGCCTGGCGGACCTGGTTGACGTTTAAGGAGTAGTCGTGCAGGCAGGAGACGGATTCCGTAATCAGCCGCCCCACGGTCAGGTCGGTCCCCCGGCACAGGGCCTGGGTGAAGTCATAGACGGGCAGCGTGGTGGCGGCAATGTCCGCGCGCTCCGGTGCTTTGGCGCATCCGGCGAGCAGCAGGGGAAGCAATAAAGCAATCAGTATTTTTTTCATAGCATTCCTTATAAAAGAAAGGCGCTGTTAGAAAACGATCTGTCATTGCGAACCAGTGACATCGGTCTACTCTTCGCAGCGACATACTTTTCCAACAGCCCCTTTAGGAGACGATATCAGTGCGTGTCGGTCCAATCCTTGACCTTGGTTTTTGCCAGACGAAGAATATCCTCCTTGGGATAGGGAGAAGCTTCGCCGCCGTCAACATACAGGAAATACAGACCGCCCTCGGTCTGGTACAGGCATTCCTCGTAACCGGCAGGATCACCCAGAGCACCGCTGGTGAACTTCTTAACCAAAGTAGCGGTATCGGTATCGTACTCTTTTTTGCAGATGATCTTTTTCATGGAACAAGCCTCCTTTCATTGGCACTTATGTACATTATTATACATGGAATTATTGGGAAATCAAGTAAAAAGAACGTTCTGCCACCCAAATTCCAAAAAAATTGGAGGATTCCCAGAGAAAAGCCGCCTCCCCACAGGGAGAGAAACAGCACTTTGCACAAAGAAATAGGCTGTCATTGCGAACCAGCGCGCACGCTGGTGTGGCAATCCCCCGGATCTTCAAACTTTTTAGGTGGAAAATCCAGAAAAACCATAAAATAACCGTTGAATCGTTCAAAAAAACGGGGCTGTCAGAGAACGCTCCGCTCATTGCGAGCCCAATGTCACGAAGTGAAATTTTTCCCGAAGGGGCTTTCCGGCCGGTTTTGGGAAAACTTCCTGATCGGGAAGGATAGATTTCTCAATTTTTTGTATATCAAAATGTTAGAACTTACATTATTTTTTATAGTATATTTCCGCTTCACGACGATGATTATTCAAAAATGGAAAAGAGGGAAAACCGAATTGTGCACTTTTTGACTCTGGATTCACCCATTTTGGGGGTCCAAATGGGTAATAGACATTTGAAATCTTTTGTTATATAATAAAAAAGCAGAAACAGACATTCCCAAACAGACATTCCCAAAAGGGAAGGACAAGGAGGAACGGTTATGAAACACAAATGGATGGCAAGGGCCCTGTCTTTGGTGATGGTGGCGGCGTTCCTGCCCGGGGTGGTGCTGGCGGAGTCATATGATCTGGCCGCTGGCAGCATTACCGTGGAGGCCGAGGAACATGGGCAGTTCGTCACCCAGGAGAACAACGGCGTTAAGATTTACGACCGGGTAGAGCAGACCACCGACACGGTGATTTATCAGTCGGATAGTGAAAACACATCCACGACCAATACCGTTACCATCGAATCGGACGTGATCCAAAATCAGGATGGCACGACGACCCCTATAACCGCGGAGGTGACGATTGAGAACGTCAACATCGATGTAAGCGGCGACGGCAAGGCCGCAATCTCCACCACCGGCGAGGGCAACGTGACCATCGAGCTGGAAGGGGAGAATACCCTGATAAGCGGTTCTGCACATGCCGGTCTGGAAAAGGGCAACGCCGGCAATCTGACCATTCAGGACCAGGATGGGGATGGGGCGCTGACGGCCGAGGGTGGAAAGAATGGTGCAGGCATTGGCGGCGGAAAAGCTTCTGCTTCGGACATTACCATTACCGGCGGAATCATAGAAGCGACTGGCGGCGCTTATGGTGCTGGAATTGGTGGTGGCGGAGAGTGGGGAAGTGGATCGAACATCACCATCACCGGGGGGCATGTCACAGCTACTGGAGTCGATTATGGTGCAGGCATTGGCGGTGGAAGATATGCGGATGGAACAAATATTACAATTGAAAATGGTACAGTTATTACTGCCGGGGGAAGTGCCGAGTCACAACGGGGAGGCGGTGCAGGAATCGGCGGTGGGAGTGGTGGATGCGGAAAAAACATCACCATCAACGGTGGCAATGTAAGCACAACTGGAGGAAATGCCTCTGCCGGTATTGGAGGAGGCGGCTGCTTGAATGAAAACCTATATGCGCCCGGCGAGAACATTCAGATCTCCGGCGGAAATGTTATTGCCAAGGGTGGGGAATATGGTGCTGGAATCGGCGGATCGGAAATGAGGCACGGCAACCAGATTACGATAGATGGCGGCAATGTGGAGGCAATCGGCGGCACCGCTGCCGCGGCAATCGGTAGCGGTGCTAGTGCTCAGGGCCATTCCACAGATATTACTGTAAAAAACAACGTGGATGTTTTGGCAAAAGACGGTGTTTTTACAGAGTGGTGGAGCAGTAAAACTGGAAACATAAACGCGTCGGACCTGGGCGACAACGGCCTGGTCTCCATTACCCAAAATCCCGAGGAGAACCCCTCCAGGCTGATTTACAAGTCCGGTGACCAAGTGAGGGTAAACACAGCCGCAAAATACGTCTCCTCCACCAACGCGACCTGTACCGCACCGGGGACGGTTACCTACCGGCTCAGCACCGGAGTAGAACGGACCCTGACCCGTGGCGGCGCGCCCGCACTGGGGCACAGCTTTACCAACTATCAGTCCGATGGGGACGCGACCTGCACCCAGGACGGCCACAAGAGCGCAAAGTGTGACCGCTGCGACGTGACACAAAAGGTAACAGACGTAGGCTCCAAACTGCCCCACAGCTTTACAAACTACGTCTCCGACAATAACGCCACCTGCCTGTCTGACGGCACCAAGACGGCCCTGTGCGACCGCGGCTGCGGCGAGAAGAAGACGGTAACGGACGCGGGCTCTCAGCTCAGCCACAGCTTCACCAAGTACACCCCGGATGCCTCCGGGGAGACGGAGACCGCCCTCTGCGACAACGGCTGCGGCACCAAGGATACCCGGCCCCTCACCGTGGTTACGGCCCAGAAGACCGAAGAGGAGCCCGCGGAAGGACAGCAGACTTTGTATCAGGTGACGGACGAAAAGGGCAGCCCCGTCTCCGCCACCCAGGAGCGGACCGGCAAGGTCCTGACGATTACGGTTAATCTGGACAACGCCACCCTCCGTGGAAGCGTCCGGTCCCTCCGGGCGCTGCAGGCCCAGGGAATCGAAACCGTCGTCTTCAAAACCAACCGGGCGACCTCCACCTTCGATATTGCTGACCTCCCCGACGGCACCGACTGTGCCCTGACCCACACCGGCGAAACCGTCACCTTCACCCTGGACAGGAACGACATCGGCAATATTCTGAAATAACCTTTTTCCGGCGGCAGAAATCTGCCGCCGGAATTTTATACCGGCTGCCCGGGATTGGGGCAGCCGGTGGGCTCTGTAATAAACGGAAAGGAAAGAAATATTAGGAGGTATTTCGGCAATGTGTACGTTGATTACAGAGAGGGGAATGTGGTGGGTTTAGGTCAGCGCCTGGCCCAGGCTCCGGCAGGCATCCAGGGCCTCGTCGTCGGGGGCCTCCTGGCAGATGACGCTGTCGCAGGCGAGGGTTGCGCCCTTGTTCTGGCAGGTCTCCTCCCAGGTGCGCATCCATTCGCCGTCGCCCCAGCCGTAGGAGCCGAAGAGGGCGATTTTCTTGCCGGAGAGCTTGTCCTCGCAGCTTTCAAACATGGGGGCAAACTCCGTGTCCTCCAGCTCCTCGGCACCCATGGCGGGGCAGCCAAAGGCGATGGCATCATAGTTATCCATTTTTTCGGGGCCAAACTCCGTGGCGGTGAGCAGGCTTACTTCCGCGCCGGACTGCTTAGCGCCCTCGGCCACGGCCTGGGCCATGGCCTCTGTGTTTCCGGTGCTGCTCCAATATACAATTGCAATTTTCATTTTTCAAAATCCTTTCGTAAAACAACTCTATATCAACCGGCTACGGTGAGCCGTTCGATGGTGGTGCCTTTGGCCAGCTGCTGGCAGTAGACCCGGGTGCATTTTTTATACATGGCAAAGGTCTTCTTCGCGGCGGCCTCGTTTTCATAGACCTTCCAGCAGCCCACGCATTTGCAGGGCCTGTTTTCCAGAAAGCCCCGCACATCCTCTGGGGGATAGCTTAAGAATAACCCGATTTCGTGGGGGAATTCCCCGTCTTCCCGGAGCCTTTTCGCAAGTCTTGTCAGGCATTGCCCGCTTTCCGTGCAGCTGTAGCCGCAGCAGGAGAGCAGGGAAGCGGCCTTTTCCAGGTCCCGGTGGAGCCGGTCCGGCCGGTAGAGGTAGATGAGGGCCTTTTTAGGAGAAATCCGCAGGGGCACCGCGCGGACCCCCTTGGGCCCCAGACGGCGGTTTAAATCCCGCAGAAATCGGGTGAGCCCCTCCCGGCTGTCATAGGGACAGGCGAAGAGGCTGCCGGTTTTCAGGCCCGCCAGGGTGGGGGCGCAGTTGCGGACAACAATCTCCTCAGACATGGCCCTGCCCCTTTCCGGAGGCACGGCGAAGCAGATGCCGCAGATACATGCAGCCAAAAGCAATCAGCCCAATGGCAAGCAGGGCGTTGGCAGAAGAAGCAAGCTGAACCAACTGCATAACAAAAGCCTCCTATAATTAGCGTACGCTAACTCTATTTCAAATGATTTAGTTAGCGCTTGCTAACTGCCAATATCATACACGATGCGTCCCCGTTTGTCAAGCATTATTTCCTACTAATTTTATAGGCAGATGGACTCCACCGCAAAGGAGCCCAGGAGGCAATGCCGTTGGCTTCGGGCCGATGGGGGCATCGGTCCCTAGGAGGAATCCTTTGATTGACGGCATTGCCCTGAAAAGCGGAGAAGCCACCAGGGGATATTTTCAAATTTTCTGGAATTATACGCAAATAAAACTTGCATTTTGAAAAGACGGTCTGTATAATAAACCAATATTCAGCGGCACGTAGGCGCTTAGCTGCAATTGCACCGGCTGGGACTTGCAAATCTTCTGCCGCGGGAGAAAGAGAGGGTAACCATGAATCATCTATCCAAAATGGCAAAGGGAATCGCGGACTGGTATAACGGCATCAGTCTGATTCTGCGCATCGCCCTGGGCCTGCTCATTGGCGCGCTGCTCGGCATCGCCTGGCCCCATGCCTCCTGGCTGGAGGAGTTCGGCACCTTGTTCGTCGGAGCCCTGAAGGGCATTGCGCCGGTGCTGGTGTTTGTCATCGTCGCCAGCGCTCTGGCACAGGGCAGCTCCACCCTGGACCGCCGGTTCGGCACGGTGGTCTGGCTGTATCTGCTGACCACCTTTGTGGCCGCCGTGCTCAGCGTCCTGACCAGCGCTCTGTTCCCCGTCAAGCTGGTTTTGCCCGAGGCCGCCAGCGCGGATGTGATTCCCCAGGGCCTGGGAGAGGTGATGCGCACGCTGCTTTCCAACATTGTGGCAAACCCCATTGCCTCCATTATGAACGGCAACTACATCGGCATTCTCATGTGGGCCTGCCTGTTTGGCATCGCCATGAAGAAGTTCGCCAGCCCCAGTTCCAAGGAGTTCTTGGCCAATACCGCCGACGCGCTTTCTGAGATTGTCCGGTTTATCATCAATCTGGCCCCCTTCGGCATTATGGGCCTGGTGTTTGCCAATGTGTCCAGCAACGGCCTGGCCATCTTCACCCAGTACGGCAAGCTGCTTCTGCTGCTGGTGGGCACCATGCTGTTTATGGCCCTGGTGATTAACCCCTTTGTGATTTTCCTGTACCTGCGCCGGAATCCCTATCCTCTGGTGTTCCGCTGCCTGAAGGAGAGCGGCGTGACCGCCTTCTTTACCCGCTCCTCCGCCGCCAACATCCCCGTGAATATGGCGCTGTGTGAGAAGCTGGGCCTGGATAAGGATGTGTATTCCGTGTCCATCCCCCTGGGCGCGACCATCAATATGGATGGCGCGGCCATCACCATTACCATTATGACCCTGGCCGCCGCCAATACCCTGGGAATGCATGTGTCCATTCCCGCGGCCATTCTGCTCTCCATCATGTCCGCCCTGGGTGCCTGCGGCGCTTCCGGCGTGGCCGGTGGCTCTCTGCTGCTGATTCCCATGGCCTGCGCCCTGTTTGGCATCTCCAATGACATCGCCATGCAGGTGGTGGGCGTTGGCTTCATCATCGGTGTCATTCAGGACTCCGTGGAGACCGCGCTGAACTCCGCCGGTGACGTGGAATTCGCCGCCACCGCCGAGTACTATCAGTGGCTCAAAGAGGGCAGACCCCTGCCGGACTTTATGAACGGGAAAAAGAAGAAATAAAAATCCATAAAAAAATCCGTAGAGGCAGCCGTCTGGCCGCTTCTACGGATTTTTTTTGACGCGCATTTTATTTTGCCGACAGGTCCACGGCTCTGCGGAGCATGGAGCAGGGGGGGACCGGCTTGGGAAGCTGCATGGTAAACACCATCTGCGGGGTCTTGGGCTCCTCCAAGGGGGTGCCTTCCCCGTCCCACATGGGCCCCGCCGCCATTGGGAAGGGCTTGCAGTCCGGCCCCACGCACTCCAGGGCATCCCCCCGGGTGAACTTATTGCGCAGGCTGCATGTTGCAAGGCCCTTTTCATCGCAGGATTCCACCGTGGCTACAATCTGCCACTGCCGGATATAGCGGGAGGTCTCGGTATACTGCCCGGGCTGGCCGTAGTAGAAGCCGGTGGAATACACCCGGTGGGAGATGTGCTCTACTTCGTCACGCCACACCGGGTCCGGGGCCTGACCCTGGGATACGGCATCGATGCAGTGCCGGTAAGCGCCGGTGACGATGGCGGCATAGTAGCCGGATTTGGCCCGGCCCTCCAGCTTGATGCAGTCCACGCCCGCGTCCATCAGGTCGTCCAGGTGGTCAATCATGCACATATCCCGGGAATTTAAAATGTAGGTGCCCTTTTCGTCCTCGTAGACCGGGAAATACTCCCCGGGGCGTTTTTCCTCCATCAGCGCGTACTGATACCGGCAGGGCTGGGCACAGGCCCCCCGGTTGGAGTCCCGTCCCGTCATGTAGTTGCTCAGCAGGCACCGGCCGGAGTAGCTCACGCACATGGCACCGTGGCCGAAGGTTTCAATTTCCAGCCGGGGGTCCACCTTTTTCCGGATGGTCCGAATCTCCTCCAGCCCCAGTTCCCGGGCCAGCACCACCCGGGCAGCCCCCAGGTCAAACCAGGCCTGGGCGCATTCGTAGTTGGCGATGGACTGCTGGGTGGAGACATGCCTCTGACAGTGGGGGGCGTATTTTCCGGCCAGGGTGAAGGCCCCCAGGTCCGCCAGAATCAGCGCGTCCACTCCCGCGGCATCCAGCTGCTCTAAGTAGGCGGGCAGTCGGGCGATTTCGTCATTCCGGGGCATGGTGTTTACGGTGACGTGGACCTTTACCCCGTGACTATGGGCAAAGGCTACAGCCCTCGGCAGGGCCTCCGGGGAAAAATTTCCCGCGAAGGACCGCATGCCAAAGCTGGTACCGGCCAGATACACCGCGTCCGCACCGTACAGCACGGACATATTCAGCTGTTCCATGTCCCCGGCGGGGGACAGCAATTCTAATTTTCTCATATTATCCTCGAATGGCCTCCCGGAATGCCTCGTGCTCTTCCAGCGTGGAGGAGAAGTGGTGGGTTCCCGCGGCGGGGTCCAGGATATAGTAGTAGTAGCCCGTATCCTGGGGCTCCAGGGCGGCCTTGATGCTGTTGATGCCCGGATTCGTAATGGGACCGGGGGTCAGGCCCACGTTGAGATAGGTGTTGTAGGGGCTGTCGGTGGCCAGGTCCTCCTGGGTCAGGTCGGTTTTGCCGTCCAAGGCGTAGATGACGGAGGCATCGATGTTCAGGTAGGCCGGGGTTCCGTTCCAGGCATAGAGACGGTTGTAGATCACCGAGGCGATGGTATAGCTTTCCTCGGCGCTGGCACTTTCCTTTTCAATCAGGGAGGCCACGGTGATGACATCGGCCATGGTCATCTGGTGGGAAGCGATATAGTCCGCGCTGCGGCCGTCGTCCTCCATCATCTGACTGATGTGGGTATTCAGGCTGTCCAGCTGAGAGCGGATGCTCTCGTCCACACGGCTGTCAAAGTTATTGAGCATTTTGGTCAGCACGTTCTGGGCGGTATCGTTGGTATAGAACTCGTAGGTATCCGGGAACAGATAGCCTTCCAGGCAGTATTTGCTGCCCCGCTCCAATCCGTCCAGGAACCAGTAGCTGTCCAGCTCGCCGGAGGCGGCGTAGCTTTCCAGGCTCTCCACGGTGCATACCCGCTTTTCCTGCAGCAGCTCAAAAATCTGGCGGCAGCTGTAGCCCTCGGGAATCATAACGGTGACCACGCTGCGCTGAGAGCTGGGGGACATCATTTTCACCAGCGCGTGGTAGTCATACAGGGTGTTGAGGTCCCAGATGCCGGGCTGAATCTCCCCGTCGTCCACGGCGAAGCTGGCATAGAGCTTGAACAGCCCCGGGTAGCGGATCAGGTTGGCGTTTTTCAGCTTGGTGGCGATGGAATCAATGTCATCGGTGGAGGAGATGGTGATGGTGACCTTGTGGTCCTCCCGCCCGAAGGCCAGCACGTCCGCCGCGCAGACCCAGGCCATTCGGCCCAAGGTGACACCGATTGCCAACGTAATGGCAATCCACACCACGGTTACCAGAATATTGGGAATGCCCAGCAGCCCCTCGCCGCCCCGGCGCTTGGGCCGCCCCTTGGGAGCGGGGTGCTCCCGGACGGGAACCTCGGTTTCCTCCGGCTCCTGGGGGGCGGTAAAGAGCTCGCCAAACTCCTGGTCATCTTCAGTCTGGGGATTGGACAGCCGGTCGGCAAAGTCCGAAGGGGTCAGAACGTGGTCCTGCTCCTCCGGCGGAATCGCCGCGTCCTCCGGGAAGAGGTCCTCCGGAATCTCGTCCGGAAGCGCATCGGGAAGGTCATCCACCGGCGGAAGGGCCGGGGCATCCGGGGCATCCAAGGGAGCCGCATCCTCCGCGTCCTGGGGAACCGGCGGCTCCTCCGGGGCGGGGGGAGCGCTCTCCTGCTGAGGCGCGGCGGCCTCTGTCAGGAAATCCTCCGCGGTGACAGGGGGCAGGGAAAAGGCCCCCTCTGGTGTTTCCTCCGGCGGCGCGGAGGGCGTGTCCGTATTATCTGGCTGGGGGGCGGTCTTGTTCAGGAATCGCCCCTGATAGCCCCCCTGACCCCGGGATTTTTCTCCGCTGCCGGAGAGAAAACGGGGCTTTTTGGTTTCTTTGGGATTGTCTTGCATGGGTGTTCTCCTTTAGGTTCGAATGACAATCTGGGCGGCGATGCGGTCCGCCTCCTCCTGGCCCTTCAGGGCGGCAATCAGCGCCAGGGCGAAGGGAATGGCGCAGCCCGCGGAGGTGCCGGTAATCAGGCGGCCATCCCGGACCACCGCGGCATCCGGGACCATGTGGGCACTGCCCATCTGGGGTTCGCATCCGGGAAAGCAGGTTGCCTTCCGTCCGTCGGGGATGCCCAGGTCAGCCAGCACGGTGGGACCGGCGCAGATGGCGGCGACAAATCGCTGGTGCTCCCAGCCAAAGCGCAGGGCATCCAGCGCGGCCTGACTGGCCCGGGCGCTGGCAACACCCCCCAGACCGCCGGGGAGTACAATCATCTCCATGGCCCCCAGGTCCATCTCCTCCGGCAGAATATCGGCCTCTACCCCAATATGATGGCTGCCATAGACCATCTTTCCGGTGATACCCACGGTCTGCACATTTAAGCCTGCCCGGCGCATCAGGTCCACGGGGGCCAGCGCCTCCACTTCCTCAAAACCGGTTCCGAGTATTACATATACCATATGGTTACCTCCTGTAGGGTGGTTGTTTTTTTAGTCTGCCCGTTTTCCTTGGGCAAAATTTCAATTACACCATAATATACCACATTTGAAAGCCAATGTCTATAAATTTTGTTTTAAGGAAGCTCTGAATAAATCGGCAAGAGCTGACAGCGAGAGATTTTTCTTCCGGACAAGGTATGAAAAATGAGGGAATACTTTGTGTATTTCCCGTTTTTCATACCGTAGTCTGGGAGGAAAAGATCCGCTGCTCAGCCGCAGACGATTTGTTCAGAGTTTCCTCAAGCTTTCCGATCTGCGCAAAGTGATTGCAAAGCGGAAAATTTTCTGTATAATAGGGGTAAAAAGAAAGAGAGGTTTTCACTATGGGAATTGTTGTAATGGGCGCGGTCTTTGTGGATATCAAGGGCTACCCGGACGGCATTTATATCCCCGCGGGCCGCAACGCCGGACGGGTGGAGCAGATTTACGGCGGCGTGTCCAGAAATGTCACGGAGGACATCGCCAACTGCGAGCTCCGGCCAACCTTTATCAGCCTGGTGGACGATACGGCCATCGGGGGCGATGTGATCCGCCAATTGCAGAATCACAAGGTGGATACCCGCTTTGTGCGGCAGGTGCCGGACGGCATGGGCACCTGGCTTGCGGTATTTGACAACGAGGGGGATGTGGTGGCCTCCATTTCCAAGCGGCCCAACCTGATGCCCATTCTGGAGACCCTGGAGGAGCACGGCAACGAGATTTTTTCCCAGGCGGACAGCATCGTCATTGAGGTGGATATGGACAAGGCCATTGTCAAAAAGACCCTGGCACTGGCGAAGAAATACAACAAGCCCGTCTACGGCGTGGTGGCCAATATGAGCATCGGCCTAGAGCGCCGGGATTTTCTAAAGGAGCTATCGGCCTTCGTCTGCAACATTCAGGAGGCGGGGCTGCTGTTCTGCACGGACTTCTCCGAGAATACTCCGGAGGAGCTGGTGGATATGATTTCCCAGCGGGTGATTCAGGCCCGGATTCCCAAGCTCGTGGTGACCTTGGGCTCTCAGGGGGCCATCTATGCGGATATGGCCGGAGACAAGGGCCTGTGCCCCGCCCGGGCGGTGGAAGTGAAGGACACCACCGGTGCCGGGGATTCCTTCTGCGCCGGTTTAACCGTGGGCCTGACCTACGGAAAGAGCCTGCGGCAGGCTTGCGAAATCGGCACCCATCTGGCAGCCTCCGTCATTGTCACCACGGAGAATGTCTGCCCCCGGTTCCTGCCCAGGGAGCTGGGCATCGATATGGACGTTGTGGACTGATATGGAATACAAGCGCGTTTTGACGGTCCAGGACCTGTCCTGCCTGGGCCAGTGCTCCGGGGCAGTGGCCCTGACCACCCTTTCCGCCTTTGGCTGCGAGACCTGCCTGCTGCCCACGGCGCTGCTATCTACCCATACGGCCTTTGAAAAGCCCTATGTCCGCCAGCTGACGGACAGCATCGCCCCCATTGTGGAGCACTGGAAACGGGAGGGCATCCGGTTCGATGCCGTTTTGACGGGCTATCTGGGGGCGGTGGGGGATATTGCCCCGGTTTTGGCTCTGATAGATGCTTTGCGCGCTCCCGGGGGGCTCTGCATTGTGGACCCGGCTATGGCCGATGGCGGCCGATTTTATAAGGGGCTGGACGGGGCCTATGCCGAGGAAATGCGGAAGCTCTGCGCCCGGGCGGATGTGCTGCTTCCCAACCGGACCGAGGCGGCGTTTCTCACGGGTCTTCCGGAGGACGCGCCCGCCCAGGTGCTTTTGGAGGCCCTGCCCCAGGAAAGGGCGATTCTGACCGGAGGCGTGTCCGCCCCGGGGGAGACCGGCTTCCTGGTCAAGGAGGGAAACAGCATCCGGGCATACCGGCAGGAAAAGGTGCCGGGGCGGTATTTTGGCACCGGGGACCTGTTCGCCGCTGTGCTCACCGGAATGCTTTTAAAGGGTGCCTCCCTCTGGGATGCGGCCTGCAGGGCCGGGGACTTTACGGCAAAAGCGGTGAAGCTGACCTATGAAACGGACCGCCGAAGCTACGGCCTGAAATACGAGCCTTTACTGTATCAACTGGGGGAGCCAATATGAAAAAGGAACCGGAACTGAAAACCAAACGCCTGCGTCTGTCCCCCATGACATGGCAGGAACTGGAGCAGACCATTGACCGTGAAACGGATGGGGAAATGAAGCGGGCCTACGGGGAAATGCTGGCGGGCATGAATGCCGACCCGGCCAACGTCCTGTGGAACGCACCCTGGAAAATGTGCCTGAAAGAAGAGGGAAGCTGTATCGGGGACATTGGCTTCAAGGGGGCACCCAAACAGGGGACCGTGGAAATTGGCTATGGCATTCAAAAAGCGTACGAGGGCCAGGGCTACACCACGGAAGCGGTAGGGGCTATGCTGGACTGGGCCTTTTCGCAGAGGGATGTCTACGCCGTGGAAGCGGAGGCCGGAAATGCCGCCTCCGCCCATATCCTGGAAAAACACAAATTCCGGCGGGTGGGCGACGGTGCGGAAGGGCCCCGCTATCGCAGGGAGAAGCCCCAAAGCGCCTGGATGACCGTCTACATGTGCTGTGGCCTCAGCATCGGCATGAGCCTGGGCTCCGTCTCGGGCAATCTCTCCATCGGCATGTGCATGGGAATGTGCGTCGGCCTGTGTATTGGCCTTCTGCTGGATGATCGGGAGAAAAAGCGCCGGGCAGAGGTGACCGGGAAACAAAATTCGGGAGATGAAGCGTAATGGCTTGGTATGACGAAGCTGTTTTTTACCATATTTACCCATTGGGGCTTACGGGCGCGCCGGAACAGAATGACTATGGCGCGCCGGTTTCCCGCCTGCGCAGCCTGTGGCAATGGGTAGACCACATTCGGGATTTGGGCTGCAACGCCCTGTATATTGGGCCGCTATTTCAGTCCGTGGGTCATGGCTATGAGACCACAGACTATTTTACGGTGGACAGCCGCCTGGGCACCAATGGTGACTTAAAGGACTTCGTGGAATACTGCCACGAAAAGGGCATCCGGGTAGTGCTGGACGGGGTTTTTAACCATGTGGGCCGGGACTTTTTCGCGTTCCGGGATTTGCTGCAAAACAGGGAATGTTCTAAGTATCTGGACTGGTTCTGCAATGTGCGTTTTGATAAGGACAACAGCTTTCACGACGGCTTTTCCTATGAAAACTGGGGCGGCTATGACCTTCTGGTAAAGCTGAACCACGGAAACCCCGAGGTGCGGCAGCATCTTCTGGACGCGGTAGACTTCTGGATTTCGGAATTCCATATTGACGGCATCCGCCTGGACGCGGCGGATGTGCTTTCCTTTGGCTTTATGGCGGCGCTGCGCCGCTTTACGGACAGCCGGAAGGGGGATTTCTTCCTTCTGGGCGAGGTCATCCATGGGGACTATGGCCGGTGGCTGGCGTCGGGGATGCTCCACAGCGTCACCAACTACCGTCTGCACAAGGCCCTATACTCCGGGCACAACGACCACAATTATTTTGAAATTGCCCACACCGTCCGGGAGACAAGCCGCTGGAAGCTCTATAATTTCGTAGACAACCACGATGTGGCTCGCATTGCCTCCAAGCTTGCCGCAAAATCCAATTTTCTGCCGGTTCATGTGCTGCTATATACCCTGCCTGGGATTCCCTCTGTGTACTATGGTTCGGAATTCGGTATCGAGGGGAAGAAGGAGCGCTGGTCGGACCGGAATCTGCGGCCGGAGCTGCGTTTGGAGAATTTCCATGAAAACGCCCAGGCAAAGCTGATTGCGTCCCTGGGCCGCCTCCGCGGAGCGCTTTCGGAGCTTTCTTATGGCGACTATGAAGAGCGGGTACTGACCAATGAGACCTACGCTTTTTCCAGAAGCCTGGAGGGAAAACACAGCATTGTCACGGTGAATAACGCCAATTCCCCCAAGGAAATGCCCATGGAGCCCGGCTTCCGGGGAGTGCTTCTGGGACTGCGGGCGGAATATGGGTCGGTGGTCCTGCTGCCCCATTCCGGGGAAATCTGGGTGGAGGAAAGCCGGAAATTGCGGTGTCCACAGCCGGTGAAAATCACCTTCCAGCCCCCGGTGCCGGAAACACCTACGCCGGAATCTCAGACAATCCAGCCGGTCTCCGCCGCAAAGCCCTATGAGCAGATGTCGGTGGAGGAGCTGCAGGGGGCCATTCTTGCCAAACTTGCCGCCAACGGCCCGGTAACAGACCGGATGCGCCGGGAGGTGGCGGAGAATGTCTACCGGGATTCCCTGCTGAACTGGGTGAGAAGCTTCCAATAAAAAACCGTCCGCGGGGCCGAACCGCCCCGCGGACGAAAAAAGGAAAAATAGGGGATTGACATTTCCTCCTTCCTATGTTAATATATCTGAGCTGTCAAGGACAGCAAGTGAATATCCGGGTGTGGCGAAGTTTGGTATCGCGCTTGAATGGGGTTCAAGAGGCCTTGAGTTCGAATCTCAACACTCGGACCAAAGAAGCATCTTCAGTAATGAGGGTGCTTCTTTTTGTTTCCAAGTGTCGAGAACTCAAGGCCTCTTGCATTTAAATAAACGGCCATAGGCCGTAACGCCGCAAAGCGGCGGGACGGCCTTGAGTTCGAATCTCAACACTCGAACCAAAAATATCCTTACGCATGGCGTGGGAGTGATTTTTTATTTGTGTTGAGATTCGAAAAGGGCAATCGCGCAGCGATAGCAACAGTCCGGTGGACTGTTGCGGTGCCCGGGTGCATGTCGGCGGTGCTATGCACCGCCGAGCGAATCTCAACACTTCGACCAAAGAAGCGGCTTCGGTAGGGGAGTGCCCCTGCATCGCCCTGCTGAAAGGTCACATCTTTCCCAGCTTCTCCAGACGGGATAGGATCGAACCGGAGGTTCGCTTGAAATGTGCGCAGAGCTCCTGCTTTTTCATGCCCTCATCAAATAGGCGGCATAGCTCGCTGTCCAATTCCTCCGTCCACGGCTTTCCGTTGTTTTCCGGCAGAGGATTTCTCCGTCGGCGGGACAGTTCTTCTACAGCACAGTGCAGCGCACGAACGATCTCGACCTTGTTGCAGACATGGTCATCCGGCAGCACCTCGCCGGTCAAAGGGTCGACGCCATCTGCCAAAACCTCCAGCAGCTCTTTTGCCCGTTGAATATCCATGATAGGCCCTCCTCAATTCGTCCTCTATCTTACGCTCTAATCTGTCTGCCACTCCAAGCGGTATTCCAGCACATGGCTTAAGCCCCTCTGCCACGGTGATCTCGCCTTGCTGCCCGAATGTGTCCGCCACATTCGGTACGCTGCCCTTATCGCGGGAAGCTTCCGGCTTCTCTATTTTTGCGCTGAGAAGTTGATCAATTTTTCCCTTTTTTTCCTCAAACGATTTTCCATCGTCGGTCTCCAGAATGGTCAGCACTTCGTCCAGCACCGCGTTAACACGTCCTGCGATCAGGCGCTCTAAAAGCGTTTGCTCGTCCATATGTGATCGTCTCCTCTGTTGAAGATGTAAGTACCGACGTAGGCTTTCCCCCATATAAGATACGACACCCCGCATCCACGGCCTTTTCAGTACTGCCTTATCTTAGTTTACACGAGATTGGCATAAATTGCAAATCCGAGTCATATCCTGTCAATTTTCCTTTCCAACAGGTTCTTATCGGCGTTCTGCTTCAAAAAAATGTTGCGGGAGACAGAGCATCGGTATATAGTATAAGCAGGTTTATTCTAGAGATAGCGATCATTACATAAGAGGCGACAGAGAGATGCACTACATTGTTTTAGATTTCGAATGGAACCAGCCGTTATCGGAAAAAGAGATGATCTTGGAGCCGTTTCCTTTTGATTCAGAGATCATTGAGATCGGCGCGGTAAAGCTGAATGAAAGCTTTCACTCCGTGGACGAGTTCAAGACATTCATACGCCCGCAGTTTTACCCGCACATGAGCAACGCAGTCGTTCAGCTCACAAAGATCCGGCCGCAGGAGCTTGAGAAGGCACCTTTATTTCCTGAAGCGTTTGACGCCTTCATCGACTGGTGCGGGGACGATTGCGCGCTCTGCTCCTGGGGGCCGGATGATATCCCCGTGCTGCTGGACAACATGCTTCTGCATGGCATCCCCATTGAGCCGTTTCCTTACTGCTATGACCTCCAGCGCATCTTCGCCCGGGAGCTCCTGCGGGAAAACCGCCAATGCTCCCTGACCGACGCTGTGAAAATGCTGAATCTCCCCGCTGACCGCGCGCACGATGCGCTGAATGACACCCGCAACACAGTGCGCGTCTGTGAGCGCATGGATCTGGCGGGCTGCATCGACGAATACCGTACCACCTTCGTCGGTTATGAAGCCGACCGCAAAAGCGGGCTCATCTCCGGACGGATCTATCCCAGCCTCGACGATGCTCTGGTCGATACACAAATCAATGAGATCACCTGCCCCTACTGCGGCGAACAGGTCGCGCTTACGTTTTCTCCGCAGGAGGGAAATACGCTCCTCGGGTACGGTATCTGCCGCGAGGGGGACGAATTTCTCGCGCACTTACAGCATTATCGTCAGGCGGGCGACGCCCGTAAGGTCAAGCGGATCGTCTATGAAATGAGTGATGACCTGTGGGATACCTACCAACAGGCCAAAAGCGCCGCAAGCCACGGATGAGGGGCTTTGCGGCGCAGAAGTTGAGCCGCCCTCGCTTACAAAAGCGTACACCGCCACGCTGCCGTACAGAACGAGAAAATAGGCCAGAAAGATCATCAGCGTCGCGATGACGGTGACTTTTAAGGTGTATTTCTTTCCGAGGGCTTTTCCTATTCGCAGAAGCATTCCGGCTCTGATACCGGCAGCATTATTCCGCCTTGCGGCAGGCAAACCACGCGATGCTTTTCAGATTGCCCATGTCCACGTCCGCGT
Organism: uncultured Eubacteriales bacterium; assembly: GCA_900556935.1. Lineage (GTDB taxonomy): Bacteria > Bacillota > Clostridia > Oscillospirales > Oscillospiraceae > Faecousia. The sequence goes on along the minus strand of USQL01000002.1, from coordinate 8,233 downwards.
ACAAGCCATCCAGCCGTGCTTTCAGGCTGGCGACCGTCTCATAGGGCGGCGTGAAGAACCCTGCCTTTTCCCGCGCCTGTCCCATCATATCCGCTGAGTAATCCAGACAGGAAATGTCCGCCTCCGGCAGCGTCTGGCAAACCGGCATGGTCAGAATACCTGTTCCCACCGGCACCTCCAGCAGCCTGCCGGAGAAGCGCTCCGGAATGCCGGACAGCGCCTTTTCCAGATAGGCGTTGCATTCCGCCTTGTTCATATCCCACACCAGACGGCACACGGCCTTCCCGCTCAGCGTGGTGCAGGTGATCATGCCGTCATAAAAGCTGTTGCTGCCCGTCAGGCGGTAAGCGCCGCGAATGGCTTCTTTCCGTTCCATTGTGATTCCTCCTACATGGCTGGTTAGGTTGCGCTAACCTTGTGACTTATGGAAAGCCGCGCTTCCGCGGCTGTTCCGGTTATGATATTTCTTCGACCGTATCGTAGCAAAGGCTGCTTCCTGTGTCAAGAGGTTGAAGGGGCTATTTTGCGATGATGACAACTTTTAAGGCGCTGTGAGGAAATACCCGCTGAAATCAACGATTTCAGCGGGTATTTCCTATTCCTTGTCCCCGGTGATGAAGTAGTCGCAATACGCGCCGCCGGAGGCGATCGTCTGCTGGCGGTGCAGGACGCCGTGCTGGAGCGTGATCATCACCTCGTCCAGCTCACAAAACAGGGGCATCAGCTCGGCGACGCCCAGCTTTTCCGCGTAGGTACAGATGGAGCAGCGGGTGATGCGGTAGTAGCAGGCGCCCTCATAGGGCTGGCCCACAAAATCCACCTTGAAGGAGGTGGGGGACTGCCGCTCCTTTTCCGGCGTGTACCACTTGGCGTACTTGACGACGCTCTTTTTGTTTTCTGCCTTGCCCTTGGGCGTGTTCAGATTCGTCCGGCCGAAGTACCACTTGATGTGATACAGGGAGCGGCGCATCATCTCCTGCACCGTCTCCGGCGGGATCTTCTTTTCACTGGCTACATACGGCGCCACGAAGGCCAGCGCGAACAGCTCGTTATATGCCATGGGATTGTCGTCGCCGATGTCGTCCGCTTTTTCCACCAGCTCCCGATAGACCGCCTTGCTCTTTTTCATGACCTCGGCGGCATACGCGCTGCCGTATTGCTCGGCCAGAACCTTCTTCATGGAGCCCTTGAACATCCCAAAATAGAAACCGTTATATTTCATGACCATCCTCCTGTCAAATCTGCTCCAGATCCTGATAGGGCGCAAGCGCCGGACTTTTGTCGCCCACATACCAATAGTCGCAGCAGTCGCCGCCCAGCGCTTCCGTCTGTGTGCGGATGAGCCGTGCGTGCATGGCCTCAGCAAGATAGTGGTCAGTTTTGCAGAGGTAGGGCAGCAGCTCGCCGTCCATCCGGTGGCCGCTGGCCTCGTAGAAGGCGAGGATCGTGAACCAGTCCAGCATGTTCTTCGCCATCATGTTTTTGCCCAGATCGGGCATATCCTTGAGAAAGACGAGATAGTATTCCTCTGCTTTTTGGAGGATCGACGCGGCTTCATCCGGGTAGGTCTCCCGGCAGTACTGCTCGCCTGGCTTTGCGTATTGGGATGTGCGATAAGCTCTTTTCATAGGTGAGGCTCCTTTGTCGGCTGCGCGTTTTTGTTGGGGTATTTTAATGCAAGGCCGCACGGCCAGCGCCGGCCGAAACGTATACGCGGCAGTTAGAACTGGCTAACCGCCTGCTTTTTGGAAAGCCGCATCGCTGCGGCTGTTCCCTTGCGGCAAACGAGACAACTCTTTTGTCCCTATCGCAGCAAAGATAGCTGACGCTGTCAAGAGACGGCGGCAGCTATCCCCTACGCGGCACGATTGCCGTCAGTCCCTGATGTGTTTGATCTTTTCCAGATCACCGCTGCACAGGGCGTCCATGTTCCGGAATATTTTTTCCGCGTCCCAGTCCCACCACCGGAGCTTCAGGAGGTATTCCGTCAAGTCCTCGTCGAACCGGCGGCGGATCACCCGGCAAGGATTGCCGCCCGCCACACAATAGGCGGGGATATCCCTTGTCACCACGGAGTTGGCGGCGATGATGGCGCCGTCGCCGATGTGAACGCCCGGCATCACCGTCACGTTCTGGCCGATCCACACGTCGTTTCCCACGACGGTATCGCCCTTCAGCGGCAGCTCCTCCAGCGAGGGCGCGAACCGCTCCCAGCCGCCGCCCATAATGTTGAAGGGGTAGGTCGTCACGCTGTTCATCCGGTGGTTTGCGCCGTTCATCACAAACTCGATCCCCTTGCCGATGGCGCAGAATTTCCCGATGATAAGCCTGTCGCCCAGAAATTCGTAGTGGTGTGTCACGTGCGCCTCGAACCGTTCTGCGCCGTTCACATCGTCATAGTAGGTATAATCGCCCACCTCAATATTGGGGCGGGTGATTACATTCTTGATGTAAACCACCTGCCGGATGTTTTCATTGGGGTAAATGCTGTTGGGGTCTGGCCCTGTCATACCGTTCGACCTCCTTTCCTGCTGCCGCTTTACCGGCTATATCACATAGTCATACCCGTCGGGTGCGCGGCGCATCAGGTCGGCCAGCGTGATGTTGGTGAAGTACTCCGTAATCAGCTTGTCCAGTCCCTGCCACATGGAGAGCGTGCGGCATTCCGACGCACGGGGACAGGCCTCGGCACCCGGCTCAAGACAGGCGACAGGCGCCATGGAGTCCTCCGTGACCCGCAGGATGCTCTCCACGGTGTACTGCTCCGGCGCTTTCGTCAGCTGATAGCCGCCGCCTTTGCCCCGCAGGCCGTTCAGCAGCTTGGCCTTGACCAGCAGCTTGATAATGTTTTCCAGATATTTTTCCGAGATCTCTTGCCGCTCTGCAATGACCTTCAGGGGAATAAAGCCGTCCGATCGATGTTCGGCCAGGTCGATCATGACCCGCAGCGCGTAGCGTCCCTTGGTTGAAATCAACATACCGTTCCCTCCTTTTGAGGATAAACCCATTATACAACATGGTAAGTAGGAAAATCAATGTAAAATTTTGCGGAGAGCTCTTGACAAACGATGGGGAAGGGGATATAATCACACCAACCTACAAGAAAGGTTGGTATTAACATGAAATACGACCTGCACCTCAGATGTTGCCGCGGTGATCAATAAGCCGAAACACACAACACAAATCACAACAACATCATTTTAGGAGGAATATATGATGAGCAAGATCTATACATCCGCTGACCAGCTGATCGGTAAGACTCCGCTGCTGGAGCTGACCCACATTGAAAAGGAAGAGGGGCTGGAGGCCAAGGTGCTGGGCAAGCTGGAATACTTCAACCCTGCCGGCAGCGTGAAGGATCGTATTGCCAAGGCTATGATCGACGACGCGGAGCAGAAGGGTCTGCTGAAGCCCGATTCCGTCATCATTGAGCCCACCTCCGGTAATACCGGCATCGGTCTGGCGTCCGTGGCCGCCGCCCGCGGCTACCGTATCATCATCGTCATGCCGGAGACCATGAGCGTGGAGCGCCGCCAGCTGATGAAGGCTTACGGCGCAGAGCTGGTCCTGAGCGAGGGTGCCAAGGGCATGAAGGGTGCCATCGCCAAGGCCGATGAGCTGGCAAAGGAGATCCCGAATGCCTTCATCCCCGGTCAGTTCGTCAACCCGGCCAACCCCAAGGCGCACATTGAGACCACCGGCCCGGAGATCTGGGAGGACACCGACGGCGAAGTGGACATCTTTGTGGCAGGCGTCGGCACCGGCGGCACCGTCACCGGTGTGGGCCAGTACCTCAAGAGCAAGAACCCCGGCGTCAAGGTTGTGGCCGTGGAGCCTGCATCCTCTCCGGTGCTGAGCCAGGGCGTTGCAGGCGCACACAAGATCCAGGGCATCGGTGCCGGTTTCGTCCCCGCTGTGCTGGACACCAAGGTCTACGATGAAATCATCCCCGTCACCAACGAAGATGCCTTTGCGACCGGCCGTCTGATCGGCCACAAGGAGGGTGTTCTGGTGGGCATCTCCTCCGGTGCAGCCGTCTGGGCTGCTCTGGAGCTGGCAAAGCGCCCCGAAAACGCAGGCAAGAAGATCGTTGTCCTCCTGCCCGATACCGGCGACCGCTACCTGTCCACGCCGCTGTTCGCCGAATAACTCGCAAGATAGATCGATGCCGCTGCGCAAAACAGATGCGCGGCGGCATTTTTTGTGCTACAATAGAGCCATTCTAACATTGTGAGGTCTTCTATGAACTATTACGCTGCCCCGATGGAGGGGCTGACCGACCGCATCTGGCGGCAGGTGCACCAGAAATGGTTTGGCGCAGCCGATGCCCCCACGCGCTACTATGCGCCGTTCCTGTCGCCGCCGGAAAACCGCGTCCTCATCCCGAAAAAGATGGCGGAGCTGGCCCCGGAGGCCAATGCAGGCACGGTCGTGATCCCGCAGCTGCTGGCCAGAGACGGCGAACTGGCCGCCTGGATGATCGGCGAAGTGCGGAAGCTGGGCTACACGGAGATCAACCTGAACTTCGGCTGCCCCTCCGGCACGGTGACAGCCAAGGGCAAGGGAGCCGGGATGCTGCGGGACCCCGCCCGGCTGGACGCTTTTCTGGACGCCGTCTTTTCGGCGGTGGAGGGTCAGGTCTCGGTCAAGACCCGCATCGGCGTCCAGAAGCCGGAGGAGTTTGCGGCTCTGCTGGATATTTACAATCACTATCCCATCTGCGAGCTGACCATCCATCCCCGCGTGATGAAGCAGCTGTACCGGGGGCAGGCCGACCGTGCCGCCTTTGCTGCGGCGCTGCCGGAGTGCCGGATGCCGGTCTGTTACAACGGCGATGTCGCGACGCCGGAAGCACTGCACGCGCTGGAAGCGGAGTTCCCGCAGTTGTCGGGCATCATGGTGGGGCGGGGGCTCATCGCAGACCCAGCCCTGTTCCGCCGTGCGCGGGGCGGCGCACCGGCTTCCAGAGAGGAACTGCGCGGCTACTGCGACGACCTCTACCACGGCTACACCGAGGCCTTTGGCGCGGCCAGCTGTGCCGTCAGCCGGATGAAGGCGCACTGGTTCTATCTCATCCATCGGTTCGAAGGGGCCGACCCGCTGGAAAAGCCTCTCCGCAAGGCCCGCGAGGGGTGGGAGTATGAGACGGTGGTGAACCAGATCTTTACGCGGCAGCTGAAATAAATAAAAACAGCCCGCTGTCTTTTGCGAGACAGCGGGTCGGAAAGGACAAAGCGGATCAGACGTTCAGGTAGCTGCGGAGCAGAGCCTGCAGCAGGTCGTCCCGGTCAACTTTACGGATGAGGGAGCGGGCTCCTTTGTAGGTCGTGATATAAGTGGGATCTTCGGACAGGATGTAGCCCACCAGCTGATTGACCGGATTGTAGCCTTTTTCCTTCAATGCGTCGTACACTTGCTGTACGATCTCATGAATTTCGTCGTCCTTTTTGTCGTGGATCGAAAAAATAGCAGTTGCGTCGCCCACGCAGTACACCCCCTTCGGTATTTCTATCCACGCCCAAAGCGGAAGTGGAACTAGAACTATAGTTCATTGTACACGAAGCGCGTGTAAACTTCAAGATTCCAGACTCTATTTGCACATATTCACCAAAATCAACGAAAATTTTAAGTCAAAACAACGGGGCGTTTGCCCTGGAAAGGGGAGGATTTCATGCTGTTCGGGGTAGGATGTGATCTTTGTGAGGTGGCACGGATGGAAAAAAGCCTGTTTGGGGCACACGGGGCGGCGTTTGAGGCGCGGGTGTTTGGCACCGGGGAGCGGCAGGCGCTTGCGCTGGCCGAGTGTCGGGCCGACCCTTCCGCCCGCAGGCGTGCCCACAGAGCCGCCAGCGCCGCTGCGGATTTTGCGGCGAAGGAAGCCTTCCTCAAGGCGGCGGGCACCGGCCTGCGGGAGCCGTTTTCGCTCTGCGAGATCGAGGTGCTGCGCCTGCCCTCCGGGGCACCGGTGTATCGCTTCTCCGGCCGGACAGCGGCCTGGGTGGAGGAACATCACGTCACGGCCCGCCTTTCCCTTAGCCACGACGGCGGGATGGCGCTGGCGTTCTGCGTTCTGGAACAGGCGGAAACCTGATCCGCTCCGCTGCATAAAATGGAAGAAAGCCCCCGCGTGCATACCGCCGCCCGGCACAGCCCATACTAGAGGCAGACAGGGAGGGTTGATTCCATGGAAGTACACAGAGGAGAAGTTTTCTACGCAGACCTTTCGCCGGTGGTGGGGTCCGAGCAGGGCGGCATCCGGCCGGTGCTCATCGTGCAGAACGAGATCGGCAACCGCCACAGCCCCACCGTCATCGCGGCGGCCATTACATCCCGGCTGGACAAAGCCCGCCTGCCCACTCATATCAATATCCGGGCAGCGGACACCGGCCTCGCCAAGGACAGCGTCGTGCTGCTGGAGCAGATCCGCACGCTGGACAAACACCGCCTGCGGGAGCGCGCAGGGCAGATCACGCCGGAAGACCAGAAACGGGTCGATCAGGCACTGGATGTCAGCCTGGGGCTGGATGCCTACTGAAGATGTGAAAACAGAAAAGGGACTGCCGGTTCGGGCAGTCCCTTTTGTGGTTTTGGGTCAGTCTTCGTTTTTCAGGGTGCTCTCGGCGTCGTGGAGCAGGGCATACTCGCGGATCTTTTCCAGCGTCTGCTCGCTGAGGATATGCTCTGCCTTGCAGGCATCCTCTGCGGCGATGTCCTCTTCCACGCCCAGCTGCACGAAGAAGTGGGTCAGCAGCCGGTGGCGGCTGTAAATGCGCTCGGCGATCTCGCGGCCCGGCTCCAGCAGGGTCAGGTTGCCCTCACCGTCCACCGCAATGTAGCCGTTCTCCCGCAGCTTTTTCATCGCGATGCTGACGCTGGCTTTGGTGTAGCCCAGTTCGTTGACCACGTCGATGGAACGGACGCGGCCCATCCTCTGATTCAGCATCAGGATCGTTTCAAGGTAATCTTCTGCGGATTGGTGGATCTGCATGGTTGTCGGCCTCCTGCCTTTCTTGATTTCCGGCCCGGAGCAGAAAAACGCACATCGGTTCGGTTTGTTATAGGATACCACATTCTGCCGGGGGATGCAAGTCGTTCGGCGGAAGTTTGCTAAAACAAACTGAGCTTCTTCTGCATGATTTTGCTATTTTGACCGGAAACAGGGCCTGAAATCTTGTGGAACGTGCTTATCTGGACGCGCGGTAGGCTTCCGGGCCGGAGAGATAGAGGTCGCCGCCGTGGGCATCCAGAATGACGGTCAGGGGCATCTGCTCCACGGTCAGGCGGCGGACGGCTTCGCAGCCGAGGTCCGGCCAGGCGATGACTTCCAGCGTTTTGACGCTCTTGGCCATCAGGGCACCGGCCCCGCCCAGCGCGGCCAGATAGACCGCGCCGTTGCGCACGACGGCTTCCTTGACGGCGGCATCCCGCTTGCCCTTGCCGATCATGACCTTGTTGCCCAGGTCCAGCAGGCGGGGGCTCATCGCGTCCATCCGGCCGCTGGTGGTGGGCCCGGCCGAGCCGATGACCGCACCGGGGCGCTCCGGTGTGGGGCCGACGTAGTAGATGGCACTGCCTTCGAGGTCGAAGGGGAGCGGTTCGCCCCGGTCCAGTGCTTCCAGCATCCGTTTGTGCGCCTGGTCGCGGGCCGTGTAGACCACACCGGACAGCAGAACGGTGTCGCCCGCCTGGAGCGGGGCCAGGTCCTGCGCGGTGCAGGGGGTGGTCAGTTCGTATTGCATAGATTTCACCTCTAGAACTCCCTTCGTCATCGCTTACGCGATGCCACCTCCCTCGGTGAGGGAGGCTATCGCAGTTGCCCGCTGCAAAAGGCTCCCTCCCAGAGGGAGCTGGCGCGGCGAAGCCGTGACGGAAGGAGTAACTCCTTATAACGTCGCGCTGGCGCGGCGGGTGACATGGCAGGAAACATTCACGGCCACCGGCAGACCGGCCACATGGGTGGGCATCTGCTCGATGGCGAGGCCGAGGCAGGTGGTCTTTCCGCCGAAGCCCTGAGGGCCGATGCCCAGCTCGTTGATGGCCGTCAGAAGCTCTTTCTCGAGGTCGGCGTAATAGGGGTCGGGGTTCGGGACGTCCAGCGGGCGGAGCAGAGCTTTCTTGGCGAGATAGGCCACTTTATCAAAGCTGCCGCCCACGCCGACGCCCAGCACGATGGGCGGGCAGGGGTTGGAGCCGGCCAGCCTGACCGTCTCGATGACAAACTTCTTGAAGCCCT
>USQL01000001.1 GCA_900556935.1 uncultured Eubacteriales bacterium | reverse complement strand
GGCCAGGTCCATCCCCTGGTTGCCAAGAACTACGGCATTGACGCCGAGGTCTACTGCGCGGAACTGAACTTCACCAAGATGCTCTCTTTGATGCTGCCCGATCCCACCTATGTGCCGCTGCCCAAGTACCCCGCTGTCAGCCGGGACCTGGCTCTGGTCTGTGATGAGGAGGTCACCGTGGCCCAGGCGGAAAAGATCATTGCCGATGCCGCCGGAAAGCTGCTGCGGGATGTGAAGCTCTTTGATATCTACCGGGGCGTGGGTGTTCCCGCCGGGAAGAAGAGCATGGCTTTCTCCCTGGAACTCCGTGCCGACGATCGGACATTGACGGATGCAGATTCCGAGAATGTCACCCAGAAGGTTCTGGCGGCACTGGCCGAGCAGCTGAACGCTTCTCTTCGCTAAATGCCAATATGACTTTTCCCTGCCGCAGAATGCCGTGGCAGGGAAAAGTTTTCAAAGGAGGATGCGTGCCAATGAGGAAGAATAAAACCCAGGCAGCACTTGTGTACGCGCTGGTGTGGGCGGGCTTTACGGCCGTAACCGCCATGGCGATGATGGCCTTTCCTATGGGTGCGGACCCGGAGGCGGGGCTGCTTCGGCATGTGGCTTATTCTCTGCGCTATGGGAATACAGGCGCAGTGCGGGCGCTGGCAGTCGGCGCGGCGGCATTGGCTTCCGGCTGGGCCTGGGCGCGGATAGGGCTCAAAACCGAAAAAATTCGGATTTCAGCGGCGGTACTGGCGGCGTTTTTTGCGTGGAATACCATGATTTGGATTTCCCCAAGAACGCCCAAGGCGCTCAATGGACTCTTGCTTTTGCCTGATGCCGATTTGACGGAAAATCTGCTGTTTTATATTCAGCTGACGGGAAATTATTATGGGCTTATTCGGCTTCTTTGCCGGTGGCTCAATGGGCGGCAGACGGTCGGAAACGGGTCCTTGCCGGGGGCGAAAGCGGGGGCAGTGTACAGCGCAGTTATTCTGCTGTGCTGGCTCCCGATTCTGATTCTTCGTGCGCCGGGGGCTTTGTATACGGACACGGCAATCCAGATTCTGATGTACCAGGGAAAGTACTATTTCCATGCGTCCATGCCTGTCCTGCTTACGGTTTTATACGGTGTCCTTTTCCAGGCGGGACATTGGCTGGCGGGAGACAACGGCGGGCTCCTTGTGTGTATGCTGTTTCAAACGGTTCTGCTGCTATCTGCCATGGTCATGGCTTGCCGGGAGGTACACAAATTGCGGGGAAACTGTGCCGGACTGCTGCTGGCGCTGTTTTTCGGCTTGATGCCTGTATATCCGGAAATGGCGGGGGGACTGATTAAGGATTCCATACATGGTGCGGTCTACCTGTTTTTCCTGATTTTCTTTGCAAGAGCGGTACGCGGTGAACAAAAGTCCCTGTGGCAGCTGCTCCTTCTGGGGGCGTTGGCAGGGGCAACCCGAAAAGGCGGCATTTATCTTGCCGCCGGAAGTCTGGCACTTCTGGCGATTTTTCAAAAGGACATTCGGAGAAAGCTTTTGCTGGTGGCAGGTGTTCTTGCCGCCGGAAGCCTGGCAATGAATAGCGTTGTATATCCGGCGCTAGGAATCGGAAAGCCCTGGCAGCGGGAAAATTACAGCCTGTTTTACCCGATTACGGCGTACTACTGTCAGGAGCACCAGGAGGAGCTGACACCGGAGGAAATTCAGACTATCAGCGATGTGCTGGACTACGAAACGGTATGCGGCGGCTTTTCTACAATCATGACGGATGATGTGAAAAATACATTTCATGCGGAGAATCAGGCCCAGGTCAGAAAGTTCCTGGAGCTGAACGGAAGTTTTTTCAGAAAACATCCCATAACCTGCCTGGAGGCAATTGTCTATTCCAAGAATCTGTACTATACGCCTTTTTCCTTGGGCGGCCAGACCATGTACGCTTCCGATATTCAGCTGGAGGACATCACAGAGACGGAAAGCACGCATTTTTCCTATTGGCTCCCGGAGCAGCAGCGGCTGGCCGGAGAGGAAATACTGGAACAGGTGCAGGAATTTCTGCCGGTGCGAATTTTGTGCAGCCCGGGACTGTATTGCTGGCTGGGGGGAATCCTCTTCCTTGCAGCTGTGTATGCCCCGGAAAACAGACAGAAATGGATTCTGCTCCCCATTGTGCTGCTGATTCTCGGTTTGCTGCTCAGCCATATCAACGGCGCGGTGCGCTATGCGTTCCCGGTCATGCTGTGTGTCCCGTTTCTACTGGCAGGTTATTCGAATGAAACCAAGCAAAATAATTAGCTTTCGGAAGCCTGCAAAAACAACGGATACCTGTTTTTCTCATTCTAAAATCCCCCCTGCCACCATACACTGCGGCAAGGGGGATTTTCTATGGAACAGGAATTAATGCTGGGCGGAAAGCCGGTTGGGAAGGTTCAGGTACTGCGTCAGGGGCTCTACTATACGTTCCACTGCCGCTGCCGGATTTCCGGGGAGACGGCGGTGCGGCTGCTGGCGCGGTGCGGGGAGCGGCGGGAGGACCTGGGAGTGCTGGTGCCCATGGAGGGCGGCTTTGGGCTGGATACGCGCCGCCCGGTGAAGCACCTGGGGGATGGGGAAATCCAATTCCTATTGGCATCCAAGCACGACCCTCCCCAAACCCACTTTGCCCCCATCTCCCCGGAGGAGCCCTTCGCCTATTTACAGCGGCTGAAGGATGCCTATCTGGAGACCAGAAACGGGCAGAAGGGGGCGGCATGGAGGGAATAGCAAACTGGGCACTTGGGGAATTTTTCCTGAGTGCCCGGTTTTCGGTCAGCCTACAAAGCTATATTCAATGGTGTCGGCGTAGCGGTAGTAGAAGGTGGTGCCGCTGTCCAGGCCGGAGAGAATCTCAACCACGCTTCCGTCGGACATGCCGGTTTCCACCTCTACAGGGGACAGAAGGGTATCGGTCTTCTCGTCGTAGCCGGTGTAGAGCCAGGATTTGCCGGAATCGAAGAAGATGGCTTCCGCCGGGACGGTCTGCACCGGCTGGGAGACCGCGGTGGTGATTTTTACCGAGGCGTTCATGCCGGAAAGCATGTTTTCCCCCCGGGGCAGGGTCACGGTGACGGTATACTTGGTGTTGCCGCCGGCGTTGATGCCGTAGGCGTTGATTTTCGTAATGGTCCCTGTGTAGACCTTCCCGGGCAGGGCATCCATGGTTACCTGGGCGGACATGCCCACCTGCAGGGAGAGAATGTCCAGCTCGTCCACCTGAATCTCCACGGTCATCTCCTCCTCGGGGACGATGGTGGCCACATCCTGGGTGGTGGTATCGTAGCTGTCGTAGACCGCCTGGCTTTGGGCGGCGCTGCCGGACATGCCGCCCATATCGCTCATGCCGCTCATACCGGACATGCCCGCCATTCCGGCAAGACCGCTCAGATCACCCAGGCTGCCCATGCCGCCGGGAAGCTCGTCGGTGGAGGGCTGGGCGGCGTTGTGCTGGAAGACCAGCAGACCGTTGCCGATGAGAATGGAGTCCCCGGCGGTAATCTGGCCCGCGTCCGCATCCTCCCAACCGGCACCGGTGCTGCACTTGACGGCCAGACCGTCGGCACTCAGGGGAATGCCGGAGTTGGGATTTCCGGAGAAGGTCAGGGCGGGCAGGGCGCTGCCCTCGGCAACAAGCATGGTACCCTGGGGAATGTAGAAGATTCCGCCGTCGGTGGAGAGCACGTACCCCAGGGTGTATTCCTGGCCCTCAGTCGGGGGCGTTTCCGGGGTGGAGGGTGCGTCTGTTCCGCCTTCGGAACCGCTTCCGCCCTCGCCGCCTGCGTTCCCGCCGGTGCCGCCTTCCTCGCCCGGGGCCGTGGGCGTGCTGCTCTCCTCCATCCGGGTTCCAGAGAGTACCTTGTAGCCGGGGCTGGCGTGGCTGCGCTGGGGGGCTTCGAACACGGCAAGGTCAACGGTGCCGTCCAAATTGGAGACCAGGCCGTCGGTATCGGCGTAGAGAATACCGTCCTTGGAGAGCTTTACAAGGCTTTCCATCTGCGCTTCCAGCTCGGACCGCCGGGACAGAAGCTTTGCGTACTGGGCGGTGTGGCCGGTGTCCTTCAGGGTCAGAAGGGTGGCACCGGCATAAATTTTCTGATTTTCCTTGACGGAAACGGTGGAGACGGTGCCGTAGGCACCGGTGACGCGGAGCATGCTGTGGATATACAGCTGGCCCTGCCCCAGAAAGCCGCCGTTTGCGTCGGTGACGGTGACGATGTCGTCCGTGGGGGCCGTTTCGTCGGAGAGGGTGACGGTGGAGCCCGTTTCCGTCAGGCTGTCCACAGTGCCCTCCAGCGCCGTCCCGTCGGACAGGGTGACGGTGACGGCCTGGCCCACGGGACGGGAAGCATCCAGGTCTACGGCCATGAGCCCGTCCAGGGACAGCAGCATCAGCGCGCCGTTTTCATACATGGTGTCGGAAACCGGGGTGTCCACCTGGGCGTAGATTTTTTTGATACGCCCGGAGCTTCCGGCATGGACACTGGAGGAATTGGTCTTGCCCGCGTTGGAGGCAATGTCGCTGTCCAGCTTGTCCAGAACCTCCTGCAGCTCGGAGATGGCGGAGAGCACCGCCGCCTTGTCCACCTGGGCAATGGGGTCCCCGGCCTTTACATGGTCCCCGTTGGAGACATAGCGGGCCTTGACCTCCAGCGCCTGGGGGATGGACAGGGCCTCGCCCTCCTGGGGGGTCAGGGTGCCGCCGCCGGAGAGCACGGTGGAGATGGTGTTTTGCTGCATGGTATCGGAATAGATTTTCGCGTTTACCGAGGTGGAGCTGGAAATGCCGGAGGGCAGGGAACTGACCAGCAGGGCAATGGCCAGAATAACGCACAGAAGCGTAATCCATTTGGCCCCGCCGCCGCCCCGGTCCGGGGTGTCTTCCTCCTCCGTGTCCAGAGGGGGCATGGTATTTTTGGGGTCCTCTGTGGGAACTTTTTTCTTAAAAATCATGGTTTACCTCCTTAGCCGCCGTAGTGCAGGGCTTCGATGGGGGGCAGCTTTGCGGCCTTGTTGGCGGGGTACAGGCCGAAAATCACGCCGATGGCAAAGCAGAACGCCACAGCGATGGCCACAACGCCCCATTCCAGGGCAAAGGAGATGCCCATGCTGGCCACCATCACGGAAATCAGCCGCAGCACTACCCAGGAAAGGAACACACCGATGGCGCAGCCAATCATACACAGGACCACGCTTTCCAGCAGGAACTGCTGCAAAATCACACCCCGGCCGGCACCGATGGCCTTCCGGATGCCGATTTCCCGGGTTCGCTCGGTGACGGTGACCAGCATGATATTCATAATGCCAATGCCGCCCACAATCAGGGAGATGGCGGCGATGCCGCCGAGTAACACTGTCAAGATGCCGGTAACGGAGCTCATGGCATCCTCCAGCATGTTCTGGGACAGCAGGGAGAAGGCATCCTCGTCGTTGTCAAAGCGCTCCAAAAGCAGCTGCTTCATGGCGCTTTCCGTGGAGGTCATGTTGCCGTCCGCCGGGGCGCTGACGGAGAAGCTGGTAATGGTGGTGGAGACGGTGGAGGAAAGGCGCATCAGGGTGGTGTAGGGAATATAGGCCATCATGGAATTCTTGGTCAGGATGCCGGTGAGGGATTCGTCGTCGTCCTTGAGAATGCCCACAATGGTAAATTTCATCCCGTCCAGGGATAGCTCCTGCCCTAAGCAGTCGGTGTAGCCCACCATATCCTCGGCGGTTTCCTCCGGAATGACGCAGACGCTGGTGTGGTTTTCCACATCCGCCTGGGTCAGGAACCGGCCTAACAGCACGCTCTGGCCGTTGATGGAGGCATAGGCCGGGGTTGCGCCGTAAACCGTGACGGTTTTGGTGGTAGAGGAATATTTTCCGGTAGCGGTGGTGGTGGCCGAGGGGGCTGCCAGACCAATCTGGGGGTCTGCCATCCATTCGTCCAGGGTGGTCAAGGTGACCGGAGCGCCCTTGTCATCGGAAATGGTGACGCTTAAAAGGTTGCTGCCCAGGCTGGAAATGGTGTCCGTCACCGTGCCGGTGGCACCGGAGACCAGGCTCACCAGAATCACCAGGGCCATAACGCCGATGATGATGCCCAGCATGGTCAAAAACGCCCGAAACTTGTTGCCGGAAATGGACTTCATCGCCATTTTGAATGCCTGAATCATGTGCCCACCTCCGTTAGCTGTCCGTCCTTGATTCTGACGATGCGGCTGGCCTGCTTGGCCACGTCGTCATCGTGGGTGATTAATACAATGGTGTTGCCCGCGTCGTGGAGCTCGTGGAAAATATCCATGATTTCCACGGTGGTCTTGGAGTCCAGGTTGCCTGTGGGCTCGTCGGCTAAGATGAGGCTGGGCTTTGTGACGATGGCCCGGGCGATGGCCACCCGCTGCTGCTGGCCGCCGGAGAGCTCTGTGGGCAGGTGTTTGGCCCGCTTTTGCAAGTCCACCCGGGCCAGGGCCTTTTCCACCCGTTCCTTCCGCTCTGCCCGGGGTACCTTCTGGTAGATGAGGGGCAGCTCCACGTTTTCCTCCGCGGTGAGCTTGGAAATCAGGTTGAAGCTCTGGAAGACAAAGCCGATTTTCCGGTTCCGAATCCGGGCCAGCTGGTTTTCCGTATAGTCCTCAATGGGGGTGCCGTCCAAAAGATAGGTGCCGGAGTCGGCGGTATCCAGGCATCCGATGATGTTCATCAGGGTGGATTTGCCGGAGCCCGAGGGGCCGATGATGCTGACAAATTCACCGGGGTCGATGTGCAGATTGGCTTTGTTCAGGGCGTAGACCTTTTCAGAGCCAATCTGATAGACCCGGGAGATATTCTTCAGGTCAATCATAGGAGCCTCCTTAACCGCCCATGCCGGGCATGGCGCTCATTCCGCCCATGTCGGAGGGCCTGCCGCCCTTGTCCCCACGGCCGCCGCCGTCAGACATACCGCTCATGCCGGGAAAGTCCCCGGAGGTGGTAAAGGTCATGCCGCCGAAGGTAAAGGTCTGCTCCTTGGGGGTATAGTACACGGTGTCGCCCTCGTGAAGTCCCGCGGTGACCTCCGTATAGGTGCCGTTGGTGAGGCCCAGGGTGATTTCGGTCATGCCGCCCAGAGTGTCGGTTTCCGTATCGTAGGCGGTGTAGACATAGGCGGTGGTGCTGGTTTTGCGGATGGCATCGTTGGGCACCAGCAGGGCATTTTCCACGCCCTGGATGGTGACCTCCGCCTTGGCGGTCATGCCGGAGAGCATACCGGGCTGCTTGGACAGAAGAATCTTGACGGGGTAGGCTCCGCTGTCGCCGGTGGTGTCGATTTCGGAGACGGTGCCGGTGTAGGTGTCCTCGCCGATGGATTCCACGGTCAGGCTGACCTCCTGGCCCACGGCCAGGGACAGAATGTCGGTTTCGTCAACGGACACGGTGACGGACATATTGGTGCCCGGGTCCAGGGTGGCCAGGGTGGTGTCGGTCAGGGGGTCGGTGCCTACGGTGACCTCGTCCAGGTCAACCAGGGTTTCAACGATGCCGTCCTGCTCAGCGACCAGTCCGCCGTCCTTATAGAGCTTTACAAGCTTCTGGTAGAGCTCCTCGTAGTCGGCCCGGCTTTCCAGCAGCTGGTTATATTTGGCGGAATCGGAGGTATCTTTCAGAGTAAACAGGGAGGTACTGGCGTAGACCTTGGCGTTTTCCTTGGCGGAGACGTAGCTTACCGTACCGGCGTAGCCCGTGACCTTCAGGGGAGAATGGATGTAAAGCGTCCCTTCCAGAGAGCCGACCTTGGCGGTATCGTCCACCAGGGGGCCGTCGTCGGTGATGAGAACGGTGGCGGTGGTGGAGGTCACGGCATCCACGGTGCCCTCCCATTCCTGCCCGTCAGAGGTAGTGACGGTAACGGCTTCCCCCTGCTTGAGGGAACCGGCTTCCACATCCAGGGCAAGAAAGCCGTCCATAGACAGCTCCGCAAGGCAGCCGTGCTGGTACATGACATCGGCCACGTTGTCGTCTGCCTGAGCGTAGATGGCCTTGACCCGTCCGGCTACACCGGCCTTGACAGTGGAGCTGACGGTATCCCGGCTGGCGGACTGCAGGTCGTCGTCCAAATCGTCCATGCTGTCCTGGACGCTGGACAGGGTGGTGAGTACGGTGCTGCTGTTGACGCTTGCCAGCAGGGTGCCCTTGGTGACGGTATCACCCTGCTCCACATGGAGTTTTTCCACCTTAACGGTGGAGGGCACCGTCAGATCTACCACGTCTTCACACACCAGGGTGCCGGAGCCGGAGACGGTGGCCTTGATGGAGCCGGTGGTGACGGTGGCGGACTTGATGTTGCTGCCGCTTTGGGCGGTGACGGAGCGCTGGACCTTGCGGCGGACATAAAGCGTTCCCGCAAGCAGCGCGACCAGTACCACGGCGACAACGGCAATCACCCGCTGCACGATGCGCTTCCGCTTTTGGGCTTTGGTTGGTTTGGCCATAGAGATACCTCCAAGATTCAAAATAAATTGCATTTATTATAGTAGACAAACCTGAAACCAATCTGAATGAAATAAGAATAAACTGTGAATGAATTTCTGGTTTTCCCCGGCTTTACGAAATGGGAAAGTTATGGTATGATGGAAAAGAAAAACCGAAGACGGATATAGAGGAAAAAACATATGAAAGATACAATCAAACGTGCCCTTTCGGCCCTTTTGGCGGGAGCGCTGCTATTGGGGCTTTCCGCCTGCGGAAACGGGCGGAAGACCAAGGAGGCTGCGGGGGTCTATATGGGCGTGGATGTGGCCAAATACCAGGGGACCATAGACTGGGTGGGCCTTGCCGGGGCCGGGGCGAAATTCGCCATGGTCAGGCTCGGCTATCGAACCGCCAAGGATGGGGCCATTGTGGAGGATTCCAACGCCCGCTACAATCTCCAGGAGGGCAGCAAGGCGGGCATCCCCATGGGCGGCTACTTCTTCTCCACCGCGATTGACGCGGAGGAGGCCAGGGAGGAGGCCCAGTGGGTGGCGGATTTGGTCGCCAAATATCCCATTACCTATCCCATTGTCTATGACTGTGAGGGCTTCCAGGAGGCGGACAGCCGCCAGAAGGATATGACCAAGGCCGAGCGCACGGATGTGGCCCTGGCATTCTTAAAAGCCATTGAAAAGCTGGGCTACACCGGCATGTTCTACGCCTCCAAAAGCGAGCTGGAGGATGCCTGGGAGACGGAGCGCATCGAAAAGCACTACAAAATCTGGGTGGCCCAGTACCCGGCCCAGCCCTATCCCCAGACCCACGCCTCCAGCTACGAGGGGAAGCACGATATGTGGCAGTTTACCAAGAACGCCATTGTCAGCGGTCTGAGCCAGCCCATTGATATGAACCTTGCCTATTTTGGTTACGACGGCATCGAGCCCGCCAAGGATTCGGAGCCGCCGGAGGAGGTGGGGCCGGACCCGGAGGCGCTGATGAGCTTTACCGAGGTGGAGGAGACCGTCACCGCCAAGGAAAAGACCAACCTGCGCAGCATCCCGGACCAGGGAGAGGGCAGCGTGGTGCTCTTTACCCTGCTCAACGGTGACACGGCTCTGCGGACTGCCACCAGCCCCAGCGGCTGGTCCAGGCTGGAATACCAGGGAAAGACCTGCTACGCCGTGACCAACTACCTGACAACGGACCTAGACTATGACCCTGCCACGGCCCAGGGGGACTCCGACGGGCTGCAAACCCAGTTTGAAACCGCCAACGATACGGTGACGGCTAAGGTGGAGGTAAATCTGCGCTCCATTCCGTCGGTGGATAACCCGGAATCCCAGGTGGTGGCGGTGCTGAAAAACGGACAGATTGCCCGTCGTACCGGCATCAGCACCAACGGTTGGTCCCGGATTGAGTACAACAACATCCTGTGCTACGCCGTTTCCAGCTATTTAAGCATCGCGGACGAAAACGGCAAGGCGGTAGACCAGGACTCCGGGGAGATCAAGACCCAGTTTGAGGAGGTAAACGACTTCGTAGCCCCCAAGGAAAAGGTCAATCTCCGCTCTCTTCCCTCAGTGGAGGACCCGGACTGCAAGGTGGTTGCCACCATCACAAGTGAGGACACGGTCAAGCGCACCGGCATCAACCGGGACGTGGGCTGGTCACGGGTGGAGTATGAGGGCCAGACCTTGTACTGCATTACCAGATATTTAAACGAAGTGAAGTGAAAAATTCCGCATTGCCCGAAAAATACGGCAATGCGGAAATAATATCTCCGCCATGGGAACTCCATGCTCCGGGACGGAAAGGAAAAAATGAAAACGAAAATTCAACTATCTGACCACTTTACCTACGGAAGGCTTCTGCGGTTTACCCTGCCCTCCATTGTGATGATGGTCTTTACCTCCATCTACACTGTGGTGGACGGGTTCTTTATCTCCAATTTCGCGGGGAAGACCGCCTTCGCCGCCCTGAACCTCATCTGGCCGTTTTTGCAGATTTTAGGCGGCGTGGGCTTTATGATCGGCACCGGCGGTACGGCGCTGGTCTCCCGGTGCTTAGGGGCCGGGGAACGGGACAAGGCGCTGCGGTATTTCTCCATGATGGTGGAGCTGACCCTGATTCTTGGCGTGGGCCTGACCACCGCTGGTCTTGTCTTTATGGAGCCCATTGCCAGAGCCCTGGGTGCCACCGAGGAGATGATGGCCGACTGCGTGCTCTATGGACGGATTGTCATCGCCTTTAACACCGCGTTTATGTTCCAGAACGTGTTCCAAAGCTTCCTGATTGCCGCGGAAAAGCCCCGGCTGGGGCTTGCAGCCACGGTGAGCGCGGGGCTTACCAATATGGTGCTGGATGCCCTTTTTGTGGGCGCGCTGCGCTGGGGCGTGGCGGGCGCGGCCCTGGCCACGGGCCTGAGCCAGACCGTGGGCGCGGTGATTCCCCTGGTGTTCTTCCTGAATAAGAATAACGGCAGCGCCCTGCATTTTGGCCTTGTCAGGCTGGAAGCGCAGCCATTGCTGCAGGCCTGCGGCAACGGCGCTTCGGAGCTGATGACCAATATCTCCGGCTCCATCTCCGCCATGGTCTATAATTTCCAGCTGCTCAAATTCCTGGGCGAGGACGGGGTTTCCGCCTACGGGGTGATTATGTATGTGGGCTTCTTCTTTATCGCCATGTTCGTTGGCTATGCCATCGGCTCCGCCCCCATTATCAGCTATCATTTTGGAGCGCAGAACAAGGGCGAGATGCAGAATATGTTCCGCAAAAGTATTGCGCTCATGGTGATTACCGGCGTTGCTATGAGCGTGGGGGCATTTTTCCTGTCCGGGCCTTTTTCCAGGCTCTTTGTGGGGTATGACGCGGGGCTCTATGAACTGACGGTCCATGCCTTCCGGCTCTACAGTCCGGCATTCCTCTGTGTGGGACTGAATATCTTTACCTCCTCTATGTTCACGGCCCTGAACGACGGCACGGTCTCCGCCGCCATTTCCTTCCTGCGGACGCTGATTTTGCAGATTGCCGCCATCCTTATGATACCGGCCATTCTGGGCATCGACGGTCTGTGGCTGGCAACCTTCGCCTCCGAGGCCTGCGCATTGCTTGTCTGCCTGAGCTTCATCCTGGCGAACCGTAAGAAATACGGGTATGCGTAAAACAAAAAAACACCGTAGGGGCGGCTACCAGCCGCCCGCTAGGTTCCGAGACTGAGCGACTTTATGAAGCGCACAATTTCGTTAGTTAGCGGGCGGCAGGGTTGCCGCCCCTACGGTTTTTGATATCAAATGGCCTGTTTACTCTGCGATATGCTCGCAGTAGATGCAGCGGTGGATACCGGCTGCCTTGTCGGTCAGGCGGAAAATCTGGGGGAGTTCCTGCTCGGTGGCGGAGATGCAGCGGGGGTTGCGGCACACCAGGTCGTAGCGAAGCTCGCCTTCGATGGGCTCCCGGGCGGGATTCTCCTCTGCTTCCTTCAGGAGCATGAGGATCAGGGCCATGCGCATGTATTTTCCGTTGAGGGCCTGGCGGAAGTAGGCGGCCCGAGGGTCATCATCCACGCCGACGCTGATTTCGTTGACCCGGGGCAGGGGGTGCAGGACGCACATGTGCTCCTTGGCAAGCTTCATTTTCTCGGTGTCCAGAATGTAGCTGTCCTTCAGCCGGGCGTAGGCGTCCGGGTCCGAGAACCGCTCCCGCTGGATGCGGGTCATATACAGTACGTCCAAATTGGGCATGGCATCCTCCAGGGAGGTGACTTCCTGGTAGGGGATGCCGTTCTTTTCCAGAACGCCGAACTTTACATAGCCGGGAAGCTTCAGCTCCTCCGGGGAGATGAGGACCACCCGGATGCCGGTGTAGCGGCTCAGGGCCTCAATCAGGGAGTGAACGGTGCGGCCGTATTTCAGGTCTCCGCAGAAGCCGATGGTCAGGTTGTTCAGCCGACCCAGCTCCCGGGAGATGGTCAGAAGGTCCGCCAGTGTCTGGGTGGGATGGTTGTGCATCCCGTCGCCGGCGTTGATCACGGGCACGGAGGCGTTCCGGGAGGCGACGAAGGGAGCGCCGTCCTTGGGGTGGCGGATGGCCATAATGTCGGCGTAGCAGCTGATAATCTTGGCGGTGTCCGCCATGCTCTCGCCCTTGGCGGCGGAGGAGGAATTGGCGGAGGCGAAGCCCAGGACGCTGCCGCCCAGCTCCAGCATGGCGGCCTCAAAGCTCAGCCGGGTCCGGGTGGAGGGCTCATAGAACAATGTGGCAAGCTTTTTGTACTTGCAGCTGTCGCGGTATTTTTCGGGATTCGCGATAATGTCCTTGGCGGTGGAAATGAGCCCGTCCAGCTCCTCCACGGAAAGGTCCAGGATGCTATTGAGACTTCTCATGCTTTGCCTCCATTGACGGCCAGATAGGCCTTGATGCGCTGTACGTTCTCTTCGTTCTTGGGGTCCTCTTCCAGGTACTCGATGATGTCATACACATCCACCACGGAGTACACGGGGAAGCCGAATTCCTCCTCCACTTCCTCCATGGCCAGCTTCTCACCCTGGCCCCGCTCCTTGCGGTCCACCATGATGAAGGTGGCGGCAACCTTGACACCCTCGAGCTTCCCCAGAAGGGCCATGCTCTCCCGGATGGCAGTACCGGCGGTAATCACATCCTCGGTGATGACCACTTCCTCCCCGGCCTTGGGCACGTAGCCAACGAAGCTGCCGCCCTCGCCGTGGTCCTTGGCTTCCTTCCGGTTGAAGAAGAAGGGAACGTTCAGCCCCTCCTCGCTGAGGGCTACGGCGGCGGACACGGCAATGGAGATGCCCTTGTAGGCAGGGCCATAGAGAACCGTCTGCTTTTTGCCCAGCTTTTCCAGGTACGCCCGGGCGTAGAACTTGCCCAGGGTGGCGATTTCGTCGCCGGTTTTAATCTCACCGGCGTTGATAAAATAGGGAATCTTCCGGCCGGACTTGGCGGTGAAATCACCGAATTTCAGCACACCGGCCTGTTCCAGAAACTGAATAAACGCTCTTTTATAGCTTTCCATAAAGGTTCCTCCAATCAATCGCAGAATTCGGCCACGCACCGCTCATAGGCGGCCACCGGGTCTGCCGCGGCGGTGATGGGGCGGCCCACTACAATGTAGTCCGAGCCAATGGCCTTGGCGGCGGCGGGGGTCATGACCCGCTTCTGGTCACCGATGTCCCCGTCGGCAAAGCGAACACCGGGGGTGACGGTGAGGAAATTCTTTCCACAGCGGCTGTGGACTTTTTCCGCCTCCAGGGGGGAGCAGACCACGCCGTCCAGGCCCGCGTTCTTGGCGGTCTCGGCGTAGTGCATGACCACCTCGTCCATGGGGGCGTGGATCATCAGGTCCCGCTCCATGGCCTCCTGGTCGGTGGAGGTCAGCTGGGTGACGGCAATCAGCAGGGGCCGGGTGCCGTCGGGCCGGGTGAGGCCCTCCAGGGCGGCCTTCATCATGGCGGTGGTACCGGCGGCGTGGAGGTTGGTAATGTCCACATCCAGGTTCCGCAGGACGGCCATGGATTTCTTTACGGTGTTGGGAATGTCATGGAGCTTTAAGTCCAGGAAAATCTTGTGGCCCCGGGCCTTAATCTGCCGGACAATTTCCGGGCCCTCGGCATAGTACAGCTCCATGCCGATTTTTACAAAGGGCTTTCTGCCGGTGAACTTGTCCAGGAACGCGAAGGTCTCCGCCGCACTGGAAAAATCACAGGCGACAATTACGTCTTTTCCCATCTTAGATACCTCCTATAATATCTTGCAGGTTTTCGATCTTGTAGGTTTCCATAACCCGGGGCAGGTCCTCGATGATCTCCTTGCAGGCCCAAGGGTTTACCAGGTTGGCGGCTCCCACCTCAACGGCGGTGGCACCGGCCATCATCATTTCCAGCACGTCCTCGGCGCTCTGCACGCCGCCCATACCTACAACGGGAATTTTTACCGCGTGGGCCACCTGGTAGACCATCCGCAGGGCCACCGGGAAGATGCCGGGGCCGGAGTAGCCGCCCATGGTGTTGGCGATGACGGGCTTTCTGCGACGCAAATCAATGCGCATCCCCAGCATGGTGTTGATCAGGCTGATGCCGTCGGCCCCGGCGTCTTCGCAGGCTTTGGCAATGGACACAATGTCCGTGACGTTGGGGGAGAGCTTGACAATCACGGGCTTTTTAGTGACGGCCTTGACGGCCCTCGTCACCTCCGCCGCGGCCTTGGGGTCCGTGCCGAAGCTCATGCCGCCGCCGTGGACATTGGGGCAGCTGACGTTGACCTCCAGCCAGCCCACCTGGGACTCCTTGTCCAGCTTCTCACAGGTGTAGGCGTAGTCCGCCACGGAAAAGCCGGAGACATTGGCCATCACCGGCTTGTGGAAAACCTTTTGAAGCTTCGGAAGCTCTTTTTCGATCACTGCCTCTACTCCGGGATTCTGCAAGCCTACGGCGTTGATCATGCCCGCGGGGCATTCGGCAATCCGGGGGGTGGGATTTCCAAACCGGGCATCCTTTGTGGTGCCCTTAAAGGAGAAGGTGCCGAGAATATTGATATCGTACAGATCTGCGAATTCATAGCCGAAGCCAAAGGTGCCGGAGGCGGGGATGACCGGATTGTCGAGCCGGATTCCACAGAGATTCACGTTTAATCCCATAGAATTTCCTCCTTTTTCATCACGGGGCCCTCCTTGCAGATGCGCTTGCTGCCCGTCAGGGTTTTGCAGGAGCAGCCCATGCAGGCACCGAAGCCGCAGCCCATGCGCTCTTCAAAGCTTAGCTGGCCGGAGGTTACGCTGGCTTTATACAGAGCCTTCAGCATGGGCTCCGGGCCGCAGGCGCAGAAGTGGCTGTAGGAAAGGTCCTTCATGGCGTCGGTGACGAAGCCTTTTACGCCATAGGAGCCGTCGGCGGTGGTGACGGTGACAGCGCAGCCCAGCTGTTTAAATTCCTGCTCGTAAAAAATTTCTTCCTTGGTGTTAAAGCCCAGAATCACCTGGACGGGTGTTCCCAGGGCGCGAAGACGCTTGGCAAGGCCATACATGGGGGGAACGCCAACGCCGCCGCCCACCAGAAGAGGGGTGCCCCCTGTCAGGGTCAGGTCGTAGCCGTTTCCCAGGCCCGTGAGCAGGTCCAGGTGTTCGCCCGGTGCCATGGCGGCCATCTGTGCGGTGCCGTGGCCCACCACCTTATAGACCAGAGTCAGCTTCCCGTTCTCCCAGTCGCAGACGGAAATGGGGCGGCGCAGGAATTTCCCAGCAAGGCGGATGTTTACAAACTGCCCCGGGGCGGTGATGGCCGAGGTGTCCCCCGCCAGCGTCATGCGGTAGACGCTGGCGGTGAGGGGCTCGTTTTGGATGATTTCAAAAATACCTTGTTTCATATTAAGCATCAATGGTGGAGATGGTCAGGGTGGTCTCCTCCAGCACGTCCAGCAGCACCTTGACGGTGTCCAGGGCGGTGAAGAGGGTTACGTTATACTCGGTGCAGATCTGGCGAATCTGGATGCCGTCGGAGGCATCGGAGCCGGGGTCCCGGGTGTTCAGCACGTAGGCAATGTGGCCCTGACGCAGGGCGTTGGGGATTTCCTCGCTGCCGTCGCTGATTTTCTGCAGGGCGTGGGTGCGGATGCCGTTCTCCTTCAGGAATTTGGCGGTGCCGGTGGTGGCCTCGATGTTGAAGCCCAGCTGATAGAACCGGCGGATGAGGGGCAGGGCCTCCTGCTTGTCCTTGTCGGCAATGGTGGCCAGGATGGTGCCATAGTTCTGCAGCCGCATGCCGGAGGCCTGCAGGGCCTTGTAAAGGGCTCTGGTCAGGGTTTTGTCGTAGCCGATGGCCTCGCCGGTGGACTTCATCTCCGGGGACAGGTAGGCATCCAGGCCCCGAATCTTATTGAAGGAGAACACGGGGGCTTTGACGTACCAGCGGCTCTTTTCCGTGGGATAGATATCGAAGATGCCCAGCTCTTTGAGGCTCTTGCCCAGGATGACCTCCGTGGCGATGTCTGCCAGGGAGTAGCCGGTAGCCTTGCTCAGGAAGGGCACGGTCCGGGAGGAGCGGGGGTTGACCTCGATGATATACACATGGTCTTCCTTGTCCACAATGAACTGGATGTTGAACAGGCCCTTGATGCCGATGCCCAGACCCAGCTTCTTGGCGTACTGCAGGATGATGCCCTTGACCTTATCGGAGATGGAGAAGGGGGGATAGACGGAGATGGAGTCGCCGGAGTGGACACCGGTGCGCTCCACCAGCTCCATGATGCCGGGGACGAACACATCCCGTCCGTCGCAGATGGCATCCACCTCGACCTCCCGGCCCTCGATATACTTATCCACCAGCACGGGCTTGTCCTCGTCGATTTCCACGGCGGTGCGCAGGTACTGGCGCAACTGCTCTCCGTTTGCCACAATCTGCATGGCCCGGCCGCCCAGGACGAAGCTGGGGCGGACCAGCACGGGATAGCCGATTTCCGCCGCGGCGGCGATGCCGTCCTCAATCTTGGTCACGGCCTTGCCCTTGGCCCGGGGGATGTTCAGCTCGTTTAAGAGGTTTTCAAACTGGTTGCGGTCCTCGGCCCGGTCGATGGCGGCGCAGTCCGTGCCGATGATTTTTACGCCTCGCTCCATCAGGGGGTCGGCCAGGTTGATGGCGGTCTGGCCGCCCAGGGAGGCGATGACACCCTGGGGAGCCTCAAAGTGCAGAATGTTCATCACATCCTCGGGGGTCAGGGGCTCAAAGTACAGCTTGTCGGCGGTGGTGTAGTCCGTGGAGACGGTTTCGGGGTTGTTGTTGATGATGATGGCCTCGTAGCCCTCGCCCCGGATGGTGTTTACCGCGTGGACGGTGGAGTAGTCGAATTCCACGCCCTGGCCGATGCGGATGGGGCCAGCGCCCAGGACCACAATCTTCTTCTTTTCCGTCAGGCGGGAATCATTCTCCCCTGTGTAGGAGGAGTAGAAGTAGGGGATATACGCGCCCGTATGGCAGGTATCCACCATGCGGTAGACGGGGAAGAGGTTCTCGCGGCAGCGCAGATTGTAAACCTCGATTTCCTTTATGCCCCAGAGCATGCTGATGAACTTGTCCCCAAAGCCCATGGCCTTGGCCTTTTTCAGGGTTTCCACGTCCCCAACGTGGGCTTTCAGCTCCTTCTCCATGGCCACAATTTTGCCGATGGATTCAATGAAGTAGGGGGTAATCTGGGTGACCTCGTGGATTTTTGCCACGGGCACCTCCCGGCGCAGCAGCTCCGCAACGGCAAAGACGGTGTCGTCCCGGAACTGGTTCAGGTAGGCAAGGATTTCGTCGGTCTCCATGTGGTCGAACTTGGGCATATAGAAGTGGCACACGCCGATTTCCAGGGAGCGGACGGATTTGAGAAGGCACTCCTCCAGGTTGGAGCCAATGCCCATGACCTCGCCGGTGGCCTTCATCTGGGTGCCCAGAGTGTTGGCGGCGGAGGCAAACTTGTCAAAGGGGAAGCGGGGCAGCTTGGCGACTACGTAGTCTAAGGAAGGCTCAAAGGCTGCGTTGGTATTGGCAATCTTGATATCCTCCAGGGCCATGCCCACCGCAATCTTGGCGGTGACCCGGGCGATGGGGTAGCCGGAGGCCTTGGAGGCCAGGGCGGAGGAGCGGGAGACTCGGGGGTTGACCTCGATGAGGTAGTACTCGGAGGAATGGGGGTTCAGGGCAAACTGGACGTTACAGCCGCCCTCGATTTTCAGCTCCCGGATAATCTTAATGGCGGAGTCGTTGAGCATTTTGAGGTCGTGGTCATTGAGGGTCATAATGGGGGCCACCACCAGGGAGTCGCCGGTGTGGACACCTACGGGGTCGATGTTTTCCATGCCGCAGATGGTGATGGCGTGGTCATTGGAATCCCGCATAACCTCAAACTCGATCTCCTTGTAGCCCTTGACGGACTTTTCGATCAGCACCTGGTGGACGGGGGAGAGCTTAAATGCGTTCAGGCCGATTTCTTCCAGCTCTGCTTCGTTGTAGGCAAAGCCGCCGCCGGTGCCGCCCAGGGTGAAGGCGGGGCGCAGAACCACGGGGTAGCCGATGTGCTTGGCGGCCTCCTTGGCCTCCTCCAGGGAATAGGTGATTTCGGAGGGAATGACGGGCTCGCCAATGGACTGGCACAGCTCCTTAAACAGCTCCCGGTCCTCGGCCCGCTCGATGGAGGTGGAGGAGGTGCCCAGCAGCTGCACGTTGCACTCCTTCAAAATGCCCTTCTTTTCCAGCTGCATGGCAAGGTTCAGGCCGGTCTGGCCGCCGATGCCGGGGACGATGGCATCCGGACGCTCGTAGCGGATGATTTTGGCGATATACTCCAGGGTCAGGGGCTCCATATAGACCTTGTCGGCGATGGTGGTATCGGTCATGATGGTGGCGGGGTTCGAGTTACACAGGACCACCTCATAGCCCTCTTCCTTCAGGGCCAGGCACGCCTGGGTACCGGCGTAGTCGAATTCCGCCGCCTGCCCAATGACGATAGGGCCGGAGCCGATGATCAGGATTTTCTTGATGTCTGTTCTTTTTGCCATGTTCTTTTCCTCCAAAATGTTCTCTATGTCGATGTAAAATCAATAGACACTTTTATAGGGGCAGCTACCAGCCGCCCGAAACGTATTGAAAGTGAGCGGTTAGAATAAAGCACTCAGATCCGTCGGCTGGCGGGCGGCTGGTAGCCGCCCCTACGAGTTTCTTTATTTGAAACGGTCCGCCTGATACACAGCGTTCCCGTTATAGAAGGTTGCCATGCACCGGCCCTGGACGGTCCAGCCTTCAAAGGGGGTGGCTTTGCCCATGGACAGGAATTCGGCGGGGTCTACCTTGTATTCGCTGTTCAGGTCCCATACGGAAAAATCATTGCCCAGGGGAATCCGGAAGCGCTTCCGGGGGTTCCAGACCAGCTTTTCAAGCAGTGCTTCTAAGGACAGAATGCCGGGCTTTACCAGATAGGTATATAGAATCGGGAAGGCTGTTTCCAGGCCCACCACGCCAAAGGCACTCTTTTCCAGGCCCCTGGCCTTTTCCTCGGCGCTGTGGGGGGCGTGGTCCGTGGCAATCATATCGATGGTGCCGTCCAGAAGTCCCTCCACCAGGGCTTCCCGGTCGTCAGCCCCCCGCAGGGGGGGATTCATTTTAAAGCGGCCGTCTTCCTGCAGGAAGCTGTCGTCCATGACGAGGTAGTGGGGGCCGGTCTCACAGGTCACATCTACACCGCTTTTCTTCGCCTGCCGTACAAGCTCCACGCTTTCCTTGGTGGAAATATGGCACACGTGGTAGCCCGCCCCCGTCTTGGCGGCCAGCTCCAAATCCCGGGCGATGGGGCCCCACTCGCTCTCGGAACAGATGCCCCTGTGGTTGTTTTTCCTGGCGTAGGTCCCGTCGTGGATGTAGCCGCCGCGAAGCAGGCTGTTGTCCTCGCAGTGGGCGACAATCAGCTTGCCAAGGGCCTTGGCTTCCTCCATGGCCCGCTCCATCATGTCCGGGCTCTGCACGCCCCGACCGTCATCGGAAAAGGCGATGACGTAGGGACTCAGGGCTTCCATATCCGCAAGGGCCTGGCCCTGCTCGCCCTGGGTAATCGCCCCGTAGGGATAGACCGCAATGGGGGCATCGGCGATTTTTTCCAGCTGGGGCCGCAGCGCTTCCAGGCTGTCCGGCACCGGGTTCAGGTTGGGCATGGTGCACACGGCGGTGTACCCGCCCCGGGCCGCCGCCCGGCTGCCGGAGAAAACCGTCTCCTTATAAGAAAAACCCGGCTCTCGGAAATGCACATGCACATCACAAAAGCCGGGAAAAACGGTATATTCGGAAGAATTGAGAAAAGAAAAACCCTCATTTCTGAAAACGGCGGAAACACCGTCCAAAAAGGAGGAATTTGGAGTATTGGACACGTTTGCTTTCAGACGAAAATCCATGGTTAAACTCCTTTCACATCAGACATAAAAAAGACTTGCCTTCCGGCAAGACTCCGCACTACGGTTTCTCGCCGCATTTCGGTTTATTCTACCATGAGGAAAAAGAAATGTCAACACAAAAATGGAAAAATTTCAAAATCCCCGATTTTTTCTTCCGGAGGACTTGCGCCCGGAAGGGTTTTGCGGTAACATAGAGCCGGAAAACCATTTTAAGTTCAGAAAGGACGTGTCCTGAAAATATGATTAAGGTTGATATCTCCCATGTCTGGGGCCAGATTTCTCTGCCGGACCTGCTGGCGATGGAAAAAGAGGTGGCCCAGGCCCATGCAACCCTGGTAGACGGCACCGGCGCGGGAAATGATTTCCTGGGCTGGCAGAACCTGCCCACCCGGGAGCCCAATGAGGAAATCCTGCGGATTCAGAGCGCTGCCCGGAAAATCCGGAATGACTCCGATGTGTTCGTGGTCATCGGCATCGGCGGCAGCTACTTAGGACCCCGGGCGGCCATTGAGCTGCTGCAGGGCCCCAACCACAACATGGGCAAGGGGAAGGGCGACCCCCAGATTTACTTTGCCGGCAACGGCCTGAGCACCCGGCACTGGAACGAGCTGTGCCGCCTGCTGGAGGGCAAGGATTTCTCCATTGCCATTATCTCCAAGTCCGGCACCACCACCGAGCCCGCCATCGCCACCCGTGCCCTGCGGGAGATGCTGGAAAAGAAGTACGGCGCAGAGGGGGCCAAGGGCCGCATTTATGCCATCACCGACCCCTGCAAGGGCGCTCTGCGGCAGATGGCCAACGAGGAGGGCTGGGAGACCTTCGTGATTCCCGCCAATGTGGGCGGCCGGTTCTCTGTGCTGACCCCTGTGGGCCTGCTTCCCCTGGCAGTGGCCGGTGTGGACATCATGGAGCTGCTGAACGGTGCCATGGATGCCAAGGAGACTTACGACCTGCGCTCCTTTGACAACCCCGTGTGGCTGTATGCCGCCGTGCGGAACCTGCTGTACCGCAACGGCAAGTCCATGGAGCTGTTTGAGAGCTTTGAGCCGGGCTTTAAGATGTTCGGCGGCTGGTGGCAGCAGCTCTTCGGTGAGTCCGAGGGCAAGGATGGCAAGGGCATCTTCCCCGTAACCGCCGAGTTCACCGCCGACCTGCACTCCCTGGGCCAGATGATTCAGCAGGGCCAGCGCAATATCTTCGAGACCATGGTCCGCTTCGACGCGCCCGAAAAGAAGATGGTTATTTCCGGGGACGAGAAGAACCTGGACGGCCTGAACTACCTGGAGGGCAAGACCCTGGATTTCGTAGACGAGAAGGCGTTCCTCGGCACCCTGGCTGCCCATGTGGACGGCGGCGTGCCCGTCATCACCATGGACTGCGGCGAGCTCAACGACCGGAAGGTGGGCGAGATGTTCTACTTCCTGGAGCTGTGCTGCGGCGTTTCCGCCTATATTCTGGATGTCAATCCCTTCAATCAGCCCGGTGTGGAGTTCTATAAGCGCAACATGTTCAAGCTCCTGGGCAAGCCCGGCTACGAGGAGAAGTAAAAGAGTCGGCATTTTGTAAAATTCCCTATTGCAAAAACAGCCGATTGCTGGTAGAATGATACCAAGCCAGATTTATTTTGGTATAGCAAAGGAGGAAATTCCGATGATTCATGTTATTATGGGCCTGAAGGGCTCCGGTAAGACCAAAAAGCTGATCGCTGCCATCAACGCCGCTGTGGCGGATGCCCACGGCGATGTTGTCTGCATCGAGTATGGCAAGAAGCTGACCTATGACGTTACTTACAAGGTTCGTCTGGTGGACTCCCAGGAGTACGGCATCAGCTCTCCGGATATGCTGAAGGGCTTCCTGAGCGGCCTGCACGCAGGCAACTTCGATATTACCAACGTGTTCATCGACAACCTGTATAAGACCATCGGTCAGGACCAGGCTGCCAACGAGGCCTTTGTGGATTGGGTGGCAACGTTTGCCAAGGAGAACAACATGGAAATCACCATGACCATCTCCGCCGACCCCGAGACCGCTTCCGAGGGTATGAAGAAGTACCTGTAAGACGCGAATCCTCCTGCACCGCCGCCCCCAAAGCGGCGGTGCATTTTTTGCAAGAAAGGAAAGCGTATGAAAAAAACATGGATTCCGGAGAAATACAGAGATATTCTGCTGGCCTTCGGCCTGAGCCTGGGGCTGATGGCGGCATTTCGGCTTTTTGGTGTGCTGGTATACGACACCAATGACGATGCCATCATGGCCTCCCTGTCCTACGGCTATTACGGTACACCGGAGGGAAAGCTCATCTATATCAACCCGGCGCTGGGGGCGGTGCTGGCGTTTTTGCAGCGGACGGTGCCGTCCGCGCCCTGGTATTATCTGGCGGAGCTGGGAATTCTGGGGCTCAGCATGGCGGCGCTGTACTGGCTGATTCTCAAAGAGCGGCACCTGCCCGAGGCGCTGCCGGTGCTGGCGGTTCTGACGGTGCTGCTGGTTCAGACAGAGTTGTTCCGGCTGCAATACACGAAGATATCCGGCTGCGCGGCGGCTGCAGGGATGCTGCTGCTGTTTGAGGCGGCGCAGGCACGGCGGAAGTGGTATGGCTATCTTCCGGGGCTCCTGCTGTCCCTGCTTGGCTTCTGCCTGCGAAATACGGCCTTTGCCATGGTGCTGATTCCCATGGCGGGCGTGGGCCTGTGGCAGCTGGCGGAGTGCTGGAAGCGTGGGGAGAAAAAGCAGATTGGGGCGATGGTGCTAAGCTTTTGCACCCTTTTTGGAATCTGCGGAGGGCTGGTTTTTGCGGAAAACCGGGCCTATGCCGGGGAAGACTGGCAGGCCTATCAGCGCTACAATCAGCTTCGCACGGAGCTGATGGACTACGGCTTCCCGGAATATGAGGAAAACCGGGCGCTATACACCTCCCTTGGCATTACGGAGGAGGACCTGGCCCTGTACAAAAGCTGGGACTTTGGGGACCCGGAGCGGTTCAACGTGGAGACCATGGAGGCCCTCTGCCAGGCCAAGGAGCGGCAGACCTTTTCCGTCAGGGCGCTTGTCGGCAGCGGAAAGAGCGCGGTTTGTGGGCTGATGCGCTATGATTTCGTGGCGGGACTTCTGATGGCGCTTCTGCTGGCGGTGGTCTGCGGCGGAAAGAAGCGCCTGCCGCTGGTTCTCTATGAGGTGCTGGCACTGTTCGGTACGGAGGCGTGGCTCCTCTATTCCGGAAGAGGACTGCGGGAACGGGTGGACGGCGCACTGGTGATTGCGGTGTGCGCGGTTCTGCTGGTGATTTCCCGCAGGAATCAGTTCCGGGAACTGACCGGGCGCGGCTGCGCGCTGCTGGCCCTGGCCGTGGCGCTGAGCCAGGTGCCCAGCTTCCTGGCCCGGAAGGACGATGCCATGGAGCGCTATGTGGGCGGGGCCCATCTGCAGAGCGCCTACCAGGTTCTGGCCGCCGACACGGACAGGTTCTATTTTACCCGGACGGACGAGCTGCCTGCGGATCGGCTGCCCGGGCGGCAGGGCGGAATGGGGTATTATGCCAATATTGGCCAGCTGGGCGGCTGGCTGACGGAAAGCCCCTATGTAAAGCAGCGGAATGAGGCCTATGGAATCCGCAACCCCTACCGGGATTTGGTGGACTCCGATAGAGTTCTTTTGATGAGCAACGATGTTGAGCCGGTGCTGCGCTATATCCGGGCCTACTATGCCCCCGGTGCCCAGGCGGTGGAGGTGGGCAGCGTCCGGGGAGAATACAGCCTGTGGAAGTTTGTCTCCCAGTGAGCGGTCCTGAGAAACCGATTTAAAAGGCCTTTTGTACAGCATACTGCTTTTACCGGCAGTATGCTGTCCTTTTTTGCGCTTGAAGTCCATTTTTTGGGAAGAGTGCGGAATTCTATGGAAAAGACGGAATTATGAAGGCTCCCTATTGCAAATTCTCCGCTGTGAGTATATCATAGATGTGGAAAGAAGAAAAAAGGAGAATTGTATGCAGACGGAAACGTTAAAAGAGAACAAAATGGGCGTTATGCCCGTTGGGAAGCTGCTGGTCAACATGGCGCTTCCGATGATTATTTCGATGCTGGTGCAGGCGCTGTATAACATTGTGGATAGCGTCTATGTGTCCCAGGTGTCGGAGAGTGCCGTGACGGCCCTGTCCCTGGCCTTTCCGGTGCAGAATATGCAGATTGGCTTTGCCGTGGGCGTGGGTGTCGGTGTCAACTCCCTGCTGTCCCAGAGCCTGGGGCGGAAAGATCAGGAAACCGCTGACTGGGCGGCGGGACAGGGCATCTTCCTGGTGCTGGTGTGTACGGCGATTTTTATGCTGTTCGGCTTCTTTGGAGTACGGCCCTATTATGAGATGCAGTCCAGCGTCCGGGAGACGGTGGAGGGCGGCATTGCCTACACCAGCATCTGCTGTATCTTTACGGTAGGTGTTTTTACCCAGGTCCTCAGTGAGCGGCTGCTCCAGGCCACCGGACGGGCCTTCCAGACCATGCTGATCCAGCTCACCGGCGCGGTCCTGAATATTATCCTGGACCCCATCTTTATCCATGGCTGGTTCGGCGCACCCCGGATGGGCATTGCCGGTGCCGCGGTGGCTACCGTCATTGGCCAGTGCACCGGCGCGGTGCTGGGCATCTATATGAATATCCGGCACAATCCGGATGTGCACATTCATATCCGGTACGTAAAGCCCAATTGGAAGGTGATTTCCCCTATTCTGGCGGTGGGCGTGCCCAGCTCTGTTATGAACGGCATCGGATCGGTGATGAATTTTGGCATGAACCAGATTCTGCAGGGCTTCCATGAGACGGCTACCGGCGTGTTCGGCATCTATTATAAGCTCCAGAGCCTGTTCTTTATGCCCCTCTTCGGCATCAACAACGCAACCATTTCCATCATTGCCTATAATTACGGGGCCCGGAAGCCCAAGCGCATTACCCACACGCTCAAGCTGGCGACGACGGTGGCGGTATGCATCATGCTGGTGGGCCTGGCGGCGTTCCAGCTGATTCCCGAGAAGCTTTTGGGGCTGTTCAATCCCAGCGAGGACTTTCTGGCAATTGGCGTGAAGGCGTTGCGGATTTTGTGCCTGCCCTTCCCGGTGGCGGCGGTGTGCATCGCTCTCAGCGGCTCGTTTCAGGCTCTGGGCAACGGAACCTATTCCACCATTGTCTCTCTGTGCCGCCAATTGCTGGTGCTGCTTCCCTCGGCGTACCTTTTGAGTCTGATGGGAGACGTGAACAATGTGTGGTGGTCCTTCCCAATTGCGGAGGTGGCCTCCGCCCTGGTGACCTGGCTGCTGTTTGGCAGGCTCTATCGCAAGAAGGTACGGCCTCTGTTTGCGAATTCCGCGGAATAAACGGCCCGCTGCGTGCGCATCCTGTCAAAGGGGCGACCCCGAAAGGAGCAGCGCGTGTGAAAAAGGAAGACGAGAAAAAGTCCATCCCCTGGGAGACCATGGACCCAAAGCCCCCGGTGATTCAATCCGGGCACATGGAAAACAGGGTTCGGAACTAAAGAATGCCGTTGGCCTTTTGGGGTCAACGGTTTTCTTTTGGGAAGAACTGTGGTATACTGGGGAAAGCAAACGAATGCAGAGGAGAAAAATATGCTTGCTGACTGTCATATTCATATGGTGCTGGATGGGGAAAACTGGCGCGCCGCCATCGGGCGGCACCGGGAAGGGCCGGATGAACGGTACATTCGTAGAACCTTGGAAGTCTATCGGGACAGGGGCTTTACCTATCTGCGGGACGGCGGAGACAAATGGGGCGTGGGACTGCGGGCCCGAGAGCTGGTCGGGGCGTATGGCATCCGCTATGTGACCCCCTGCGCGCCTCTGTGCATGGCGGGACACTACGGGGGCTTCATCGGGGAACAGTATGAGAATCTGAAAGAATTCACAGCCCTTGTGGAAAAGCAGAAGCGCCTGGGGGCGGACTTTATCAAGCTGATGATTTCCGGGCTCATGGATTTTGACCACTGTGGCGTTTTGACGGAGCCGGGGCTGGACCCCAAAATCATCCGGGAGGCCATTCACATCGCCAAGGATTTGGGCTTTGCCGTCATGGCCCACGCCAACGGGCCGGAAACGGTGCTGCCCGCGGTGGAGGCAGGGGTGGATTCCATAGAGCACGGGGCCTACTTAAACCGGGAGACGCTGGAGGCCATGGCGGAAGCGAAAACCGTGTGGGTGCCAACCCTGTCGGCGGTGGGAAACCTGCGGGGAACGGGGAGGTTTGATGAAAAAGAAGTGGAAAAAATCCTGGAAAGCGCCATGGAGAATGTGAATACCTTTGCGTCCCTGGGCGGCATTCTCGCCCCCGGCAGCGACGCGGGGGCCTGGGCGGTGCCCCATGGTGGGATGACGGAATATGGCCTTTTGGAGGAAGCCCTGGGGAAGGACTGCGGAAAGCTTCTGGACCGGGGAATTCAAACGGTGGAGGCGCGGTTTTCCTATGCAGGTTAAGATTACAAGAAGCAGGAGAAAGACGCTGTCCCTGCGGATTACCCCCACGGGGGACCTGGACATCCGGGCCCCGCTGCGGCTGCCCCAGCGGGAAATTGACCGCTTTTTGGAAGAAAAGGCGGACTGGATTGAGCGGAACCGGCGAAAGGTTCTGGCGGACCGGCAGGCGGGGGTTGCCCAGAGCCTGAGTGAGGAGGCGCTGGAAACCCTGAAGGATTTGGCGGAGGGGCCCATCCGGGAGAGCTTGCAAAAATATGCGCCCATCATGGGGGTGACCTACGGCAGGGTGACCGTCCGCTGCCAGAAAAGCCGGTGGGGCAGCTGCTCCGGCAAGGGAAATCTGAATTTTAACTGTCTGCTGGCCCTAGCACCAAGGGAGGTACTGGAGTATGTGGTGGTCCATGAGCTGGCCCACCGGAAGCAGATGAACCACTCCGCCGCCTTCTGGCGGGAGGTGGAGGCGGTGCTGCCCGACTACCGGCAGCGGCTTGCCTGGCTAAAAACGAATGGCGGGGCGCTGATGGCCCGGGTGAGTGGCGAAAAATGTACAGAATAAGTTCAAAAAGGCTGTTGCATTCCGGGCCGGAACATGGTACTATGGATTTACCAAAATCTGCTTTTATCTGAGAGGAGAAACCATATGTTTTACAAAAACGCGCGGATTTTTTGCTCTGATTTTCAATTTCATACCGGTGCCTTTGAGGTGAAGGACGGCCTGTTCGGCCAGGTCCTGCCCCAGAATGTGCCTGACGATGCCGTTGACCTGCAGGGTGCCACCGTGATTCCCGGCCTTGTGGAAATCCACAGCCACGGCAACTCCGGGGCGGACTTTTCCGACGGCGACTACGAGGGCCTGAAGAGAATGGCCGCTTTCTACGTACAGCACGGTGTGACCTCCTTTGCCCCCGCCTCCATGACCCTGCCCTATGAGGTCCTGGAAAAGGCCTTTGCAACCGCTCTGCAGCTGCGGAATGAGAAGCCCAAGGGCCTGAGCGTGCTGCGGGGCATCCAGATGGAGGGACCCTACTTCTCCTACAAAAAGCGTGGCGCCCAGAATCCGGACTACCTGAAAAAACCGGATTTCGAGGGCTTCCAAAAGCTGTGGGCGGGCTGCGAAGGTCTGGTGAAGATTGTGGACGTGGCCCCCGAACTGGAGGGTGCCAAGGAATTCACAGAGCAGGCAAGCAAGCTGTGCACCGTGTCCGTTGCCCATACGGACTCCGACTATGACCACGCCAGGGCCGTTTTTGATGCCGGTGCCACCCATCTGACCCACCTGTACAACGCCATGCCTGCCATTTCCCACCGGGCTCCCGGCGTGATTCCCGCCGCTGTGGAGAACCCCAAGGTCCGGGCGGAGCTGATCTGCGACGGCTACCATGTCCATCCCGCCTCTGTGCGGCTGGCCTTCTCCATGTTCGGCGGAGAGCGGATGTGCCTGATTTCCGATTCCGGCCGCTGTGCCGGTATGCCGGAGGGCACCCAGTTCCAGCTGGGCGGCCAGGACTGCTGGCTGCGGGACGGCGTTGCCAAGCTGGCCGACGGCACCATCGCCTGCTCCGCGACCAATATGTGGAAGTGCCTGCAAAATGTCATCTCCTGGGGTGTAAAGGAGGAGGACGCGGTTCGGGCCGCTACCTATAACCCCGCCTGCGCCATCGGCGCGGACAAGGAGGTTGGCACCATCGAGACCGGAAAAGCGGCGGACTTCCTGGTCTGCGCGCCGGACTACTCCTCCATGCAGGTCTATCTGGGCGGAGAGAAGCTGTAAAAACACGGAATGCGGAAACGGGGCTGTTGGAAAAGTCGCTGCGAACCGGTGACCGATGTCACTGGTGTGGTAACCCAAGGGTATTTCCTTCGGGCACAGCCCCCCGGTTGAATGGAAACAGCCTGGTTTTATTACCAGAATGTTTGAAAATCCGGGGGATTGCCACACCAGTCTGCGGACTGGTTCGCAATGACAGGTTGTTTTCTAACAGCCCCGTTCTTATTACAGGAGAGAGCATATGGAAGCGAAGCAGCAAAGCGTGATTCTGAAAATCGGAAGCGACTACTATTCCCTGACCCCGGCGGAAAAACGGCTGGCGGATTTTATTCTGGCCAACCAGGAAAAGGTGACCCAGCTGTCCATTTCGGAATTGGCCCGGGCCAGCTCCGTGGCCGAGGCCACGGTCTCCCGGTTCTCCCGGCACATGGGCTACAAGAGCTTCCCGCTTTTAAAGCTGGCCGTGGCCAACGCCATGGCCCAGGCCCGGCTGGGGGACACCCCTTTGAGCGGGCAGGTGGCCCCCCAGGACGATTTGACCACCATGGCCCAGAAGCTCTACCGGGCCAACACCGAGGCCATGATGCAGACCATGGAGGTGCTGGACCTGAATGTGGTCTCCCAGGTGGCCAGCCTCTTCCAGGAGGCCCGGCAGGTATTGTGCATGGGCCAGGGCGGCTCCATGCTGATTGCCCGGGAGGCTGCCCACCTGTTCTCCACCGTCAGCAACCAGTTCCGCCCGGTGGAGGACTCCCATATGCAGGCCATGGCGGCCGCCATTATGGACCCCAGGGACGTTCTGTTCTTCTTCTCCTATTCCGGCTCCACCCGGGATGTGCTGGAAATTTCGGGCATTGCCCGGGACCGGGGGGCCAAGATTGTTCTGGTCACCCGCTTCCCCAACTCCCCCGGCGCGCAGATTGCCGATTTTGTTCTGCAGTGCGGTGCCAACGAAAGCCCCATGCAGTCCGGCTCCATCGCCGCGAGGGTTGCCCAGATGTACCTGCTGGACGTGCTCTTTTCCGAGTTCTCCCGCCGGGACCTGGACCGGGCCCGGAACTACCGCCGCCGCATTGCAGAGGCGCTGAAAAGCAAGCATACCTGATGCAGAAACGAGGCCAGGCGGCCTCGTTTTTATCTCGTTTTTATTTTGTTCACAGAAAAGAAACTTCTTTACAGGGCCCCCTGTGGTACGATAAAATAGTACGGTAATAACAGGAGGCTGAATGCATGGCTTATATTGAATTTCGGGATGTGGAAAAGGTTTACGGCACCGGGGCGGCCCAGGTACGGGCGCTGGACGGGGTGTCGTTTGAGGTGGAGAAGGGAGAATTTGTGGTGCTGCTGGGCTCCTCCGGCGCGGGCAAAACCACCCTGCTCAATATGCTGGGGGGCATGGACACCATCTCCTCCGGCACCATTTTGTTCGACGGGCGGGACATCTCCCATCTGAGCTCCCTGGAGATGGCAAAGTATCGCCGCCACGATGTGGGGTTTGTGTTTCAGTTCTACAATCTGATTCCCAATCTGACGGCCCTGGAAAATGTGGAGATTGCCGCCCAGCTGTGCAGCAACCCCATTCCCGCCCAAAAGGCCCTGGACATGGTGGGCCTGGCCCAGCGGGCCCGGAATTTCCCGGCCCAACTCTCCGGCGGTGAGCAGCAGCGGGTCTCCATTGCCCGGGCCCTGGCCAAAAATCCCAGGCTGCTTCTCTGCGACGAGCCCACCGGCGCGCTGGACTATGTAACGGGCAAGGCGGTATTAAAGCTTCTGTACGACCTGAGCAAGGCCCAGGGCACCACCGTGATTATCATCACCCACAACCAGGCCATCGCCCCCATGGCGGACCGGATTATCCGCATCAAAAGCGGCCGCATCCGCTCCAACGAGCGCAACGAGAACATTGTGCCCATCGAAAGCATTGAGTGGTGACGGGTATGAAATCCATTGTAAAAATGACCCTGCGGACCATCCGCTCCTTTTTGGGGCGGTTCCTGGCCCTGATGCTGATTGTGGCCCTGAGCGTCAGCTTTTTCGCGGGCCTGAAGGTGACGAAGGATGCCATGTATGCCACCTGTCAGGGCTATCTGGAAGAGCGGAATTTCTACGATTTCCGGCTGATTTCCACCCTGGGCTTTTCGGACGACGATGTGGAGGAGATTTCCAAGCAGCCCTGGATTTCCAAAACCGAGGGGCAGAAAAGCATCGACGCGCTGATTCCCTATGACGGTTCCACCGCGGCCTTCAACCTGCTCTCCCTGCCGGAGAAAATCAACCTGGCCTCCCTGGTTTCCGGCCGGATGCCCATGAACGAGACGGAGTGTCTGGCGGATGCCCGGGCCTTTTCCGAAAAGGACATTGGCACGGTTATCACCCTGTCGCCGGAAAATAATGACGACACCCTGGACTTTCTGGAAGAGCACAGCTTTCTCATCACCGGCCTTGCCAACTCCCCCCTGTACCTGAGCACGGACCGGGGCACCACCACCATCGGGGACGGCTCTTTGAAGGGCTTTCTCTACCTGAGCCCCAATGCCTTTTCTCAGGACCAGGATGTATACACCGAGGTGGACGTAACCCTGCGGACCCGGGCGAACATCTATTCCCAGGACTACGAGGAGCTGATGGACACCTATAAGCCCCAGATGACCCAGGTTCTGTCCCAGGTGGCCCAGGACCGGTTTGACGACATTCTGGATGCCTACGGCCTGGAAAAGGAGCAGGCCCAGTATGTGGACCTGGAGGAGCCGGACACCTATGTATTGACCCGGCGGGAGAACGCGGGCTTTGTAAGCTTTGAAAACGACACCGCCATTATTTCCGGTATTGCCAATCTCTTGCCGGTATTCTTTATTATGATTGCCATTCTGGTGTGCATCACCACCATGACCCGGATGGTCAGCGAGGAGCGGACCCAGATTGGCGTTTTGAAGGCCCTGGGCTTCCACAGCTGGGACATTGCCGCGAAATACCTGCTCTATGCGGGCATCGCCACCCTGATTGGCTGGACAGCGGGGTATTTTCTGGGCACCTGGGGACTTCCCCAGATTTTCTGGATGGCCTACGGGGTGCTGTACAAATTTGCCCCGCTTCAGTATCGGTTCAGCCCCTCTCTTGCGAGAATCACCCTGGTTGTTTCCCTGGTTGGCATTCTGGGGGCCACCCTCGCCTCCTGCCAGAGGGCCCTGCGCAGTGTGCCCGCCGAGCTCATCCGGCCCCAGCGAGGAAAAAGCGGGCGGCGGATTCTGCTGGAATACATTCCCTTCCTGTGGAAGCCCCTGTCCTTCTTGCAGAAAATCACCCTGCGGAACATGCTGCACTACAAGCTTCGCTGCCTGATGATGCTGGTGGGCATCGGCTGCTGCACCGCCATGATGGTCACGGCCTTCGGCGTGCGGGACTCCATGATTCACATCGGGGAATTGCAGTTCGGCGGCATCCAGCACTACGACATGGGCCTGAGCTTCTCGGAGAGCAAATCCCAGGAGGTTCAGCAGGCCGTTTCCCGGATGGAGGGGATTACCGATGCCCTGCCCTGCATCCAAAACCGGGTGGACGTATACGGAGAGCGGGACACACTGCGCACCGTCACCCTTCTGGCCCCGGAACGCTGGGAGGACCTTCCCGACTACTGGACCCTCTCCTATAACGGGGAAGCCCTCAGTGCCCCCGGCCCGGGGCAGGCCCTGGTCAGCCGCCGGTTGGCCGAAAAGCTGGAGCTGTCCGTGGGGGACACCGTTGAGGCCGAGGACAGCGACCTGAACCGGGTTTCCTTCACCGTCTCCGGCATCTTCCAGAACTATGTGGCAAACTACATCTTTGTGCGGGCCGAGGACTGCGCCGCCGGCTTTGGCAGCACCGCCCCCAACGCCCTGCTGCTGAAAACCGACACGGACGAGCCTGCCCTTTCCAAGGCTCTGACCGAGCTGGATGGGGTCACCGCCATCAGCCGGATGTCCGTCTCTTTGGAGAGTGTGGACAGCGCCATGAGCTGCCTCAACTACATCATCTGGCTGGTGGTGGGCTTTGCGGGGGCCCTGGCCTTTATCGTCATCTACAACCTGACCAACATCAATCTGGCCGAACGCAGCCGGGAGATTGCCACGGTGGAGGTTCTGGGCTTCTACCCCAAGGAGACGGAGGTCTATGTACTGCGGGAAAACACGGTGCTCTCCTTCCTGGCGGCGGTGCTGGGGATACCCCTGGGCAGCATTCTGCAGCCCATTGTCATGGGCATGGTCACCGTGGACAATTCCTGCTTCGATATCCACATTGAAAGGGCCAGCTATCTGACGGCCTTTCTCTGCACGCTGCTGTTTTCGGCCATCGTGGGCCGGGTCATGCGCCGCCACATCGGCCGCATCCCCATGGCGGAATCTTTGAAGGCGGTGGAATAAGCCGATTGCTTTTTGCCCGTTTTTCCGGTATAATAGCCCCAGTAAAGGAGTCGATTGCGTCATGGAATACAATAAGCAGATTTCCGCCATGGTCCCCGGGGACCGGGTGGAGGGATTTTACATCTTAAAGGATGCCCAGATCAAAACCTCCAACAGCGGCAAGCCCTTCCTGGCCGCCACCATTTCCGACCGGTCCGGCAGCATGGATTTGAAGGCCTGGGATTACTCCGGCCCCGTGGGGGCCCCGGAGGACGCGGGAAAGGTCATCAAGGTCCGGGGGGACATTACGGAATACCGGGGCACCTATCAGCTGACGGCCTCCAACCTCCGTATGGCCGCTCCCGAGGACAGCTACGACACCTCCCTTCTGGTGCCGGTGGCCCCCATTGATAAAGACGGTACCCTGGCCCAGGTGCAGCAGCTTGTGGACAGCATGGAGGACAAGGACTATCGGCAGGTGGCCCAGGTGATGCTCTCCCGGCACCTGGAGGCCTTTGGGAAGATTCCCGCAGCCAAAAGCGTCCACCACAGCTTCCTTTCCGGCCTTCTGATGCACACGGCCAATATGCTGCGGCTGGCAGACTTCCTTTCCGGGCTCTATCCCCAGATTATTGACAGGAGCCTGCTGCTCACCGGCACCCTTCTTCACGACTTTGCCAAGGAGCGGGAGTTCACCTTCTCCCAGCTGGGCATTGTCACGGACTATTCCCGGAAGGGCCAGCTGCTGGGCCATCTGGTCATGGGGGCCCAGGAGGTGGGGGCCGTCTGCGCGGAGCTGGACACCCCGGAGGAAAAGAGTCTGCTATTGCAGCACATGATTCTTTCCCACCATGGGGAGCCGGAATTCGGCGCGGCGGTAAAACCCATGTTCGCGGAAGCCGAGCTACTGAGCCAGATTGACATGCTGGACAGCCGCATGGAAATCTACGCTGAAACCCTCCCCGCCGTCCCCACCGGAAGCTTCAGCAGCCGGATTTTCGCGCTGGACAAGCGGATTTATCATCATGAATAAAAAATGAAAGGGGGCGGCCGTTTGGCCGCCCCCCCTGTTTGGCTCCCCTGAAAGGGGAGCTGTCAGCGCAGCTGACTGAGGGGTCTGGCTTGGCCGATGGCCAAGCCTTGCGCCGTTGGCGCAAATTCCGGGCTTTGGGGATATTTCAGCCTGGATTTCGCTTTCAGCGGAGGCTTTTCTGGCGAAAAGCCGGACCCCTCAGACCCGGCTTTCGCCGGGCCAGCTCCCCTTTCAGGGGAGCCATTCGCCTTTTTTATTGCTTCTCCACAAACTCCCTGTCGAAGTGGACGTTCAGGTGGGGGTAGGTCATGGGGATGTCCTGCCGGTCGAAGATGTCCTTGATGCGCTGGTTGACCTGGTAGTACACATCCCAGAAGTCCTCGGACTTGGTCCAGAAGCGGAGGATATAGTTGATGGCGTTGTCCCCATAGCTCTCCACCGCGGAGAAGGGGGCGGGGTCTACCAGGACCTTGTCCACCTCCGCCGCCAGAATCAGCGCGTCCCGCACCTTCTGGGTGGGGGCCTCGTAGCCCGCACTGACCTGGATGGTGCCCCGGCGGGTGCCGCTGGCGGTATAGTTGACGATTTCGGAGGCCAGCACCGTGCTGTTGGGGATGCAGACGGTTTTCCCCTCCGGAGTCAGGAGTCTGGTATAGGTCATGTCAATCTGGGTCACGGTGCCGGACTGGCTGCCGATGTCCACATAGTCTCCGGAATGGAAGGGATGGGTAGTCAGAAGAGAAAAGCCGCCCAGGATGTTAGACAGCATATTCTGCAGCGCCAGGGAGACGGCCAGAGTCAGGACACTGGCCATGGCCACCACGCTGGTGATATCGATGCCCAGGCCAGAGGCCACGCTCAAAAACAGGAGGGTATAGAGCCCCACCTTGCTCAGAGACATAATCAGACTGTAGGCCGCCTTTTCCAGGCGGCTTTTTTCCAGTGCCCGGTGCACCACCCGCAGCACCAGCCTGACCGCCAGAATGCCCACCGCCAGGGTGATGACGGTAGAAAAAATCTTATCGAGCAAGCCGCTGGCAGCCCAGGTTTTGAGCATTTCTTTCAACTGTTCCATAAAAAGCTCCTTTCGTTATCTGACTGCATTATAGCCTGTTTTTACGGAAGATGCAAGGATTAGAAATATTCACAATTTCCTAACAAAAAAAGGGGAA
Source organism: uncultured Eubacteriales bacterium (assembly GCA_900556935.1). Lineage (GTDB taxonomy): Bacteria > Bacillota > Clostridia > Oscillospirales > Oscillospiraceae > Faecousia. Next base: position 24,844 of record USQL01000001.1, on the reverse strand, counting down.
AAATCTGTGAAATACGGGCCCTTGCATCCGGGAAAAGGAATGCTATAATAGCTCTGAAATCAAAAAAAATCAAGATATCGGGGCTGTTAGAAAAGGATGTCACCGGTTCGCAATGACAGAACTTACCGAACATCCCCAGAAAAGAGAGGCATTTCTTTATGGAATACTTGCTTGCAATTGGTCTTGCCATGTTTGCGGGACTGTTTCTATCCCGGCTCGCCTCCCGGTTTAATCTGCCGGACGTGACCAGCTATCTGGTAGCGGGCCTTCTGATTGGACCCCTGGGCTTAGGTGCCCTGGGCATTCCCCACCTGGGTCTTCCCTCCTACGAGTTTGTGGAAAAGCTGGGGCTGATCAGCGATGTGTCCCTGGGCTTCATCGCCTTTTCCATCGGCAATGAGTTCCGGCTGGAGGAGCTGAAGCACATCGGCCGCCAGGCCACGGTGGTTGCCATCTTCCAGGCGCTGTCCGCCACCATCTTTGTGGACGTGGGCCTGCTGGTGCTGCACCTGTTCCTGGGCGACACCCTGCCGGTGTACACCTGCATTGTGCTGGGTGCCATCGCCACCGCCACCGCCCCTGCCGCCACGGTGATGGTTATCAACCAGTATAAGGCCAAGGGCCCTCTGACCAACATTCTGCTGCCCATCGTGGCACTGGACGATGCCGTGGGCCTGATTGTCTTCGCCGTTTCCACCGGCATTGCCAAGGCCCTGACCGCGGGCTCCATCAACCTGATCTCCGTGCTGGTAAACCCCGCCATCGAGATTGTGGCCTCCCTGATCATGGGCGCTGCCCTGGGCTGGGTGTTCAGCATTGTGGAAAAGTTCTTCAACTCCCGCTCCAAGCGTCTGAGCCTGGCGGTGGCCTTTGTGTTCCTGTGCACCGCCTTCTCCAAGATTGAGCTGAGCTTTGGCAACAGCGTAGAGGTAGGCTTCTCCTCCCTGCTGGTGTGCATGATGTGCGGCACCGTGTTCTGCAACCTCTGCGACTTCTCCGAGGAGATTATGTACCGGACCGACCGCTGGACCGGTCCTGTTTACGTGCTGTTCTTCGTGCTCTCCGGTGCGGAGCTGGACCTGCGGGTATTCGCCAGCGCCGCCGTTGTGGGCATCGGCCTTGTATACATTCTGATGCGGTCCGCCGGTAAAATCACCGGTGCCAGCGTCAGCTCCCGGTTGATGGGCTGCCCCAAGACCGTGTGCAAATACCTGGGCATCACCCTGCTGCCCCAGGCCGGTGTGGCCCTGGGCATGTCCGCCACGGTGGCCGCGGACTTTGGCGCCGAGGGTGCGATTATGCGCAACATCGTTCTGTTCTCCGTGCTGGTCTACGAGCTGGTGGGCCCCATCCTGACCAAGATTGCCCTGACCGACGCGGGGGAAATCACCCCCAAGACCATCTCCAACCGAGGTGTCATGCCGGAGGAAATCCGCAAATAACCCCAAAATTCAACCGGGGCGGCTGCTTTGCCGCCCCGGTTTTGTTTTTCGCAAAGCGCTCAGCCGAGCAGCCAATCCAGCAGATTCAGAGACTTGATTCCTTCATAGGAGCGAATGAAGTCCCGATCCATGGACAAAACGATTTTTTCATAGTTATCCCGAATCATTTGCAGCGGCCGAAGCTCCCGTTCCCGGGTTTCCGGAGAGCGCATACTTTCCGTTACCTGAATATACACCTTATCGTCCGGCTTTTCCGCTACAAAGTCCACTTCTGTCTCGCCAACTTTCCCAATATATACACGGTAGTCCCGGCGAAGCAATTCCAGATAGACGATATTTTCCAGAATGTGCCCCCGATCCGCATCCCGGTAGCCAAGCAGCATGTTCCGAAAGCCCATATCGATGATATAATTCTTGCCCAACGTTTTCAGGAGTTGCTTTCCCTTCACATCATAGCGGCCAACGGAGAAGACAATATAGGCGCTGCGGAGCATGGAGATATACTTTTCGACGGTTTTTCCCGCGGCATTGCGCTTCTGAATATCCCCTTCATTGTACAAAACGTTGCCGATGCTGCTGGGGGAATTGACGCTGCCAATATTGGAGCATAGGAACAGCATAATTTTTTGAAGCATCGCCTGGTCCGCCCCCTCATTACGCTGTAAAATATCACGCAGTACAACGGTAGAGTAGATGCCCTCCAACGCCTGATTGCTGCGGGCTTCGTTGAACCGGTACTCCCGCAAAATGGGCATACCGCCAAACTGCAAATACTTTTGAAATTTTTCCTCCACGGTGATGGTCTGTTCAAAGCTGTAAAATGTCAAGAACTCCCGAAAGGACAACGGCAGCATCCGAATTTCCACATATCTCCCGGAAAGCAGGGTGGAAAATTCTGTGGACAGCAAATAGGCATTGGAGCCGGTGATATAAATATCTACGTCATAATCCAGTCGGAAGGATTCAATCGCCTTTTCCCAGTGGCTCACAGCCTGCAACTCATCAAAAATCAGATATGTCTTTCCGCTATCCGGGATTCTCTGGCTGACGTAGTCATAGAAAGCAAGGTAATCCGTCAGTGTCCGGTAGCGCAGGGATTCCAGATTCATATGGATAATATGCTCTTCCGCAACCCCCTGTTCCAGAAGATACTGATGGTACAGATCCAGTAGGGACGATTTGCCGCATCTGCGGATGCCGGTGACGATTTTTACCAAATCCACGTCCCGATTTTGAATGAGCTGCTTCAGATATTCCGGGCGATTGATAAGTTCTGCCATTGCGCTGCACCTCCAAGGCTTTTCTTTTATTATACCCGGCAAACGCGCAATGTCAAATGTTTTGGACTTGCAAGTCGAAAACTTTTCAAAATCTGAAGTTTTCGACTTACAAGTCTATTTTCAGGAACAGCATTGGGGTTATTTGCTGACCAGCAGCTGGGGAATGCCGTCGGCGTTCATGTAGACGGCGTAATAGATGTCGTCATTCTGGGAATAGGTGAATTCCACCTTCCAGATGTTGGCCTCCTGGTCGTAAAATACCGTTGTGATGTTTGTCTTGTCCGTGGGGACCTCCAGGGCAGCCAGGCGGGCGGCGGAATCGATTGTGAGCGCTCCCTGGGGGGTGCTGTTTTGGAAGCCGTCTGTCTTCTTCGCGTAGCCGGACGTTTCGATTGTTTGCAGGTCCTCCTGATAGGAGAACTGGGAGGGGGTGGTCAGGTCGATGGCCCGGAGGACCTCCGCCGCTTCCTGGGCCGTGGTGGGCAGGACCTCCACAATTTCCCAGACCGTCCGGTCCGCCTCCTCATAGCTAAGCCCTGGAATATTGGACCATTCCAGCCTTTGAATGGCCCCTTCCCCGTCGTAGAAAACCCGGAATTCCATATAATCTCCTGCTATGTTTTCTATGAAATTAACATAACGTCCGCAATCTTGGACATCTTCAGCGAATTGGGAAATATTTTCATATAATACACTCCACATCGGTTCAAAGTCATCCACAAACGTCAGCCGTTCCCAGCTGGACGGCTTGTCCGTAACCTTTCCGGTGGGCCAGACAACGCCATAGCCCAGCCCGTCCCGGCGCATCTGGCCACCGCCATCGTCATTGAACGTCTCGGCATTCAGCTCTTGAACCGTGCGGCACTCCACCCAGTCGCTTCCGCTTTTCCAGTATTCCGTCCGAAACGATTGGAATTCCAGGTCCGATACCCGGAGGGAGCAGTATTCCGTCTCCACAAGATGGTAGCCATCGGCGTTTTTCAGAGCGAGAAACGCCTTGTTGTACGCTTCCAGATAGGGGGCCAGATTGGGCTCCGGAACCCGGAATTTGGCAAAGCATCCCAAGGACGTTTCCGCTTCTCCCTCCGTGGGCTTGGAGACCATCATGCCGACGCGGTAGTTGCCCGGCGCCAAGGCCCCGTAGCTTTCCAGATAGTTTACCGTCCAGCTGACCTCGGTCCCGCAGATGATTTTCTGCGCCGGGACCATCCAGGGCTGCCCGTCCAAAGTGGGAATCTCCTCGTAGGTGGTCCCGTTCCACTTTTCAATCCAGTATTCCGCGCCCACGTCCAGCGTTCCCGTAGAATCTCGGCCAAACTCGGTGCAGGTGATTTTTACCGTTCCGTTTTCCGGCGGGGCGGCGGAGAAGGTGAGCATGGCATCCTCCAGAAGCCAGCTTTTGGAGACAGCGCCGATGGCCGTACCTTCGTTGTAGGGAATCAGGTCCTGTTCCAGCTCCTTAGACCAGCCCAGGTTCCGGGTGATGATATACGCCGCGCCGCAGCCCACCAGCAGCAGAAGCAGTGCAACCAACGCGGCAACCAGCAGCGGCCGCCGCAGGCGGGTGTGTTTTTTAACGCCCTTTGGGGAGGCGGCCAGGATGCCGTTTTCCGCCTCGTCTATGTACCTGTACGAGACGCGGGTCAAGCCGCAGAACAATTCTCTGCCATTCATACGTGAATATCCTCCTTTTCCAGAAAGATGCGCAGCTTCTCCCGGGTCCGGTGCAGCTGCATTTTTACCTTACTCTCCGTCATATCATACCGTTTGGCGATTTCCGCAACGGAATCCAGAAACCAATACCGCCGCAGAAAAATCATACGGCTGTCCCTGGGAAGTCCTTCCAGAAAGGCATTTAGCAGCTTTGCCAGCTCTTTTCCCTGGATGGTCTCCTCCTGGCGGCTGTCCGGGATGCACAGCTCCATCTCCTCCGTCAAAGGGACAACGTTTCCTTTTCGCTTTGCCGCCAAATTCCAATCCAGCCGGTTCAGGGAAACATAGCGGCAGACGGCGGCCAGAAAGGCAAAAAAGTATTGGGGGTGGTAGGGCGGAATGCTTTTCCAGGTCTGCAAATAGGTATCGCTGACGCTTTCCTCCGCATCCTCCCGGTTCAGGAGGATGCGCCTGGAAAGCCCATGCAGCTTCCGGCCATAGGCAAGGTCCGTTTCATGAATGGCATCCTCATTTCTGGTCAGAAACAATTCTATGATTTTCTCGTCTTCCAATTGTAGAACACTTCCTTTCTTTGTCCCTCACCCATATAATAAGATTCTACAACGGAAACGTCACATTTTCCAAAAAATTTTTTCCGGCTGGCGGGAAGAAAAAACCGCCTGAATTCTTCCATGAATTCAGGCGGCTTCAGCCTTTTGGCACCACTTTTGGCCGCTTGCGCAACTTGCGTTCGTTGGCGTAATATGGCGTTTTTCAGGATTGGAAAGCAAGCAAAAACGATGCTTTTAGTACATCTTCGCCCCGGCAGGAATAGACCCATCCAGCATAATGAGGTGCAGCTTCTCTTCGCCCTCCTCGTGGTGGACAGCGCTAATCAGCATTCCACAGGAATCAATGCCCATCATGGGTCTGGGGGGCAGGTTGGTGATGGCGAGAAGGGTCTTGCCTACCAGCTCTTCGGGCTCGTAGTAGGCGTGAATGCCGCTGAGGATGGTGCGGTCGGTGCCGGTGCCATCGTCCAGAGTAAACTTCAGCAGCTTCTTGGACTTCTTCACGGCTTCGCATTCCTTGACCTTGACGGCACGGAAATCGGACTTGCTAAAGGTATCGAAATCCACGTAGTCGGCAAACAAAGGCTCAAGCTCCACCTTGGAGAAATCGATCTTTTCCTCGACAACAGGGGCGGCAGGAGCGGCTGCGGGAGCAGTCTCTGCCTTGGCCTTCTGCTCGTCGGCCTTCTTCTTTTCCAGGTCGGTGGGCTTCATAGTGGGGAACAGCAGCACATCCCGGATGGAGGCGGAGTCCGTCAGGAGCATGACCAGGCGGTCCACGCCGAAGCCCAGGCCGCCCGTGGGGGGCAGGCCGTATTCCAGGGCGGTGACGTAGTCGTAGTCCACCTGGGCACGGGAGGCGGGGTCTACCGCCAGACGGTCCGCCACCTGCTTTTCAAAGCGGGCCTTCTGGTCGATGGGGTCGTTCAGCTCGGAGAAGGCGTTGCCGAACTCCGTGGCGTTGATGAAGTACTCAAACCGCTCAGTAAAGGCGGGGTCATTGGGCTTCCGCTTGGCCAGGGGGCTGTTTTCCACGGGGTAGTCGTAGATAAAGGTGGGCTGAATCAGGTTTTCTTCCACAAAAGCATCGAAGAACTCGGCAAGGATGGCACCCTTGGTGGGAATCTCCGGCAGCTCCACATTGTGGGCCTTGGCCTCGGCAATGGCCTCCTCGTCGGAGGAAATGGCGGCAAAGTCCACACCGGAGTACTTCTTGACCGCCTCAATCATGGTCATTCTCTCCCAGTGGGACAGGTCGATGTCCTTGCCCTGGTAGGAAATTTGCAGGGTGCCGCAGACCTTCATTGCCACAGTCTTCATCATTTCCTCTACCAAATCCATCATGCCGTGGAAATCGGTGTAGGCCTGGTAGAGCTCAATGGAGGTAAACTCCGGGTTGTGGGTGGGGTCCATGCCCTCGTTCCGGAAAATCCGGCCCACCTCGTAAACCCGGTCCATGCCGCCGACGATGAGCCGCTTCAGGTACAGCTCGGTCTCAATGCGCAGCACCATGTCGATATCCAAGGTATTGTGATGGGTATAGAAGGGACGGGCAGAGGCACCGATTTCAAAGGGGGTCAGGATGGGGGTATCCACCTCCAGGAAGCCATGGCTATCCAGGAAGTGGCGCAGCTCCCGGAGAATCATGCTGCGCTTGACGAAGGTGTCCTTCACCTCGGGGTTTACAATCAGGTCCACATAGCGCTGGCGGTAGCGGGTCTCCCGGTCCGTCAGGCCGTGGAACTTTTCGGGAAGGGGCAGGAGGCTCTTGCTCAGCAGGGTTGCCTTGTGGACCCGCAGGGAGATTTCGCCCCGCTCGGTCTTGAACACATCGCCCTCGACACCCACGATGTCTCCAATGTCGTTTTTCTTAAACCGGGCAAAATCCGCCTCGTCCATGGCATCGAAGCGGACGTAGAGCTGGATTCTGCCGGTGTTGTCCTGCAAATCGCAGAAGGAGACCTTGCCCATGCCCCGCTTGCTCATCAGGCGGCCCGCCAGGGTGACGGACTTGCCTTCCATGGTGTCAAAGTTTTCCTTGATTTCCTTTGCGGAGGAGGTAACGTCGAACCTGGTCTGCACGAAGGGGTCCAGGCCCTCGGCCCGGAGGGCCTCCAGCTTATCCCTACGGACCTTTACCTGGTCGGACAGGGGCATTTCTGCCTGGGGTACAAACTTTGCCATGACTTAGCCCTCACGAGAGACGCTGATGACCTTCATGGTGAAGGAACCGGCAGGGGCGTTGACGGTGAACTTCTCGCCGGCAGCCTTGCCAACAATGCCGCGGCCAAAGGGAGAGTCGTCGGAGAGCTTGTTCTCCATGGGGTTGGCCTCCTGAGAGCCGGTGATGCGGTACTCAAAGCGCTTGCCGCTCTCGTCCTCTACCACCACGGTGCAGCCCAGGCCCACGCGGCCGGTGGCCTCGTTCTCGTCCTCGATGATGACGGCGTGGGACAGGATGTCTTCAATCTCGGCAATGCGGCCATAGAGCTTGCCCTGCTCGTTCTTGGCGGCATCGTATTCGGAGTTTTCGGACAAGTCGCCGTAGGACCGGGCCTCGGCGATCATGGCGGCAACCTCCCGCTCCCGGGTGGTCTTTAAATAGTTCAGTTCCTTTTCCAGGTCTGCCAGACGCAGGCTTGTGATTTTATATTCCTTAGCCATAATCAAAAATCCTTTCTTAGCTGAAAATTTCCATAGCTCTGAATATTATAGAGGAAAAGCCCCCGGTAGTCAAGAAGATTCCCGGAGGTTTTTCCAAAAATGTTCAGTTTTCCTTTTGGGGCATCCGCTCCAGAATCTCCCCGTAAATCTCCTCTGTCTCCTTTGGATTCTTCCCGCTGAGGACCAGGGTCTGGCCGGTGGTGGTTTTCACCACAATGGCGCTGTGGGGATTGTAATAGGTAAAGCGGACATAGGGGCCGAATTCCCGGTTTTCAAAATAGCCCGCCAGCAGCCGGAAGGAGCCCAGGCCCCAGGTTCTGGTGCCGTCCACATTCTCCTGCCGCAGCTCGATGCTTGCAATCTCGTCATAGGGAAGCACCGCCCGGCCATAGTAGCTGGTTTTCACCTCCAGTGCGTCCTCGCCGTAGTGCACCTTGACAGAGCCCGTAAACAGGAACACCGCCAGCAGCACCAGCGCGAACACCACCATCCAGCGGGCAATCTGGGATGCCTTGGAGGGCTCCTTCCGGGAAAGCTCCACGCCCAGGCGCAGCTCCTTTTTGTAGAAGCAGTAGGAATAGACCAAGGGAACGGCATTGCTGACCACAAGCAGCGCCACAAAGGAAACTTCCGCGGCTGTCTCCGGAAGGAAGGAGCCCAGCACCATCAACAGACCGCAGACCACATAGCAGGGCCCCGCCAGACGGTGGGTGGCGTTCCAGTTTGCCTCGCTGGATGCGGTCCATTTCACCCGGAAGCCCACCACATTGTTGGGGCGGCACTTGGGCAGATAATTGCCCAGGACCAGGTAGAGTAGGCCAAACATCCAGCCCATCACCCGGACCATGGAAAGCGTCATGCCCTTGTACAGAAGCGCGTAGGTAACCCAGAAGGTGAAGTTGGACAGTGCGGGGATGAGCCAGATGACCACGCTGTTGATTTTCCGATTCTTTTTCCGGTCCTTTTCCAGTTTGTCCGTCATGAAAAAGCACAGCCACAGGGCAAGGGCCATGACAACCGGCATCCACAAAGCCGCCCCGGGGAGGCCGTATCCCCCGGCACCGGGCTTCCCCACAAAAAACAGGCCCACCAGGGACGGAAGCAGGGTCAGCGCGTAGCAGAGCAGTCGATTTTTTCTTTGAAACATATTCATTCTCCCTTCAAATCCGCAATCCACAGCAGTGTCTCTTCCAGCACCGATGTGTTGATGGTGTAGTAAATGTACTTTCCCTCCCGGCTGTCATAGACCAGGTCCGCGTCCTTTAACACGGACAGGTGCCTGGAGATGGCGGCGGCGGAGATATCAAAGTGCTCCGTAATCTCCCCGGCGGACTTTTTGCCGGTTTTCAAAAGATTCAGAATCTCCCGCCGGGTAGGGTCTGCCAGGGCCTTCAGGGTTTGCTGCAATCCCATAGACACGCCTCCCAAACAATATTTAACAATTAACTTAATTGTTAAACGAATAATAGCACAGCAGCCCCTCTTTGTCAAGGGGCTGTTGACGGAATATTTACAGGTAATGAACCAGCGTCTCCATGTCCTTGCGTTTCTTTTCCCTTTGCTTATCCACCTCGGCGGCGTAGCCAAGGGTAATCACCAGTCGGACGGGGTGGGAAAGACCGCAGATTTTCTGGAGCTTCCCGCTGTCCAGCCAGCCCAGGATGCAGCTGTCCAGGCCCTGGGTGGTGGCCTCAGCGGTGAGGTAGGCGGTGAGAATGCCGATGTCCATGGAGCGGTAGTCATTGTTTTTGAGCTTGGCCCCCATAGCGGCAGACTTTACGTAGTCCTCCTCGGAGATAACCAGCAAAACAGGTGCCTGGGCGGCAAACTTGTTCATGCCCATACCGCTGACCGCAGCGGCGGCCTCCCTAGCCTTTTCCCCCTGGCAGACGGTGATTTGATAGGGCTGGCCGTTGCAGGCGGAGGGGGACAGTCTCCCCGCCTCCAAAATTTTTTCCAGCTTCTCTGGCTCTACGGGCCTTGTCCCGTCATAATTCCGGCAGGACTGTCTTGCCTGGGCGATTTCCAAAAAGTCCATCATTTTTCCTCCTGATATACACGAAGGGCGGCCCGCAGGCCGCCCCCTGAAATTTCTCTTAGTCGATGACCATAATCCAGCCCTCGGGGGCGGGGACGGTGCCCATCTGGATGCCGGTGAGGGTCTTGTAGAGCTTCTCGACGACGTTGCCCATGCCGGCGTAGGTGTACTCCTTGCCGTGGTCCACAATCTTGCCCACGGGAGAGATGACCGCCGCGGTGCCGCACAGGCCCGCCTCGGCAAAGCTCCCCAGCTCGTCCACGCCGACGACCCGCTCTTCCACTTCCAGGTTCAGGTACTCCTTGGCAACCTGCACCAGGGAGCGGCGGGTGATGGAGGGGAGGATGGTCGCGGACTTGGGCACTACCAGCTTTCCTTCCTTGGTGACAAAGAGGATGTTGGCACCGCCGGTCTCCTCGATGTGGGTCCGGGTGGCGGAGTCCACATACAGGTTTTCATCATAGCCCTGCTCGTGGGCATCCACAATATTATAAAGGCTCATGGCGTAGTTCAGGCCCGCCTTGATGTGGCCGGTGCCTCTGGGGGCTGCCCGGTCCAGGTCGGAAACCCGAATGGTCAGGGGTTTGATGCCGCCCTTGAAGTAGGGGCCCACAGGGGTGCCGAAGACCCGGAACTGGAACTCGTTGGCAGGCTTCACGCCGATGATCGGGTCAATGCCGAACATATAGGGCCGCAGGTACAGGCTGGCACCGGAGCCATAGGGGGGCACCCAGGCCTCATTTGCCTTGACGGTCTGACGGATGGCCTCCAGGAAGCGCTCCTTGGGGAACTCCGGCATCCGCATTCTGCGGCAGGAGTCCATCATCCGCTCCGCGTTCAGGTCCGGGCGGAAGCAGACGGTCTTGCCGTCGGCGGTGGTATATGCCTTCATGCCCTCGAAAACGGTCTGGGCGTACTGTAGAACGCAGGCACACTCGTTCATGGTGATGTTGGCATCGGTGGTCAGCCCGCCTTCATCCCAGGCTCCGTTCTTAAAATTGGAGACATAGCGGTAATCGGTCTGCACATAGCCAAAGCCGATGCTGCTCCAATCGATGTTTTTCTTTTCCATAGCGGTTCAGCTCCTCTTCTTTTTCTGATTGCCTAATAGTAGCACATCGGTGCCCGGTTTGCAAGCGTTCCGGGGAACTTTTTGCGCCCAGGGCGGACAATTGTCCGCCGCCGGCCCGGATGCGGGGCGGTTACACCGCCAGGAGCCCCGTCCCCATGAGCACGCACACGGTCACAAACAGGGTAAAAATCGACGCGACGCTGGTCCAAACCACAATTTGTGCCGCCAATTGCTCATCACAGCCCAGCTGCCCCGCCATCACGGCGCTGGAAACCGCCGCCGGGGTGCCAAAGAGGGCAATCAGCGCCGGGTAGTCCGGAGAGGTGCAGTGCAAGACCCCCAGCATCGTCAGCAGGATGGCCGCGCCCAGGCCCAGGGCCGGGGTGATGACCACCCGCCAGGCCGTTCCCCAGGCGATTTCCCGCTTCATATCCCCCATGGCAGAGAAGCTGAATTCCCCGCCCAGCATCAGAAGGGAAAAGGGCGTGGCGATGTTGGCCAGCTGGCGGATGGCCGAATACAGAAATTTCAGGTTTCCGCTGAGGGTAAACACCACGCCGCCAAACAGCGGCACCTGCGCAGTCCGAATCGCCACGCATACAAAGCCCGCCGCGATGCCCACAATCAAAGGGTTTGTAATCACGTTCAGCAGGAGCTTCCGGATATCCGGCTTTCCGCCCTTGCCGCCATACATGGACAGCGCCACCACCGAAAGCATATTCAGCAGCGGCACGCACACCGCCGTGGTCACCGTCGCCACCAGCACGGCCTCCTCCCCGCCCAGGGCCTGGGCAAGGGAGATGCCAATCACCGCCGTGTTGCTGCGGAAGGTGCTCTGCAGCAGCACGCCCTTCCGACCGCGGTCCCTGGTGAGCCCCGGGGTCAGAAGGCAGCCCAGCAGGAAAATCACCAGAATCATCCCCACCCCGAACAGCGCCAAATCCCAGGGGACACTGGAAAAGGACTGGATGCTGTAGCTATTCGTAAACAGCAGCACCGGAATCAGGATGCGGAACATGAGCTTATTGCCAATCCGCACAAACTCCTCCGTCAGGAAATTTCGCTGCCGCAAAAAGTAGCCCAGGGCGATTAAAAGCACAATGGGCAGGATGGCATTGACCGCCGTGATGAAAATTGTTGCTGCCATTTATTGCTCCTTCTTTTTTTGCAGGCTCGCCTGATAGCTGCGCAGGATGTTCTCCATGCTCCTTTTAATATGGTTCTCCATGGTCTCCCGTCCCCCGGGGATATCCCCCCGGCGGATGCACTCCAGCATCTGCCGGTGCTCCCGGATGGAGATGGTCTCGTGCTCCAGGTCCCGCCCGGCCTTTCCGGCGGAGGGGCCGTTCCACAGCGACAGCAGCAAATTTTTAAGCCTTTTGTTGCCGTCCGCATCCCAGATGGCCATGTGGAAGCGCTGGTTATAGTTGCGGTACTCCTCCGCGGTCATGGTGCTCCGGTTTTCCTCCGCCCAGATCTGCAGCCGCTCCAGCTCCTCCAGCGGGACCCGGTTCCGGATGGCCCCCGCCAGCGCCTCGGATTCCAGAATTCCCCGGACCTCAAAATGGTCCCGGATAAAGGACTCGTCCACACCGATGACGACGGCCCCCCGGTTCATCCGCAGCTCCAGCAGCCCCTCCGCCGCCAGGGACTGGAAGGCCTCCCGCACCGGAGTCCGGGAGACCCCCAGTCTGGCCGCGGTTTCGGAAAGGCTCAGCTCCTGGCCCGGCTCAAATTCCCCGGAAAGCAGGGCCTTTCGCAAAATAGACGTGATTCGCACCCGAATCGGCAAAACCTCAATTGTTTCCATAGGCATTCTCCGCTTCTATTCATTGATAGTAGAAATAGTACCATGTTCCATGGCAAAAATCAACCGTCTTCCGTCCCCGGGCACCGTACGCAATTCGCACAAATCCGGCCGTCTGTTTTGGTAATCGTTCACAATTTTTTCTTTTTTTCCTTTTGGCTCTTGCGGAGTGCCAGGAACCGTGGTACAATGCAAGTGTGAATATTGTATACAATATTCAATTTGAGAATTAGGAGTGATTTCATGCACGCGATTGAAAAAATCCTCGCCCGCAACGCAGGGCTTTCCTCCGTAAAAACCGGAGAGATTGTCACCGCCAAGGTGGATTTTGCGGAAATCAACGATCTTTATCTGCAAACCGTCTATTCCTTCTATGAGATGGGTGGAGAAAAGGTATGGGACAACACCCGGGCCGCCTTTGTCTTCGACCACTATGCCCCCTGCCCCACCATCAAAACCGCCTCCAACCACAATGAGATGCGGGAATTTGCCAGGAAAAACAACCTCAAATACCACTTTGATGTGAACTGCGGCGTGTGCCACCAGGTGATGGTGGAGGCCGGTGTGGTGTACCCCGGCATGATTCTGGTGGCTACCGACAGCCACACCACCACCCACGGCGCGCTGGGTGCCCTGGGCACCGGCTGCGGCGCTACGGACATGGCCTGCATCCTGATGACCGGCGAGATGTGGTTCCGGGTGCCGGAGATTATCGAGGTCCGTCTGGAGGGCCAGCCCCAGAAGGGCGTGTATCCCAAGGACGTGATTCTCAATGTGCTGGGCAAAATCAAGGCCGACGGTGCCGTCTATAAGTGCATCGACTTTACCGGCAGCTATGTGGACAGCCTGGACATCCCCGGCAGAATGACCATTTGCAACATGGCCGTGGAAATGGGTGCCAAGACCGCCTATATGCAGCCCAACCAGGCGGTTCTGGACTATGTGTCCGCCCGGGCGGTACGGCCCTATGAGGTGGTGACCACCGACCCGGATTTTGTGTACGCGGAGAGCCACGTGTTTGACGTGTCCAAAATGGAGCCCGTGGTTTCCTGCCCCAACGATGTGGACAATGTACACCCCATCTCCCAGGTGGCCGCCCAGAACATCCCGCTGAACCAGGCCTACATCGGCTCCTGCACCAACGGACGCACGGAGGACATCGCCCAGGCCGCCGCCATTTTGAAGGGGAAGCACATTCCGCCCTACGCCCGGCTTTTGGTGGTGCCCGCCTCCCGGGACGTGCTCCAGGAGTGCATGGCCAAGGGCTACATTCAGGATTTGATTGATGCCGGCGCAACCCTGGTGACCCCCGGCTGCGCCGCGTGCCTGGGCACCCACGAGGGCCTTTTGGCTCCCGGTGAAAAGTGCGTCACCTGCACCAACCGGAACTTCCGGGGCCGCATGGGCTCCAATCAGGCCGAGCTGTATCTGGCCAGCCCCGCAACCGTGGCCGCCAGCATTCTCAATGGCCGCATCACGGATCCCCGTCCCTATCTGGACTAACGGAAGGAGGAAACCATTATGAAAACGGAATTTGTTGGAAAGGCCCTGGTGGTGGGCAACAACGTGGATACGGACCTGATCTACCCGGGCCGGTTCCTGGAACTGACGGACCCCAAGGAGATTGGCTCCCACTGTCTGGCCGGTATCTCCGAGGACATCAGCCCCAACTTTCCCAAAGGCGGCATCGTAGTCGCCGGGACCAACTTTGGCTGCGGCTCCAGCCGGGAGCACGCCCCCATTGCGCTGATCAACATGGGTGCCTCCGCCGTGCTGGCCGACAGCTTCGCCCGGATTTTCTTCCGCAACGGCATTAACCTGGGTCTGCCCCTGGTTGTGTGCAAGGGCATTTCGAAGCATGTGAAAACCGGCCAGACCATCCGTCTGGACCTGGCGGCGGGAACCGTCACCATTGCCGAAACCGGAGAAATTTTACATGCCGAGGCCCTGGGCGACAAGGCCATGGAGATTCTGGAGGCGGGCGGCATCAAGCCTTTGATGCGCAAAAGATTCGGAAAAGGCTGATATTCGCAGCTTTTCCCCCAGTTGTTGTTTTCAACAATTTTACCAATGTGACATAACAGAATTTTTGTCCTTTTTACAAAATCCTATTTACAATTTGGACATTTTCGGATATAATGTGCCCATCATCGGTTTTGCCTTTTGATGCCGGTGACAGTAAGATATGTTATGTAGGAGGATTCATTATGGATTACGCAAAGGAAGCCCTGCGTCTCCACGGAGAATGGAAGGGCAAGATTGAGGTCAAGGCTACCGTGCCTGTAGAAACCAAGGACGACCTGTCTCTGGCCTATACCCCCGGTGTCGCTGCCCCCTGCCTGGAAATCCAGAAGGACGTGAATAAGTCCTATGAGCTGACCCGCCGCCACAACCTGTGCGCCGTGATTACCGACGGCTCCGCCGTCCTGGGTCTGGGCGACATCGGCCCCGAGGCCGGTATGCCGGTTATGGAGGGCAAGTGTGTGCTGTTTAAGGCCTTCGGTGACGTAGATGCCTTCCCTCTGTGCGTCAAGACCCACGATGTGGACGAGTTCGTCAACGCCGTCTACCTGATCTCCGGCTCCTTCGGCGGCATCAACCTGGAGGACATCGCCGCCCCCCGCTGCTTTGAGATTGAGCGGAAGCTGAAGGAAAAGTGCGACATTCCCATTTTCCACGATGACCAGCACGGCACCGCCGTCATCACCCTGGCCGGTCTTACCAACGCCCTGAAGGTCGTCGGCAAGAAGAAGGAGGACGTAAAGGTCGTTACCTCCGGCGCGGGCGCTGCCGCCATCGCCATTGTCAAGCTGCTGCTGAGCGCGGGCTTTAAGAACATCGTCATGACTGACCGCACCGGCGCTATCTATGCCGGCCGTGAAAAGCTGAACTGGGTTAAGGAAGAGATGGCTCAGGTTACCAACCTGCAGAAGGAAACCGGTAAGCTCAGTGATGTCATCAAGGGCGCTGACGTGTTTATCGGCGTTTCCGGCCCCGGCACCCTGACCAAGGAAATGGTGGAAACCATGAACAAGGATGCCATCATCTTCGCCTGCGCCAACCCCACCCCCGAAATCTTCCCGGACGAGGCCAAGGCCGGCGGCGCTGCCGTTGTCTCCACCGGTCGCAGTGACTACCCCAACCAGATCAACAACGTTCTGGCCTTCCCCGGCATCTTCCGCGGCGCTTTCGATGTCCGTGCCTCCGACATCAATGAGGAAATGAAGATGGCCGCTGCCGAAGCTCTGGCAAACCTGGTCTCCCCCGAGGAGCTCAGTGCCGATTACATCATCCCCGCCGCTTTTGACAAGCGTGTCGGCCCCGCCGTCGCCAAGGCCGTGGCGGAAGCCGCGCGGAAGTCCGGAGTGGCCCGCATCTAACCCCAGCAAAAGAGGATCTATCCACCCAATGCGCCACATGAAAAGGAGATTTTAATCATGGCAAAAGACGGAAAAACCCTGGAAAAGAAGCCGTACCAGCTGTATAATCTGCCCTGGTACTACTTCGCAATCTTCTCTGTCGTCGTTCTGGCCGCCACCTATCTGGGCGTGCTGCCCACCGGCATGGCAGGCTGCTTCGCATTCATGATTGTTCTGGGCACCATTCTGAACGAAATCGGTGACCACACCCCCATTATCCGCTCCTACCTGGGCGGCGGTGCCATCGTCGTTATCTTTGGCTCCGCGCTGCTGGATTACTTCCATGTGCTTCCCCACCTGCTGAAGACCCTGGATGACGGCACCAAGGTGTACGCCAACTTCGTCCAGTCGAACGTGGTCGGCAATGTCGCCAGCTTCTTCAAGCCCACCGGCGCTTTCCTGGACTTCTACATCGCCGCCCTGATCACCGGCTCCATCCTGGGCATGAACCGGAAGCTGCTGGTCAAGGCTGCTGCCCGTTATTTCCCCGCCATCTTCGGCGGCCTGATCCTGTCCTTCGCCCTGTGCAGCGCTGTGGGTGCCATCACCGGCTTCGGCTGGGCCAAGGCTCTGCTGCTGATTGCTCTGCCCATCATGGGCGGCGGCATGGGCGCGGGCGCTACTCCCCTGTCCAAGATTTTTGACACCGCCGGTGCCATGAGTGCCGAGGAAGCCCTCTCCGTCATGACCCCCGCAGTCGCCATCGGCAACGCCATCTCCATCGTCATTGCCGGTATCGTTGTTAAGGTGATCAAGAGCAAGAAGTGGAACGGCCAGGGCCAGCTGATGCAGGCCGGCAGCATTGACCCCGCCGAGCTGGAAATCAGCCCCGAGATGCAGGCCAAGCGCGACAAGATTGACATCACCAACCTGGGCATCGGCCTGTTCGTCTCCTGCACCTTCTTCGCCTGGGGCTACATCGTGGCCAAGGGCTGGAGCACGCTGGTTCCCAAGGTCTCCATCCACGCCTACGCCTGGATGATCATCACCGTGGCCATCTGCAAGATTACCCAGATCATCCCCGAGCGGATTGAGGTTGCCTGCTATCAGTGGTTCCAGTTCATCATGAAGAACCTGACCGCTACGTTGCTTGTCGGCATCGGCCTGTGCTATCTGGATATTGGCAAGGTCATCGACAGCTTCACCGTGCAGTACCTGGTCATGTGCCTGGTCACCTGCCTGGGTGCCTTCTTCGGCGCTGCCATCGTCGGCAAGTTCGTGGGCTTCTACCCCGTAGAGTCCGGCCTGACCGCCGGCCTGTGCATGTCCAACATGGGCGGCACCGGCGACGTGGCTGTTCTGTCCGCCGCAAACCGCATGGAGCTGATGCCCTTCGCGCAGATCTCCTCCCGTCTGGGCGGTGCCATCATCCTGCTGCTGGGCAGCGTGATGCTCTCCACCATGGCACATCTGCTGTAAACGGCAAAATTTTAGGGGCGCTGCTTTCAGCAGCGCCCCTTTTCCCATCAAGGAGATTTCTTATGCAATGTATTCACTGTCATACTGAAACAGGCGACTACCCCTTTCACGTGCTGCAGGTCCTGACCCTCCATATAAGAGACCTGAAGGGCGACAAGCGCGTCCAGGCCCTGGGGGATTTTGAGGACTTCTGCGTCTGCGGCGACTGCGCCAAAGCCCACCTGGAGGAGACGCTTCACAACGGGAAAGCCCTCCGGAAGGCTATGCTCCCCTTTGCCGCCGCCCTGGTCGTGGGGGTTCTTTTAGCCGTTCTCACCTGGAACGGAGAGGGCGCGCTGCGGCTTCTGGGCCTTGCCATGGTGGTCTGCGGCATTCTGGGCCTTGCTGGCACCTGGCAGCGCATGACCAAAAAGCGCCGTGCCTTTGCCGCCCTCTCCCCCGAAAAGGCCCTGGAACAGGCCGCCTGGGACCTGTTTCTACAGGATGCTCCCAAAAAGCTGGACATCAACGATATCACCTACATTCCTGTCAATGAAGAAACCCTCTCCCGGAAAAACGGGGACCTGATGATTCTATACGACCTTCTGCCGGAAATTGCCGTCCAGGCCCACAAGTGGATTCACGGGCAGAAGGAATGAAAAATGGGGCTGTTAGAGAACAATCTGTCATTGCGAACCACGCCGGTGTGGCTATGGCAGCTTTTCTTAACAGCCCCATGTATTCTTTTAGATAATCTTTCCTTTCAGGTGATCACACTCGTGCTGGATAATCTGGGCGGGAAAACCCCGGAAGGTTTTGACGCGGGTTTGAAAGGCCTCGTTTTGGTAGCGAACCTTGATTTTTTGGTACCGGGTTGTCCTCCGGGTGCCCTCTAAGGACAGGCACCCCTCTTCGGCTTCGTAGGCCCCCTCGGCCTTTAAGATCTCCGGATTGCGCATCAAAAGGAGCTCTCCGCCGCAGTCAACAGCAATGACGCGGACGGGCTGGCCAATCATGTTGGCCGCCATGCCCACGCACCCTTCCCGGTGGGCCTGGAGGGTGTCCAATAAATCCCGCGCAATGGGCTCGTCCTCGGGAAGGGCGGGCCGCGCGGGGCGGCTTAGTAAAAATAAATCCTTGCAAATTGGCTGTACCATGGTTTTTTCTCCTTACAACTGTGTAAAATAGGCCCAAAATATAGGAAATTACCACGCTTGCCTTTCTGAGCACTATCTGATATAATGATTTGGATTTTTTCGAAAGGGGGACACGCAATGGAACAGACCGGGCACCGAAAAAAAGCCATTGTCTTTTTTCTTTACTGCCTTATCATGCTTTTTCTCCTCTTTGCCAGGATGCCCAACGAGCGTGGGCTGCCCTTCCCCGAGTATCTCAGGACCCATCTGAATCTCGTCCCCTTCCGGACCATCCGCCGATTTTCCCGGCTTCTGGTGCCGCCGGTGCGGCCCTATCTTGTGAAGATTGCCCTGCACAATCTGCTGGGGAATGTCCTTTTGTTCGTCCCCCTGGGCTATTTTCTGCCCGCACTGTTTTCAAAGCTCCGCGGCTTTTTCCTGACGCTTCTCGCGGTCTGCGTCACCGTGTGCTGCGTGGAAATTCTGCAGGTTCTCTTCATCGTAGGCACCTGCGACATTGACGATTTGATTCTCAACCTCCTGGGCGCGGCTGTGGGGTATGGGGTTTATAGGATCACAGAGCAATAAAAACATCTACGGCTCCCCTGAAGGGGGACCGCCGCAGCGTGGTGCTCCGCGCTGCGAATCTTAAATTAAAATAGCTGCCGGTGGCAGCTATACCATAATTCAGGGATGAGGGGCGGTACAGACTGCCGGAATTAAAAAGCCCGGGCAAATTCGTATACCCCCAGACGGAAACCTATAACCTTCCCCGCCGGGGAAGGGGGACCGCCTCAGCGGTGGATGAGGGGCGGTACGCAGAACCGGTGCGGAGAAACTTTGGGCGAATTCGTATAACCTGAAAGCCAAAGCCCTCTGCCTTCTCAGGCTTCCGAAGGTGCCGGCAGGCGGATGTGGAGGGGACACCTTGCGGGATTGCCGTGCTGAAAAAGACGTTGAAAGCTATAAATTCCGCGTTTTCGCTATATTTTCTTACCAACTTCGGCACTTGTTATAGGTGTCCCCTCCACATTCCCCCGCTGCGGCGGGGACCTTCGGAAGCCTGAGAAGGCTTTTTGGGCTTGTGTCCGGGGGTATACGAATTCGCCCGGGCTTTCTAATTCCGTCAGTCTGTGCCGCCCTCATCAGTCTCGGCTACGCCGAGCCAGCTTCCCCGGAGGGGAAGCTTTTGTGCTGCGCGACGCACCGCCCTTTTTATGTACCGTACAGGCTCTTTTCTCTGCTCTGGCAGGAGAAGAGGATTACCTGCTTGTCCCGGCTGATTTCTTTCAGGACCTCCATGGCGCGGGACATGCGGGTGTCGTCAAAGCGGACCAGGGCATCGTCCAGAATCAGGGGGGCCTCCGGGGCGATGGTCTCCGCGACGGCCAGGCGGAGGGCAAGGTACAGCTGGTCCTCCGTGCCGCTGCTGCGGCACAGGACCTCCCGCAGGGTGGTTTCCCCCTCCGCACCGGCCCGCAAGGTCAAATCCTCGCTGAGCAGCAGCCGATTGTAGCGTCCGTCTGTCATGGCGGACATCCATTTCTGGGCCTTTTCGGAAATCTGAGGGGCAAACCGGCGCTGCAGGCTTTGGCTTGCCTCCGTCAGGGTCTGCTGGGCCAGGGTCAGGGCATCGTAATAGCGCTGTAGGCTCTGAACCCGCTCCCGGGTCTGGGTGCGGGCTGTTTCCAGGCTTTCCCGGCTGCCCAGGGCCTCCAGGCGGCTTCTCTCCCCGCCCAAAAGGAGGCTGAGATTGGTTACCCGCTCCTGGGCGGCCTGGCGCTCGGCATCCGTCTCCTCCGGGGACAGGGTAAGCTCATCCTGAACAGGCGTTGTTTCCTTGGCGGCCATGGCCGAAAGGGTTTCCAGATGGCGCTGGGCCGTCTCCTTCCGGCCACGAAGGACCTCCAACGTGTCCCAGGCGGAGAGCACCTGGCGGCACAGCTCCTCCATTTCCCGGGGCTCCCGGCCCTCGCACAGGAATTTCCGCTGGTCCCGCAGGCCCTGGAGCTGCTGCTCCAGCTCCGTCTGACGGTGGGTCCAGTCCTGTTTTTCATTGTAATACCGCTGCAAGGCATCGGCATAGGTTCTGGCCTTGGCCTCCCAAGCATCCGGCGTTCCGCCGCCGTAGGGGATGGCCAGGGCCTTTTGCTTTTCCTTCTCCCGGCTGCCCACCAGCAGGGACACCGCCAGCAGCAGCGTTCCAACGCCAAAGCATACCAGGGCCGGAATCAGCGCTCCAAAGCCCAGCAGCAGCACCAGCCCCCCGAGAATGCCCAGGGCGGCCAGAATCAGGAAGGTCCAGAAGCCCCGGCCCACAATGGAGTGGTAGGCCTTTCCGTCCTCCCGGGCCTTTTGGAGCGCCTGCTCGCCGCTCAGGCCCCGGAACACCTCCGGTGCCTGGGGCAGCTCCGGCATCTGGGCGCACCGGCTTCGCTCCGTCCCCGCCTCGTTCCAGGCGTTCATGTGGGCGGCCAGGTCCCGCAGACGCTTTTCCGCCTCGGCCCGGGTGGGGAGGTCCGCGCAGATTTCCTCCATTTTGTCCGCCTCCCGGGCGGCCTTTTCCGCCTCGGCCCGAGCTTTCTGTACCTGGCGGGCATCCATGGATGCCTTGGCATAGTCCAGGGCGGCCTGATGGGTTTTGAGGGATTGGAGATACGCCTCCGTCAGGGCAAGCTGCCCTTCCAGACGGGAAATCTCCCCCTCCAGCCGTTCCCGCTCCCTGAGTGCCTCCTCCAGCTCCCGCAGCTGCTTTTCCGCCTGGGGCAGAAGCCCCGACTGATTGAAGCGGCATTTGTTTTTCAGCTCCTTGAGCTTCCGGGCGAGGGCCGCCTCGTCAACCCCCTCGTCGCCGGTGGTGACCAGAGCGTTGAGCCGGGCCCGCAGAGCCTCGCTCTGGGTCACGGGCATCTCCTCCTGCCGGATAAACCCGGCCCTGCAGAATACCTCCCGCTCCACTCCCAGAAGGGTCTGGCCGCAGTTGTCCGCCGTCAGCTCCGGCACCGGCAGCCCGGTCTCCGTCTCGTAGGCCCGGAAGGCCCCCATGGGGACGCGGCCCTTGGTGGTCCGCTCCAGGGTGACGCGTCTGCCGTTCCAGTTGAGGGCCACGGTGCCGGACATGGGGCTTCCGGACCAGGGGGTATAGCGCTCCTTGGGGGAAAGGGCCGACCTTGTGGTTTTGGCCCGGGTATCCAGGCCATAGAGCATGGCAAGCAGAAAGGCGCACCAGGTGCTTTTGCCCCATTCGTTCTCCCCGGAGAGGATATTGAGCCCCGGGGTGAATTCCAAGGTCCGGTGCTCCAGCGTTCCGAAGGTCGCCGTCATGGATTCGATTCTCACGGAAGCATCACCTCCTCCCCCTCTAAGAGCCTTGCCGCCAGCTCCGCCGCCAGGTAGGCCGTCTCCGCCTCCTCCGGCTGGGAACGGTCATATTTTTCTTTCAAAAGGCCCATATAGACCCCTCTCAGGCTGTTTTCGCCGACATACGCCCAGGGGTCCAGGGGCGGGCGGGTTCTGTCCCGCAGCTCCAGGTTTTCAAGATGGGAAAATTGGGCCCGGATGGCTTCCGGGTCCGGGCTTCCCCTGCCCGTCAGCGTTACCCGGTACAGGTCCCCGTTGTCCACCGGCGGCAGGACCCTTTGGAGGGCCTGGGGCCCCTCCAATGTAATGTCCACCGTCTCCTCCAAAAACGCGGGGCTCCTGACAGGCAGGGTTTTCAGGGTCACGGTGTCCCCCAGCTCCGCCAGAAGCATCCCCTTTCGCCCCGTCTCATCCCAACCTCTGCCCATGGGGCAGCCGGGCCAGGCGCACATGGTATTCCCCGCCGTAAAGCTGCTGCCCTTGTGAATATGGCCCAGGGCCAGATAGTCAAGGTTTGACGCTGCCACCTGCCCCGCCGTCACCGGACAGTAGGGGCTTTTGCCGCTGACCGCGTCCCCGTGGAGGACCCCCAGAGTATGGGCAAAGGCCCGTTCCGCGTGAAAGCCCTCCAGCAGCCCCGGGCAATCCATGGAGGTGTAGCCCGCCCCATAGACCCGGCAATCCAGCTCTTCCAAATCCACATAGCTGAGATTTCCCCGGAAAACATGCACATTCTCCGGCCAGAGCTCCTGCTGCCAGGGGGAAGCGGGGCTCACAAAATCGTGGTTTCCCGGGGCAATCAGCACCGGAACGGCGCAGTCCTCCAGGCACTGGGCCAAAAGCGCCGCCGTCTGACGGCTGTAGGGGCCGTCGAACACGTCCCCCGCCAGAAGCACCAGCTGTGCCTGTGCCTCCCGGCAAAGCCGAACCAGTTCCTCGGGAAGCCGCCGCTGGGCCTGCCGCAGCATGGCCCGGGTCTTCTCCGGGAAGCCTGTAAAGGGGGAATCCAGATGGAAATCCCCGGAATGGAGTATTTTCAGTCCCACTGGTCAACCCTTTCCGCCCGCAGGCACTTCCCCGTGGCCGCATCCAGGGTAAAGAGCACCCCTTCCAGCTTGGTGGGGCCCTCCGCCCAGCGGTAGCGCTCGGTCAAATCCCCCCGGAACCGGGCGATGGACAGCTCCGGCCGGATGCCCAGCACCGATTCCCTGGGGCCGGTCATGCCCAGGTCCGTCACATAGCCCGTGCCCTTGGGCAGCACCCGGGCATCCGCCGTGGGCACATGGGTATGGGTGCCCCAGACGGCACTGACCCGTCCGTCCAGCAAATAGCCCATGGCCAGCTTCTCCGAGGTGGCCTCCGCGTGCAGCTCCACCAGAACAAGCCCGGTATCCAGCTTTTTCAGGATTTTTTCCACCAGCAAAAAGGGATTGTCCGGGGTGTAGTCCATGTTGCAGCGGCCAATCAGGTCAATGACCGCCACGTCTCCCGCGTTCGTCTCATAAACGCTCCAACCGATGCCGGGAGCCTGGGGGGCCAGATTGGCAGGCCGCAGCACCCGGGAGGTATCCTCCAGGTAGTTGACGATTTCCCGCTTCCCAAAGCTGTGGTTCCCCAAGGTGACCACATCCGCCCCGGCATCCAGAATCTCCTCCGCCTGCATGGGGGTGATGCCCACCACGCTGGCGTTTTCTCCGTTGACCACCACAAAGTCGGCGTTTGTCTTCCGTTTCAGAGCGCGAAGGGTTTTCGAAATCCGCTCCATCCCGGGGGTGCCCACCACATCCCCCACTGCCAAGACCTTAAATTCCATATTGTTTCCTCTTTCCCATTGATTTGGGGTTTTTCGTTATTATATACCGGAAACGGGATTTGCACAAGGGTACGGGCGCTTAATTTTTAAGGGGCTGCCGTGTGAGGCAGCCCCTTGGGGTGTTTCTTATTTATGACTGCACCCGCCGCAGCTGGAGCAATCTCCGCCGCAGGAATGCTTGCCGTTTTTCTTGTCCCGGACCATGCCGGCGACAATCAGGCCGACAATCACAACCAGGACAGCAAGGACAATCACAGTTCCCATAATGGTTCCTTTCTTTCATGCGCAAATGCAGGGGACGGCGGACCGTCCCCTGCAAAATGGATTCTTAAACTCTCGCGGTGAGCTTGTCAGCTTCCTTGTAGGGACGAACCAACATGTAAATCATGCAGCCCAGCACTGCCAGAGCGGCCACAAGGCCGATGACATTGACAGAGCCTGTGAACAGGCCGCCGAACTGATTGATCATCAGGCTGACGCAGTAGGCAAAGCCGCACTGATAGCCGATGGCGAACCAGGTCCACTTGGCGTTGTTCATCTCCCGCTTGATGGCACCGATGGCCGCGAAGCAGGGGGCGCACAGCAGGTTGAACACCAGGAAGGACATGCCGGAGATGGTGGTGAAGGTAGCGGCCAGGGTCTCATACACATTGCCGGAGGCACCGTACAGGATGCCCATGGTGCCGACGATGTTTTCCTTGGCAACCAGGCCGGTGATGGAGGCAACGGCTGCCTGCCACTCGCCCCAGCCAAGAGGCGCGAAGATCCAGGCGATGGCACTGCCGATGCGGGCCAGGATGGAGAGGTTCAGCTCGTCCTCGGACAGCATCCGGAAGCCATCCTCGGTGAAGCCAAAGTAGGAGGTGAACCACACAACGATGGTGGACAGCAGGATGATGGTACCGGCCTTCTTAATGAAGGACCAGCCACGCTCCCAGGTGGAGCGGAGCACATTGCCCAAGGTGGGGATGTGATAAGGAGGCAGCTCCATCACGAAGGGGGCGGGATCACCGGCGAACATCTTGGTTTTCTTCAGCATAATACCGGAGCAGACGATGGCGGCCATACCGATGAAATAAGCACCGGTGGAGACCCAGGGGCTGCCGCCGAAGATCGCACCGGCGATCATGGCAATGAAGGGCACCTTTGCGCCGCAGGGGATGAAGGTGGTGGTCATGATGGTCATACGG